>PWLM01000244.1 GCA_003560495.1 Bacillus sp. (in: firmicutes) | reverse complement strand
GATCCGTGTTCTGCAATGACACTGTCCGGCAGCTTTTCAAAGCGGAGACCGACTGATTCCGCCCCGGCTTCTTTCAGTGCAGTCACTACTTCCTGCTGCAGCTGCATCTGTTCCGCTGTTCCCGGCTGAGCAATAGCAAGCTTCAGGCTGAGAAGATTTTCTTTAATTTTTACTTCTTTAATCGCGTCAAGATCTGTCAGCGATGTATGCAAATGAGGATCATTAATATCCTCGAGTACTTTTCTTACTTGTTCTTCCGTGATCATTCTGACACCGTCCTTTAACGAGTGAATTCGATTACAACGATTGTAATTATAACATACATCCCCCTACGTTAAGAGGGATTAGAATGGGTAGATTTTCACCGGGATTTTTCATGAAGAATTTCTGCCGGCTCTTTCGTTTACTTCACTTTAAAATTTCTTTTTCACTTCCCTGCTTTTAACATCTTTTATATTCAAGAACCAGAGTGGAAGTCTGGATTTTCTGCCCGTTAATCACAAATTCCCTCATAAAAATTGATATTTTACTATATTTTTTCATAATCACGTTTGAAAGGGACTTATAAAGGAAACAGTTATAGGAAATAGGGCTATACCCTATTTTTATTTTTTCAATCATGTATTAGAAAAGGGGGAGTGAAAATGGCAGAAGATTCCAATAATCAGGATGGCATGACGAGACGGAAGTTTATTCAAAATACAGGACTCGTGGCAGCCGGCGCCTTAGGCGGAGGGCTGCTGGGCGGTGTTATCGGCAACCAGACGGGTGACGAAACAGCCGATACGAATCAACAGAATGCCCAGAACACCAACGGCACGAACGGAGATACCGAAAACCGGATGGAAGCCCGCGTGTTTTTTAAGCGCCAGCAGGACTTTAACGTGCTTCGTTCCATGACTGAGCGCATTTTTCCGGAGGATGACAACGGCCCTGGAGCCATCGAGCTTGGCGTCCCGTATTATATTGACAGACAGCTCGCAGGACCGTGGGGCATGAATGCGAAGGAATACATGGACGGACCTTTTGCGGAGGGTGCTGACACCCAGGGTTCCCAGACGCGTGTTCCGAGGGGAGATATGTTCCTTCAGGGCGTCCGCAGAGTAAATGCCATCAGCCAGGATCAGTTTGGTGAAAACTTTTTTGACTTAGAAGATACCGGCCAGCAGAATGAAATACTTAGCGCACTTGAAAACGATGATATTAACATGAACGGCTTCTCCTCCAGCGAGTTTTTCTCCACGCTTGTGGTGGCGACAATGGAAGGGGCTTACTGCGATCCGGTTTACGGAGGCAACCGCGGCATGCGCGGATGGCAGATGAAAGAGTTCCCAGGAGCACAGATGGCTTACGCCGATGTAATTGAAGATGAAGAATTTCATGATATTGACCCTGTCAGTCTTCATGACCACCATAGCAGTTAAGGAGCTGAACATTTTATGCCTACAGAATTAGAACGCGTGGACGTAGTAACCGTCGGCGTCGGCTGGACAGCTGGTATTATCGCTGCAGAGCTGACGAAAGCCGGTTACACGGTCAAAGGGCTCGAACGCGGGGAAGAAAAAACACTCGAAGACTATCTTCACCAGAAAGATGAACTCCGGTACGCTCTCCGGTACGAAATGATGCAGGACCTGTCCAAAGAAACGATTTCTTTCAGAAACAACCGTGATATGACAGCACTGCCTATGAGAAGACATGGATCTTTCCTTCTCGGCACAGATCTCGGGGGTTCCGGGGTGCACTGGAACGGCCAGACATACCGCTTCCTCCCATATGACTTCGAAATCCGCTCTCAGACCGAAGAGCGGTACGGAGAAGATAAAATTCCTGACTATATGACCCTGCAGGACTGGGGCATTACGTATGATGAACTGGAACCCTACTATGACCGTTTTGAAAAAACGTGCGGGATTGCAGGAGAAGAAAACCCTCTCGGCGGACCAAGATCTGACAGCTATCCCCTCCCTCCAATGGCAGAAACAAAAATGATCCGTATGTTTAAAGAGGCAGCCAGCAACCTCGGCTACCACCCTTTCCACATGCCTTCTGCCAACCTGACGGAAAATTACGAGAACCCGGACGGCCAGCAGCTGTATGAGTGTCAGTACTGTGCCTTCTGTGAGCGTTTCGGCTGTGACTACGGGGCAAAAGCCGATCCGATCGTCACCGTGCTTCCGACAGCCAAGGAAACCGGCAACTTTGAAATCCGGACTAATTCCAACGTTACGCGGATACTAACAGAAAACGGCGAGGCGACCGGTGTCCTCTTTGTCGACACTAAAACCGGCGAAGAATTTATCCAGCCGGCTGATGTTGTTGCTGTAACGAGCTACGTGCTTAATAACGTGCGTCTTCTGCTCACTTCAGAAGTAGGCACACCTTATGACCCGGAAACCGGTGAAGGTGTTATCGGCAAAAATTACTGCTACCAGGTGATGGCTTCTGCCAATGGATTTTTTGAAGACGAAAAATTCAATACGTTTATGGGAGCCGGATCACTTGGCGCTGCTTTTGACGACTACAACGGAGACAACTTCGACCACAGCGATCTCGATTTTCTCCACGGCGGAGAAATTGCTATTACCCAGACCGGCAGAAGACCGATCAACAGCAACCCGGTACCGAACGGCACTCCGTCATGGGGAAGTGACTTTAAGGAACAGTCACTGAAATACTTTAACCGCTCATTGAATCTGCGTCTGCAGGGCTCATCTCTTCCTTCCCAGAATAATTACCTGGATCTGGACCCTACCTATACCGACCGGTATGGTGATCCTCTTCTCCGGATGACGTATGACTTTACCGACCAGGACCGTAACATGGCTGAATACTGTGGACAGGTGCTCGGTGAAGTTATGGAAGAAATGGGGGCTGATCATGTAGATGTCGATAACGAAATCGGCAATTACGATATCGTACCATATCAGACAACTCACAACACCGGGGGAGTTATTATGGGAGAAGACCCGGAAACATCAGCGGTCAATAACTACAACCAGATGTGGGATTATGATAACCTGTTCGTAACAGGCGCATCTGCTTTCGCCCATAACAGCGGCTACAATCCTACCGGTACGGTTGGAGCGCTTGCCTACCGATGCGCTGAAGGTATTCAGGAGTTTTTAGACAACGGCGGCGGCCAGCTTGTGGAAGCAAAAAAACCATCGCGGAAAATGCGCACATAATTAAAGAAGGGAGGAAAAAAACATGGGTTCTATCGGCTCTATCGGCATCCCGGGACTAATATTGATCCTCGTGATTGCCCTCATTATTTTCGGCCCGAAAAAGCTCCCGGAAATCGGATCAGCTTTTGGTCAGACACTTGCAGAATTCAAGAAATCAACAAAAGAAATTATGAGTGACGACTCAGATGAAACAACGGACACAAAAGAAACTGCGGAACAGAAGGAAAAGAAAACGGAGGAAAGAAGTGACAAAAATGCCGGGGCCTAAAACTGTTGAAGAGCTGCCCCAGCAGTCAGCTCTGGAGCATTACACAGCTCTTCGCAGCATGATTATCCGTTCGCTTTCCGTGTTCGGTATTCTATTTCTTGTCACACTCGTTTTTGTACATCAGCTTATTCCGTCGTTAATTGTGGACGATCGGCTCGTAATGCTCGGGCCGATGGACGTCCTGGGAATTTACTTTATCGTTGCTTTTTCGATTGCACTCGGGCTGTCCGTCCCCTATCTCGCTTTTGAAATCTGGCGTTTCGTCCGGCCGGGTTTGACTGAGCGGGAAAGCAAAGTTACTCTCACCTACATTCCAGCCGTGTTTCTTTGTTTTATTATAGGTATTACCTTCGGCTACATGGTGATTTTTCCACTCGCCTATCAATTCCTGCTTGGAATCGGCAACATACATTTTGATATGATGATAACCGCCCGGGAGTATTTTCACTTTTTATTAATGTCTACACTTCCGATAGGATTCATTTTTGAACTTCCGCTCGTTATTATGTTTTTAACAACTCTCGGTGTTCTGACTCCGGAAATTCTGAAGAAATCCAGGCGCTATGCCTATTTTCTTCTCATTGTCATTTCTGTAGTTATTACACCTCCTGATTTCGTGTCCGATATATTATTGATTGTACCGCTTGTAGCATTGTATGAAATCGGTGTCGTTTTATCCAAAAGAGCTTATGCAAAACGGGAAGAAAAAGAGCTCGCCGATTCTGCCTGACAATGAACTGTTTATTTAAAAAACGAAGCAGCGATACAGTTACTTTTTAATATCCAGTACACCTTTAAGCAGCCCCGCTTCATATTTTGAAGCGGGGCTGTCAGGCTTGTTCTGATACTTGTAATAGTTCCATGGAAGAGTATTTAATTTGTAACCTGCATGTTGCTGAGAGGGAAAAACACAACCATGGACCGGCCGACAATATATTCTTCCGGGATGTTACCGAGTCCGTTCCGGCTGTCAAGACTGTTCCCCCGGTTATCTCCCATCACATAGTACTCTTCCTCTTCTACAGATGTTTCCTCAATCTGTTCTGCGTAGTCTGCCAGTTCGTTGACGTATGGCTCTTCAATCTGTTCTCCATCTATATACAATTCGCCTTCCTGCATTTCAACCGTTTCACCTGGAAGACCGATTATACGTTTAACGTAGTGCCTGTTGTTCTCACCTTCAATAATTACAACGTCCCCGCGATCAAATTCTCCCATCCAGGAAGTTGTTTTGTTCACCAGTATTCTGTCGTTATCATATAGGGAAGGTTCCATAGAGGCTCCCTCGACTACGTAAGGTGCCGCAATAAATGAACGTACAATGAAAGCTACTGCGACTGCTGCAATAATAGGTACCAGCCATGAGCCTTTCTTTTTCTTTTGTTCTTCTGCCACCCGGCATCCTCCTTTGATTCTACCCTTGTACTTCCATGCTATCATAGCATATCTTCCATGAGGATTCACCGCATAACTTACTTTTTTGCAACCTGTTCTGCAGTTGAAACAGCGGCTTAAGAATCAACAAGTACACCGGCTTCAAAAAGCAGTAGAAACCGCTGCCCTTAAAAGGCCTGTATAAATTTATTCCGGTAACGAATAAAGGATGCTCCTTCTATTAAGGAACATCCTGGAAAATTATATATTATAGCAGGCTGATAATTAAACTGATCACTACTAGTGCGCCGATCACCATTAAAATTGTCCGAAGCATGAAAAATGCCCCCTCTCTTTAGTATTATGTATGACAGTTCCTCTTTTTGATCTTCAATAAACCTCTATCTTGAATATTAATTCCTTCAAGTGATCTGCGTTATATTCATGAATTTTATCTCCAGCTAGCTGCTATACCTTTCTTTAAGACAGGTGGCCTTAACAAGTAGAAGGACCAATTTCTCAATATTCGCTGCTATTATAAGTCAATGGACTCAAATCTTTCTGGTAACGTTTTAACTATGGAAACAGCGGGGATTACGGAGGATAACACCATCATTTAACAATTATCCTAAGGAGGACACAACATTGGGTTCGAAATCGAACGAAATTATTGAAAAAAGCATGCACAGTAACCATGGCTACAGTATGGAAGGTTATGAACGATCTCTTGATAAGAAAATTACTGTCGAAAAGAAACGGGAAAAGGAATACGAAAAATCTAAAGAAGTATCAAGAGAAGCCAACTCCCAGGTGCATAAGTAAACTGAACCGGCCCCCAAATTCTCGGGGCCGGTTTTTTTGCACTTCAAAAGCTGCCGACTCTATCGCAAGTGCCTCACTGCAAAAAATTTATGAGACTTTCAATGATTTATTTTGTGATTTATTTCGAATATCGGAACATATGGGGATATCGACTTATTTTTTCAAGTTGAATGGCAATAATGTCAAAAAAATTGTAAAATTCTAATATCAGAGCAGAAAAACTTTCCAGGAGGTGAAATACATACCATTTAGCTGCTC
>PWLM01000104.1 GCA_003560495.1 Bacillus sp. (in: firmicutes) | reverse complement strand
CAAATCACCATCAAAAAAAATCATTCGTTGGGAAGGAACGCTGATGAGCAGATATTCGATTGCCGTACCCTTTTTTGTACAGCCCCTGCAGTCCGCGCTTCTAAAATGACATCGGATATTGCGTTTATGGATACGACACTGCATATGGTAAAGTCTATTTACCATGCTAGGAGTACAGGAGAAAAAGAACAATTCTCTCACCAAGCTTTTGATAATATTGACTTGTTAATCATAGACGAAATTGATCGATTAAAAGTCCAGAGCTTAGAACATCTCCGTGATCTTTACGATCAAAATGATATAGCGATGATATTTATCGGCATGCCAGGTATCGAAAAAAAGCTATCCCGTTATCCGCAACTGTATTCCAGAATTGGATTTGCTCATGAGTTTAATCGATTAAGCAAGAATGAAACACATCATTTATTAACATATAAATGGGAAGAGCTTGGCTTATCGGTTAATTTAGAGGACTTTTCAAATTATGAAGCCATAGCGAGTATCATCAAAATCACGAACGGAAATTTCCGTCTCATTCAACGGCTATTTACCCAAATCGAACGAATTCTAGAAATCAATCACCTTACATCGATTACCACCGAAGTAGTGGAGGCCGCCCGTGACAGCTTGGTGATCGGTACAAAATAAACATACAAGCTATCTTCCAATAAAAGAGGAAAGATAGCTTTTTCATGCAAAACAGGACTTAAATAAAGTGCAAAATATCACTTAAAGTGACACGCAGACCCCGGGGTACTTCCGGAAAAAATGCCTTTTTTATATGCTGCCTTAAAAATAAACCACAGCTAAGAAGAAAGTCTGACTTTGTTTACAGGGGCAGGCTTTTCAGGCGTGCCCGGTCGACTTGGAGTCCCCCATGGCTCCTGCATCTTCCTTTAAACATACGACTCCCTTTCCTGCTCATGACGAAGCAGGCGGATTAAAATCAGTCATTCAACGGTGATAGACTGCTGTTGTCATTGTGCGGTAGTTCTGCGGGAGTGTCCCGGTTGAAGCTCCAGGTTGATAGATGGAGACAGTAAGTGAAGTTTTTTTCGTAATCAACAATTTTCTTTAAACATAACTTTATAAAAATGCAACGAGACCCATTTACAGCCTTTTTATTCCATGTTCCTCCAATTTCTTGATTTCTCAGCCGCCTCCTTTATACTGAAATTAGTGATAGACAAAGGAGGGAGTATGTATGAGCAGACCTTTGAAACTGGATCACGTAGACGTGAAATACGATAAAGAGCAAATTCTCCGGCAGGTTACACTGCAATTCGAATCTCCACGTATATACGGGCTGCTCGGGCGGGATGGCATGGGTAAGACTACCATTCTGGAGCTGCTGGCCTCCTTTCAAAAACCTTCCCGCGGCAGAGTAGTGTATGGAGAAGAGCTTCTTTTTGAAAATGCTTCTCTAATGCCTTTGATCTATTTCGTGTATTGGGAAGATTATCATGACGATTACCAGACGGGCGAGAAAAAAATTAAAGAAACGGCTGCCTACCGCCCTCATTTCGATGTGGAATATGCGTTTCATCTTGCAGATATGATGAACCTCCAGCTCTCCCGCCCGGTAAAGAAATATTCCCGCGGAAAAGCTGCAGCACTGCAGCTCATTCTCGGACTTGCGTCAAGGGCACCTGTTACGTTAATTGACGAAGTGTTTCCGAATATGGATGCCCCTTCCCGGGAACTTTTTTACGAGGAGCTTTTGAAGGAGCAGAGCAGCCACCCGCGTCTATTTGTTCTTTCTTCTCATTTAATTTCCGAGACAGAGCATTTGTTTGATGAAGTAGTCATTCTTCATCATAAAGAAATTATTTTAAATACGCCTTATCATCACCTCGTATCCCAGGGAGTGCTGCTTAAAGGTCCCGCTGCAGAGGTTGAAGCATTTACACAGGATTACCCTACGGCCGGTGAGAAGCTGAGCGCCGGTACGATGACCGTGGAAGTATACGGTACGATTACCGGTGATTTTATAAATAAAGCTGAAGAAAAGGGTCTTCAAGTACAGTCTCTTTCCCTGCAGAAAATATTTACTCAGCTTACGAGGGAGGAGGATAAATATGGGGAGAAATAGAGCCATTAAAAATATGTTCCGGGAACAGTTGAAATGGGCCTCCTGGCTTTTACTTATCCTGCTTTTTCTTCGGGCCGGCCATTACCTTCTTTACTTTCTGCTGCCGGACGCAGAGCTGATGCTCAGCCCATTTGTAGAAGCTTCCCATCAGCCTGCGAAGATTTACATGCTGATAACCGGAATCCTTACTGTGTTTATTTTTCTGGAATTATTCGTCAGACATGGACAGACGAGAAAACTTTTTGTTGCAGGAAGTGCAGCCGTTTCCTTTTTCATCTCCGGTCTGCTCGCAGCTGCGGTTTATATAATGACAGTAATAGGCTATTTTCTACTTTCTCTTTTTGACCTCCAGACTGTTTTAACAGCTTCTTTTCCATTTGAAGGAGAAGCCGCCCGGATAACAGGTTTTTTTGTATTCGCTTTGACGATCTGGTTTTATTACATTATAGGATTGCTTATCGCTGGAGCTTTTTACCGGTTCGGCGGAGCTATCGGTGCCGGATTTGTCGTTTTTAGTGTAGTGCTTTTATTTGCTGAAAACTATTTATGGGCATCGGATACTTTCCTGACAGGCTTGCAGCCCCTTAATCTCCCGGCAGGTATTATTCTTCTCCTGATTACCGGTGCAGCCTTTTTTATACTGACCGCCGCCTTCCTCACTCTGAAAGATATTCGAATAAAAACGAAGTGACCATTAATAAACCGGTGCTGTTCATAGGCATTGTTTTATCAGGACAGCTGCTCTGCTGGAAAGGTGTTCCGCCAATCAATAAACGAAGGGCTGCCATCTGGATCATTCCTGGCAGCCCTGACTTAATTTATTCCCGGTCATGCACATTCTTTATTTCTTTTAATAATGAAGAGATAGCCTCTGTTTTAAAAACATCAGGAGCAGATTCTCCAGTCGGATTGAACCACTTGTAGTGTCCGTGTGTCTTGTCATATACAAATTCCAGTTTTTCAAGATCCTGAGCCAGTGTTTTTGGAATGCCTCTTTGGCCGTAGTACTTACGGTAGAAAGGGGCTGTAAATACATAAATTTCAACATCGTCCGGGCTTGAGGCTATAACAAACAAATCCCGGCTGCTCCGGATAATCCACTGACCTTTTGAGAATATGCCAATCCCGGAATTCTCGAGTGCTGAAATCCCGTCCAGATTAATACCGTAAATATGATTGATAATTCTTCGCACTTCCCACCCTTTCATTTGAAACCCGGAAGACTTAAGCACCCGGTCCAGCACCTCGTTTTTACTCATCCTCATAATTTCGTTGTCTCTTTCATGACTGTGAATTGGAAGACCCAGCGACACTCTCACCGGCTCCATAATTTCCCTTCCATAAGTGAATAGCGAGCTTCCATAATTCATTTTTGAAACGTAATTTACGTCGATTCGATAAATTCGTTCCACCGCCTCCCGCACCTCAGGGCCAGTCAGTCTCTTCCCACTTCCCTGGAAGTACTTATCCATTACTTCCTTCAACGGCATGGCAGAAATAGAAGAATCGAATTCAGGAGAATCGTCTGACTTTTGTACACTTTTTTTAACGGCTCTGATAACTTTTTTATCGAATTTCTTCCTGCTGAATTTTCTGGAGGATGAAAACATGTCAGTATTTTCACTCGGTGCTTTCTTTGACTGGCTTCTGCTTATCGGCAGAAGAATTAAAAAAGTGATAAAAAGCAACATGAAGAAAGTAATTACCCGTTTCCGCATTTCATTCTCTCCTCTACCTGCCTGTGGCAGTTATCAATTTGTCTAAATATTCATATTCTATAAATAACAAGACAATTTTCCGGCAGCACTGAAATTTTCAAAATGTCTTCATAGTATTATTAATACTACTACACCCTTGTTTTTGATTTATTAAACTCCGGTTTTTTACACCAAATAATAAAATTATTTTCCTTAAATGTCTTCTGCAAATTCGTGATCAGAGTTTTGTGTCGAGGCCGTCCTTTATCAATTGTTTTCTTAATATAACTATACGCAAACTTTCTATTTAATTCTTAATGCCTATGATACGCTATTTCCCATAATAATTAATAGGTTTTTCGATCTAATAAACTTGTTTTTTGTAGTCTTTCCTCCTAATTAATTTTAATTTTGTTTATTTACTAGTTGTAAGGGTACAAGCCACAATAGGTGAATGAGCCTTTTATGGAAAATTAAGGAAAGGTGTGATGTTTTTCTTCACTCTCTTGTTAAGTAAATAGGTGATATATTCGTTTATTTCACGAAAATTCAATTTAAATTTTCAAGGAGGATTACAAAATGGTCAAAGATATTTATCCATCACGTGTAAACAGTAAACCCGAAATTATGGAGCGGAAGGACCCTGTCGTTCATGACAGCAAAGCAGCAGAAAACGGCCCTCTATCCAAGGAGCAGGTTGATTTTTATGAAGAGAACGGCTACATTATGCTGGAGAAATTTTTTGATAATGAAGATTTGGAACTGCTGAAGGATGAACTGCAGTCGACGATGAAGGCTCACGAAGATAAAGAAGGTCCAGACGTCATTAAAGAGCCGAACAGTAACGAAATCCGTTCAATATTCGAGGTCCATAAAGACGGTGACTTTTTTGAAAGACTTTCCAGAAACGAGCGTCTCGTAAAAGTAGTGGAGCAGATTCTTGGCAGCAAAGTTTATATTAACCAGTCTCGTATTAATTTCAAGCCTGGATTCAAAGGGAAGGAATTCTACTGGCATTCAGACTTCGAAACGTGGCACGTAGAGGACGGCATGCCGCGCATGAGAGCATTAAGCTGTTCCATTGTCCTGACGGATAACTACGAGTACAACGGGCCGCTCATGCTCGTTCCAGGCTCCCAGAACTGGTATGTTTCCACAGCGGGCGAAACACCGGAAGACAACTACAAGTCCTCCCTTCAGAAGCAGGAAGTCGGCGTCCCGGATGAAGGAAGCATGGAGTGGCTCGTAGAACAGGCGGGCGGACGTATCGACCGCGCTACCGGTCCGGCAGGTTCTGTTCTTCTGTTTGACTGCAACACAATGCACGGGTCTGCCGGTAATATTTCTCCTTATCCGCGCAGTAACGTATTTTTCGTATACAACTCGATTGAAAACAAACTCGTCGAGCCGTTCAGTGACAAAGCACCCCGTCCTGAATTCCTGGCAAACCGTGAAAATATCCAGCCAATTACACCGGTGGCTGACTTAAAGCCTGCTGCTCAGAAAAAGTAAGTCTGGATAAAATATTGATGGAGTACGTCTCTATAAAAGCGAAACCCTGCCGAACCTTCGTCCGGCAGGGTTTTTCAATTGGCTCTGTTTAATCTCCGGATTGTTATTGGAGTACCTGCGGCTTTTTGCTGGTTGTTCATCATAAGCAGAAGAATGTCTCTTTCATGAAAGAAAAAACGAAGTGGAAACCGGCTCGTGGGAAAAGGAGATTTCCTCCACGCAGGGCGGGTGGAAGCGAAGTCTTCTGCATTTATCAGCACTAGACTTTAACAGAGATGCTTATACAGCATCATTGCACCAAGATGAATGACAATGCCCTTTTACAGTCATGTAACCTCCTGTTTAAACAGAAGGTGCGAAACATGTTCAGACGGGAGATTCTGATCTTTCTTTTTTACCAGAAGCTGCAGGGCACGTGACCGGCCTCCGAGGGGATAAAGGGTGAGCTGAAGATCCGTTTAGCCTGAAGAAATCAGCTGAAGCCGGTCCTGTTCCCCCATGGGACCGAAGGCGGACGGTCCTTACTTACTCTATTTTATTTTCAAGGCAGCTTTTTCAATTAAACAAAAGCTTCTGTATAAAAAACTTCACGCTGACGCAATGGACACTCCGGATTTTTTTATGCAGCATAAAAAAGCTGCCCCCATCTGCTGGAGCAGCTTCCTCATTCACTAAAATTTTTCGTCGTCCCTGATTTTCTACTTGCCTTTTTTTCTTACTTCCGTGATCTGTTCTCCTCCAAGACCATAGCTGTCGGTATCAATTTCGTCAATAATCACTACCGTGGAAGCTCTGTTTTTTCCGAGGCTTGATTCGAGCAGGGAAGTTACCCCATCGATAAGCTCTGCCTTTTTTTCCTTGGAGAGTCCTCCGTCTTCTTTCGTTACTTTAATATTAACGTACGGCACGTGTTTTCACCTCCTTCTGTTTAAAAGCAAGCCGCTGCAGCTGGTACAGTCCTGCTCCGATAAATACGGCTGCCAGGAGAAAAACGACGGCAAAGGGAGCAAAAATAAGAAGCGCTGCTGCCGCAATCGGCCCGAGGAGCTGTCCAATACCATAAAGACCGGTCAGGTTGCCTATAGCTCTCTGGCTCTGTCTTGGAAAAGACTGGTCCGCAAATGAAAGAGTCATCATCGTGATTCCCATGAACGTCCCCCCAAAACAGAAAGCACTAACAAGAATCCAGACTTCCTGCGATGTAAATACCGGTATTAAAAGTCCGGCCAGCTGTACTACGTACGCTGCACGCAGTGACGTTAAAAGTGATGTTTTTTTCCCGAGCCATGCCCAGAAAAGAGCGGAAGGCAGAGCCCCAAGCCCTGCAGCTGCCCATACGTACGGAGAGGACCATCCCATATCTGTTGTGGAAACTACCATGGCGATAATAAACGTTGCAAAAATAATATAACCGAATCCCTGACAGAAATAGGAGATGTAAAGCCTCTGCAGCTGCTGTTTTTCATGCCGCGTCATTCGTCTGATACGGCCTTCCTGCTTATCTTTACCTGCGTACTGTGGACGGAATCCGAGCAGTATCAAAATAAAAAACAGAGCGCTTACTACACCAAGAATAATCCAGGCATATTCCCATCCGCCGAAGAGTGCAAGTACCGGTGGAAGAAACATACCGGAAAGAAAGATCCCAAAACCTACTCCTCCGTATAAAAACGCAGCGTAGTAAGGACTTGAGCTCTTCCTCCGCACCTGGGACAGTACGAGACTGGAAACGAGCACGAAGGCTATCCCCCCTGCAGCCCCGGAAACAAACCGCAGACCGAACCACCAGGGTTGAGAATATGTAAAACCCATCGCTGCTGTTGTAACGATACTGATTAATATCATCACATGCAGGAGTAAAACACTTTTGTTCATTTTTGCTGCTGCGAATGCCCCCGCAAGATAGCCAGCGTAATTGGCAGAAGCCAGAAGTCCTGCCTGAAACGTTGTGAGGTGAGATTCCTCCATATAAGGGAGTATCGGCGTATAGGCAAACCTTCCGATCCCCATCACAACAGCCAGGGCGAGAAATCCTGTAAAAGTAAGGACCAGAAGCATCTTTCGTTCATGCATGCCTCTCCCTCCCATCATTAAAGTTTACAAGCTTTATTTTATCATTTTACCAGTCCCGCTGAAATGAAAGGAAGAAGAGGAGGTCTGCCCTGCTGTTTTTACACGATTTTTTTATTATCAGGCTGCTTTGAAAATAAAAAATGAACGTTCGCTTTCGTTTCCACGGAGAGGCTTTCCGAGCGGGCCGGCCTCAGCTGATTCCATCCTTCTTCCGTCGGATGGAGTGGGGCTCGGCCTTCATCGCTCAGGAGTCCCTCCATGTCCACACCAGCTTCCGGTAAAACGACCACGTTCTATCATCTTTTAAAGGGAAAAGCAGGAAATAGAAAAACGAACCATAGAGAAAGGTGTTTTCATCCATCATGTTGCAGCAATTTTGCATGACTCTCTCTGTTAAAGCTCCGGGTTCTTACGTAAACATGGGGAAATTAAACTGCTTCTTCTATTAAATCCAAATTGACTAAATAAGTTCCATATAATAAAATCCGTTCTACCGATATTTTCAATAGAAGGACCTGATGAAACAAACCAGCAGAGAAGGATCTTCCCTTTCCTTGCGTAAGAACCAAACTCCGTGTTGTTTTGAAGGCTGCATGCGGCTGTCCTTCCGTCCGGGAGGATCTGCGCGCTTCTGCAGGAGTCTCTGCCCGGGCATCGATTTTATAAAAAAGAGCAGCGTTTATGAAAAGCAGAACTTTTCTTTTTCTATAAAAAAACGAAGCGGAAAGCAGCCCGTGAAAGACGGAGATTGGGGGATAGATCGCAGCCTGCCCGAAAACCTCCTCTACGACAGGCCGGTTGGAAGCGAAGTGTTCCTACAGCGGTCAGCGAACTTTAACATAGCTTATTATCAAGGTCTCCTGGAACGATCCAAGCCTTCTTTATTCGCAGCTTTTTATGAGTTCGTCAACAAGATGTCCTACGTAGGCTGCTGCTTCTCTGATCGGTTCATCTGTCGACATATCTACGCCTGCTGTCTGCATCAGTTCCAGCGGCGTTTTGGTGCCTCCGTCTTTTAACGCCTGGATCCAACGGTCCACAGCCGGCTGCCCGTCTTCAATGATTTTTCCTGCAGCTGCCGTAGAGGCTGTCAGTCCTGCAGAGTAAGTGTAAGGGTACAACCCCATATAATAGTGCGGCTGACGCATCCAGGTGAGTCCCGCTCCTTCATCAATTTCCACGTCCTCCCCCCAGAAATCTTTCAGGACTTTTTGTTTTTCTTCGGTTAAGAGCTCTGCCGTGACTGGAATGTCCTGATCAGCAGCTTCGTAGATCCGGCGCTGAAGTTCCCCTTCCAGAATGTGTGTTACAAAATTGTGGTAATAGGTACCGAGAGACTGAAGAATAACCCAGCGGTGCATCCGCTCGTCTTCTGAATTCTGGAGGATGTACCGGCTCAGAAGCATCTCATTCATCGTCGAAGGTGCTTCAATGAAATAAAGGGATGCCCGCGTGCTTGAAATGCGCTGACACTGTCCTGCCAATCGGAAATGTCCTGCATGACCGAGTTCGTGGGCGAGCGTAAACGCATTTCTCATCGCATCACTCCAGGTCATTAAAATATAAGGGTGCACCCCGTAAGGACTCGCACAAAATGCTCCGGACCTTTTACCGACATTATCCGCCCGGTCAACCCAGCGGTTCTCCAGGCCGGCCTTCATTACTTCCATATACTCGGGTCCCATCACCTGCAGCGCTTCAAGAATCATCCCGCCGGCTTCCTCGTAGGTAGTCCCAGGGTCAAATTCCGGATCGATAGGAGCTTTTAAATCACTGAAAGTCATTTTATCCAGCCCGAGCATTCTTTTTTTCAGCGCAGCAAACCGTCTCATATGAGGTGCAATTGTTTCCTGAATCGTATCCAGCTGGCGGTGATACATTTCCAGCGTAACCTGCTGCTCATCAAGAAGCATGCTCGTGACAGAGCTGTACCCCCTCAAACGGGATTCAATAACCTGTTTGCGGATTTCTACCGACAGCGCCGCCGCATATGTATTTTTATACTGCTGCAGGACTCCGGTGAAAGCTTCGTAAGCTTTTCTTCTTAATTCTGTATCCGGGGAGGTTTCGTAGTTGGAAAAATTATTAAAGGTCAGATCATGCTCTTTCCCGTCACTCGTTTGAAAAGCCGGGAAACGCATATCGGAAGTTCTGCTTCTTTCAAAAATCATGTAAGGTGCTTTATGTACTTCTCCGAAAGCTGCCAGTACTTCTTCAGTTTCAGGAGACAGCCTGTGAGGTTTCTTTTCGAGGAACCTCATTAAAATTCTGCGGAAATCCTCCAGCCGCGGCTCTTCCCTGATGAACAGCTCGATTCTTTCTGCCGGTATTTCCATAACTTCTGAAGGAATAAACGCTGTATCTTTTTCCACCCGGGCTCCAAGACCTGCTGCCCGGGCACTGTCTTTTTGATTATCGGGATCTGTCCCGTCAGCCGTTTCCTTAAGATTGGCATAGGAGGCGAATCTCATAACCGCTTCCTGCAGACGATCCCTTGCTTCCAGGCTCTGCAGCAGTGCGGATGCACTCTCTGCCACGTTTCCTTTCCAGGACGCGATTTCTTCCAGCTTACTTTTTATTTCCTCTTCTGCCTGTATCCAGCTTTCCCGTGATTCAAACAAGTCATCCAGATTCCATGTTTCTTCCGCCGGTATATCTTTACGTACGCGCGTTTTCAATGATGTGGCCACCCTTCCGGAATTTTATGAATATTTAGATTTACGAATCAACTTTCATTATATCTGACTTGTTCCTGTATGGAAATATACTTTTGTTATTTGCACTTTTATTACAGGTATACAGCCTTTCCGGTCCGAAAATACGATCAGATTCCCTCTCCAAAGAGTTATAGGAACGCAAAAGATATCCAAAGATTTTTACGTTTCTTTGCAGATGTATAACATTGTAATAATAGTTGTATGACAATCCCCCTATTTCAATACACAGCAGTTATGATAAGAATAGAAAAGATAACGAAAGGAGGAGCAGATCTGCATGAAAATCATCTTTATCAGTTTTCTTTTTATGATTGTCTGCACGTTTGGGTGCGGCTCGGAAAATATTTATGATTCACTGCCGGAGCTTGCTGATTCGGATAATCTGCATGCCGTAGTGTTTATTGAAGATATTGATGACGAAGCAAATCATGCTTATTTTGATGCCCTTCTTGCTATAAATGCTCCTTCGTCGATGGAAACACACGTCATGCCGGCTGGTGAAAACGAGGCAGCCGCCGAACACTTTCAAGTTGAATCCTATCCCAGTCTTGTTCTTATAGAAAAAGAGGACGTGCGTCTGAAAATAGAGGGGAGTAATCCTTTCGATTTTATTCAACAGAAGCTTTACTCTGAGGTGAACAAGTTCACTAGTGAAAGAGAAGAAATTCTTCCGAAACGGAGCGAAGAAACATAATATCCACAAAAGGCTGTCACCGGCTTACCCGGTAGACAGCCTTTTTCTTTTTACTTTTCATCGTATTGTTATTACTCCGATGAAACATGGTCCACGGCCGTTGTATCGAGCTCGACTTCTTCATACCCTTCTTCATACCGGTACATATACGAAAGCACATCCTCAACGTACCAGTCTGCCCGGTTATAGGCATATACCGCGTCTTCAATGCGGCCCTCTGAAGCTCCGGACCGGGCAAGATAATGCGCGGCGCTGTACACAGAATCTTCGATATCATAGGGATCGGCTTCGCCGCTGCCGCTTCCATCCACCCCGTACCCTCCGTATTCTTCTATAGCTTCCGGATCGGTTTTTTCTTCTTCAGGTATCTCTCCCTCTCCCTGCCCTTCGCAGCTTGGGTGATTCCACCCTGTCCAAGTACATGGCATAAATTGAAGGTGTCCTTCTGCTCCTACTGGACTGACAAGTGTGTCCATTGTGGAGAATACGGTTTCCACCCGATGAACAGCCGCAAGCAGCTTCCACGGCACATCATATTCCGCCGCTGCCTCTTGATAAACCGGTATAAATCTGGAAGGTATTTCATCTTCCCCAACTTCCCGGCTCGAGCTGATTGAAGAATCCTCCCCTGTAAAAGAACCTTCTGAATAATAGGAGATTAATAAATACAAGCTCAGCAGCAGTAGAACAGTCGTGCTGATCAATACAGCTGCCCTGGAGGCCGTGTTTGTTTTCTTTTTCATGAGGGTTCCCCGTTTCCTGTCTGTTCATGTTCTCTGCAGTGGTATTCCTTTAAACGGGAGAATCGCATTTCCCTGCTCCGAGGCTCAAACACACGTCCTGAACCGGAAGCTGAAAAGGTTTTAAGCCAGTAGAAATTACTGGGTCTGTACTTCCACTACAAGTTTTCCGATCATCCGGCCTTCTTCAAGTATCTGGTGGGCTTTGCGCATGTTTTCTCCGTGCAGGCCACTGAGTTTTTCAGTCACCGTTGTTTTCAGGGTGCCGTCATCGAACATCTGCGAAGCCTCCTGCAGAAGTTCATGCTGCCTGATCATATCTTCTGTTTCATAAACAGGTCTTGTAAACATAAATTCCCATAGAAAAGAAACACTTTTATTTTTTATAAGATTCATGTTCAAATTTTCTTTCGCTTCGACGATCGTACATATTTTACCCTGCGGTTTAATGACATCACTCATACTTTCCCAGTGGGTTTCCGTCGCATTCATACAGAATATATAATCCACTTCCTGAAATCCATGCTTTTCAAGCTGCTCCCGGAAGTTTTCATAATGATTGATAACGTAATCTGCTCCGTGGCTGCGCGTCCATTCTTCCGTTTCTTTACGGGAAGCTGTTCCGATCACTGTAAGACCTGCTTCAGCAGCCAGCTGAACAGCTATGGATCCGACACCCCCGGCAGCACCGATCATCAAAATACTCCGGTCTTTATTTCCTTCTTTATCCCTTGGAATATTCATCCTTTCAAATAAAGCTTCCCAGGCTGTTATCGTTGTGAGCGGAACGGCAGCAGCTTCCGAAAAACTGAGTGCGTTCGGTTTCCTGCCGACAATTCGTTCATCCACCAGGTGGTATTCACTGTTGCTTCCCGGGCGGTTTACAGCTCCCGCATAATAAACTTCGTCTCCCGGCTGGAACATCGTTACTTCACTTCCAGTTTCCCGGACGATGCCGGAAGCATCCCACCCTAAGATTTTCGGTTCATCCTCCTGTCCTTCTTTAGGAGCTCTTACTTTTGTATCCACAGGGTTTACGGAAACTGCTTTAATTTCTACGAGAAGATCTCTTCCTGCAGCAGAAGGCTTATCCACTTCCACGTCCTGAAGGCTTTTCGGGTTGTCTACTGGAAGGTACTCGTATAATCCTACTGCTTTCATTTTCTCGGCCATTTTATCTCTCCTTTACTGTACGTCCACTGACAACAGCAGACCTTTTATTAAGCGTGCTTTTACTGCCATTTTAAAATCTTCTGCGAAGAACTTCCCTCAGAGGCTGAAGGAGTGGCCCTGTAAAAAAATTATATCACTTTTTACAGTCCGGATCCCGAAGCAGTTCAAAAGCGCCGCAACGGTAATCGTTACGACGCCTCTATGAAAAATGAAAATTCTGCTTTTTCAGTAAAAAACCTACAGTTTGTCTTTAAATTCGCCCTTCTTCTTTTGGAAGTCACTCTTTACTTTATCCTGTTTCCCTTCCTGTTCCTTTTCTTTATTCCCTGCAGCGTTTCCATACTGTTCCTTTGCCTCACCTTTTACTTTGCTTACTTTGCTTTTTACTTTGTCGCTCATACCGTTATTTTCACCCATATTTTCACCTCATTTGGATTATTTGTTACGAAAAGTGTTCCCGTTTTTCACGTTTATAAACTTTTTCGATTAAAACAGCTGAGGAATGGAGATGATCAAGGTTCTCACACCGAGATAAGCGGTCAAAACAACAATAATAAATCCGAAAATTGTCAACCAGAGGGGATGATTGTAGCTTCCAACAATTTTTCGGTTATGGGCTGCGAGAAGTATGGACCCGAGCGTAAGTGGAAGAATCAGCCCATTAAAAGCCCCGGCAAGGACAAGCAGCGTTACCGGCTCACCTACAACAGCAAAAATACTGGTAGAAAAAACGATAAAACCGATTACCCAGTAATTCCGGAATGTATCAATGGACGAGTGAAAAGAAGCAAGAAAAGTCACTGACGTATAAGCCGCTCCAATAACTGAGGTAATGCCTGCCGCCCAGAGAATGAGTCCGAACATACGGAAACCGATTTCACCGGCGGCAATCTGGAAAGCCGACGCCGTAGGATTTTCCGGATCCAGTGAAGATCCTGCAGCCACCACTCCGAGAATGGCCAAAAACAACAGATATCTCATGACAGAAGCGGTTATTATGCCTCCGACTGCCGTATTCGTTACATATTTTAAGTTTTCCTTGCCCGTTATTCCTGCATCAAGAAGACGGTGTCCCCCGGCAAAAGTAATATAGCCTCCAACCGTCCCCCCGACAATTGTTACGATGGCCAGAATATCCAGCTCAAGCGGGGCCACCGTCCGGAGTACGGCTTCCTGGTAGGGCGGCTGGCTGACGATCATTACATATCCCGTCAGCAGAATCATCAGTGCTCCGAGGTATCTTACTACTTTATCCATAGCCATGTTTGCCTGTCTGAAAAGGAAAATAGTGATACAAACAGCACTTGTCATGACGGCCCCTGTCACCGGATGAAAACCAAAAAGGGCGTTGACTCCAAGACCTCCTCCGGCCACGTTTCCTATATTGAAAGCCAGACCTCCGAGTACAACAAAAAAAGCGACAAGATATCCTAAACCGGGAAGAACATCATTGGCTATATCCTGTCCTCTTTTTTCTGCGACAGCTATGATCCTCCATATATTCACCTGAGCTCCAATATCCAAAATAATCGAAGCCAAAATGACGAAAGCGAAACTTGCAAGAAGCTGTTCTGTAAATACAGCCGTCTGTGTTAAAAAGCCGGGACCTACGGCCGAAGTAGCCATAAGGAAGGCAGCTCCGGCCAGGGCACTCAGCCGTTCCTTAGGTGTCATTCCTTCTTTTGTTAATTCCTGATTTTTCACTTTTTCCTCCCATCCGGTTAATAGATCCCGTTTTATTTTTTCAGTTTCTTTAATTCCGCTGCTCATATAGAAAAATTGGGTTTTATCAAACCTGTATACAAGATGTTGTTACAGAACAGACCAGCAAAATATAAAAAAAAGGCCGGCCCAATAAATTGAGCGCGGCCCTTTTTAAATCTTTGTTTATTCTTCTTCTTCAACACCCGCAAGAATATCAGAAGAGAATTCTGCCATCCACGTATCATCTTCTGAAAGGGATACTTCAGAATCTTCGTAGGAAGCCAGCAGCTCCCACGTGCCTTCAGAAGTGAATTCTGCTATTGTTCCTGCTCCAGTTATATCGGATTCAGTTGTTTCTTCTTCCCATTCCAGGAATTCCATTCCTTCAAAAGCCGTCTCGACGTCTGAAATGTCTTCAAAAGAAGGGATTCGGCTTTCATCTTCGATATCGCCGCCCATTTCGTAAGAGAAGCTGACTTCAACATGCCCGTCCGCTTCGACACCGGGAACACCATATTCACCAACAGCTGTGCCGGATTCCTCAATCTCACCAGCTTCCGGAGACTCCTGGAATTCCAGCACATCGGCTTCTTTAGCTGTAGAAATCAATTCAAAGGCCTGCTCCAGCTCTTCCAGAGAAGCGTCCGGGGCATCTCCTTCTCCCTCTTCCACAGTTACAGACAATCCATACTCATCTGCCAGATCCTCTACTTCTCCTCCTTCCGCAGCTTCGTTATCCTCTTCGTTCGTCTCTTCTTCATTGTTGTTTTCTGCTGCATTTTCTTCAGCAGGTTCCGTGTTGTTCTCAGCTTCATTTTCGTTGTTTTCTGCACCACAGGCCGCAATAATAAACGGTACTGTCATTAGTGCTGTTAATCCAGCGTATTTTTTCATCAGCCTAACACCCTTTTTCTGTTATATTTGGTTTCTTTCTCTTATTCTAAAGCATTAAGGAAGCTAAAAATCTATTAACAATATCCAAAAATCTATAAAAACCTAAAAAATACAGCAGATTTTGTTTTCTTTTCTTCATTCTTTCACTTTCCTTACAGTATTTCATTCACCTTCAGATCAATTGTCCATTCTTTTTACTCCTCTCTGATATATCTCTACATATTGTTATAGAAAATTTTGGGTTCC
This sequence comes from Bacillus sp. (in: firmicutes), assembly GCA_003560495.1. Classification (GTDB taxonomy): domain Bacteria; phylum Bacillota; class Bacilli; order Bacillales; family Salisediminibacteriaceae; genus Alkalicoccus. The sequence goes on along the minus strand of PWLM01000104.1, from coordinate 5,572 downwards.
ATTCCGGAGGTTAAGGGTATAATGGTGTAGGAGCTGTACATATTTTAATAGTTAGAAAGGAGCTGAGACTATGTCTCCAAATGAAATAGGCTTCAGTTTTATTATTCTTGGAGCCTTTCTTATTCTGGGAAAATGGCTTCGTGTTTATTCTTCCACGATGCAGCAGCTTTTCCTTCCCTCTTCCATTATAGCTGGAATTCTTGCGCTGGCTCTCGGGCCGGGGGTGCTAGGGGCAATCGTCGGGACGTTTGCTCCGGAGCATGCACTCTCTCAGGGGCTTCTGCCTGATTTTATTCTGGAAGTGTGGGCTGCACTGCCAGGGTTGTTTATTAACATCGTGTTTGCCTCTCTTTTTCTAGGTACGAGTCTGCCCAGCCTGAAAAAAGTGTGGATTGTCGGCGGGCCGCAGGTAGCGATGGGGCAGATGGTTTCCTGGGGTCAGTATGCATTCGGTATGCTGCTCGTCCTTCTTATACTTACTCCCTTTTTCGGCACGAACCCGCTGGCGGGTGCCCTGATTGAAATCAGCTTTGTCGGGGGCCATGGAACCGCAGCCGGCCTCGGGGAAACCTTCAGTGATCTCGGCTTTGCAGAAGGTTACGACCTTTCTGTCGGGCTCGCTACCATCGGTATTTTAAGTGGTGTTATCATCGGTATTATTCTTATTAATATTGGTGCACGGACAGGAAGAGCAAAACATGTCGGCGGAAAGGCTTACTTTTCCAGTAAAGGAAAACACGGCATTGTGGATCTCGACAACCGTGATGCCGGTTCGGATATGACAACACGCCCAGAATCAGTCGATCCATTTTCCCTTCATCTCGCCTACGTTGGTCTTGCCATCGGCATCGGATGGGTCCTGCTGGAGATTTTTGTGTGGCTGGAAGCCGTTACCTACGGCGCAGCAACAGATGTTTTTCTTTTTGAATACGTCCCGCTTTTTCCTCTCGCGATGGTCGGAGGTATTATTGTGCAGGCCATATCCGACCGCTACGACCGCTTCCGGGTCATAGACCGTAAAACTGTCAACCGGATCGGCGGGTTGTCGTTGGATATTCTTATCGTGAGTGCCCTCGCAACTATTTCGATAGCTGTTATCGGGGATAATCTTGTTACTTTCCTTTCGCTCGCTGCCGTAGGTATTATCTGGAACGTTCTGGCATTTCTTTATCTTGCTCCGAAAATGATCCCTTCCTACTGGTTTGAGAGAGGACTGGGGGATTTTGGACAGGCAACAGGGATTGCAGCGACAGGACTTCTCCTAATGAAAGTAGCTGACCCGAACAATGAAACACCGGCACTCGAAGGTTTCGGCTACAAGCAGATCCTGTTTGAACCATTCGTCGGCGGCGGGCTCGTTACAGCCGCTGCTATGCCACTTATTTTTCAGTTTGGAGCTGTACCATTCCTTATAGGCAGTGCAGTAGTAACACTTGCCTGGCTTTTATTCGGTATTTTTTACTTCGGAAAAAAATAACACCGTTTATTTTTTTAGAAAGATGCTTCTTTTCACAGACGAAAAAGGTGCAGGACAAATTATTATGTCCTGCACCCTTTTTCTGTATACCAACTTATAAGACATTTCCTGATACTCTTGAGAAGGTTTCTTTACTTTAAATAATTTCGACCGGTCCGTGATCGTCGATATGATCGCCGTGGACGTGGTGAAGACGTCCATTAACCACGTAATCATAGTGGTCGCCATGCGGCACCATTTCATGACCGCAGTCTTCATTATGACTGCAGTCTGACTGTACAGGTGTGCAGCTTGCTGGATTTTTATCTGTCACTTCAATTTTACACTCATCCCAATGATCCTCATGTTTGTGATGAAGATGTCCGTCGTGAATATAGTCAATATGGTCGCCGTGGCGGATTTTCGTGTGTCCACAGGAAAGAGAATGCTCGTGCTTATGATTATCATGCGTGTGATGTGCCATAAATAAGCCCTCCTTTTTGTTGATAAGGTGATTTTATCATCTTATGGATAAACTTGCTTGTTTTCGAAAAGGTTCTGATTTATATAAGTTGAACTTGATAATTAATTTCTGCACACAGCCGCTTTCGTCCCTATAAATGAATGCCCTGCAGAAGATGACCTGGAGCCCTCATATCTACTGCAGCTATGTTAAAGTTCGCTGTTGACGGCTGGAGAAAAACTTCACTTCCAACCGGCGGACGTCTGTGGAAAAAGAAAGCGCGCAGATCCTCCCGGACGGAAGGACAGCCGCAGGCAACCTTCACAAACAACCCGGAGCTTTAACAGAGCCAAATATAAAAGTCGACAAAAAAGAAACTGTCCTGACAAACAGGACAGTTTCTTCAATGATTTTTCTTTTTTCATTACTTGACTGCTGTAAAAGAGAGAGCTGAAAAAACTATTGCAGGGCAGTAGTCAGTGTTTCCAGGTTTTTCTCCATTAAACTGAAATAATCTTCTCCATTTTCCACATCTTCTTCTGTCAGGGCTTCCAGATTATGAAGTTCCAAAGCTTCTGCCCCTGCCTCATCTCTTACTGTTTCTGCAATATTAGCGGGAATATTCTGCTCAAATAAAACGTAGTTTAAATCCTCATCTTCCATGAGCTGAATAGTTTCCTCCAGCTGCTGAATGGAAGGCTCATTCTCAGGTGACAGACCGGCAATACCATGCTGCTGGACTCCGTACTGCTCTTCCCAATAACCATACCCCGCGTGGGATACAACAATTGTATCTTTGTTCGTATCTGCTAAAGTTTCGCTGTACTGCTCATGAAGATCTTCCAGCTCGCTTACAAGTTCTTCATAATTTGCAGTAAACTGCTCTTCTTCTTCCGGACGCAGATCAATAAGTGCTTCCTTTATGTTCTCTGCCAGTTCACCGGCACGTTCCGGATCCAGCCAGACGTGAGGATCTTCCTCCCCATGTGCGTGGTCATGGTCATGGTCATCATCGTTATGGCCATGGTTGTTATCATTATGATCGTGGTTGTGGTCATCATCGTTATGGCCATGGTTGTTATCGTTATGATCGTGGTTGTGGTCATCATTATTATGGCCATGGTTGTTATCGTCATGATCGTGGTTGTGGTCATCATTATTATGGCCATGGTTGTTATCGTCATGATCGTGGTTATGATCATCATCATTATGGCCATGGTTGTTGTCGTGATCATGCCCGTGATCATGATCATGGTCATAGCCGATTAAATCAATACCTTCAGAAGCTTCGAGCATTTCAACATCCTGTGAAGATGTAGTATCTTTAATCTGCTCTACGAACCCTTCGAACCCTGCGCCGTTGTAGATAAACATATCAGCTTCTGATATTTCGATAATCTGATTGGAAGAAGGCTCAAACGTATGAGCATCTGCTCCAAGAGGAACAATGTTCTCTACCTCAACTGCATCTCCTCCAATTTTTTCAGCAAAGTCTTCCAATGGAAAAAGAGTCGTTTTTATCGTCACAGGATCTTCACTGGAGTTCTGTGCTTCGTTTTCTTCTGTTTCATTATTGGCTGCATTATTTTCCGTCTGATTGTTTTCATCGTTTCCTGCACCGCATGCGGTTAAAAACACTGCGGAAAGAACAGCAAAAGATATGGTCGTTTTTTTCATAGATAGACTGGCCCCTTTTTTGATTATGTCTATCGAAATTCTATCGTAACAATTACGATTTGTAAACAGTAAGCTTTACGATTTAAAAATTTATTTTATCCCTGCCGAGAAAACTGAAGATGGAAAGGAAATGTCGGCATACATTCATTCAGTGATCACGGCAGGGTAAAAAAAGAGCTTATACAACGACTGAATTAACTATTCTGCATCGATCATTTAATCAACAAACTGTAAAAGGCTGTACCAGAAAATTTTCCCTGGTTACAGCCTTTTATATGTTAATCTTCCGATGATAATGCCGAGATTATTAAAGTGAGTACCGTAACAATTACTGGTATCATCAGTATCATTTCCACTGGAACTATCGGCTTGTAGGTCGTTTTTTCTTCCGTAATATCATACACGCCCAACGGCTTAATCGAAAAACTCCCCCCGGCTCCTTCACCGCTTCCCGAGGATTTATGAGGTTCTGTCCCGCCTGCCTCGCCCTCGTCCCCTGCTCCTGAGCCGGCTCCTACACCGTACTTCACTTTCGCTACAGGGAGTATGGTGCGGTGTTCAAGTTTGACCGGGTCGCCGTACACGAGTGTTACATCTCTTTTTACTGAGAACTTCTCAAAAATTGATTTAAGTGGAGAATTTTCAAATGCTTTTTTCTCATCCATAAATAAAACCTCCTTCTCTTTTACCCTTCTTATTCTCTTCTTATGCTTTTTTGTCCTTTATCTGATGGAAAAAAGTGTCCTCTCTATTGAACCAATTTCTGGATATTCAAATATAATTCACAAATATTTTCTACATTTAAAGCAACTTAAAAGATTAACCCCTCAACTAACCGGGTATATTTAATTTTAGTAACTACCTATAGAAGTCGAAGAATTACATCCGACTAATCTTGTTAAAGAGAAAGAAGGCATACAATGGAAACACTGGACCAGATCGTTAAAAATCACCGCTTAACAATGCAGATGACGTTAGGAGACGCTGCTGCGAAAGCCGCTATTTCTAAAAGCTACCTTTCCTATTTAGAAAACGGCAAAAAAAAGAATCCATCCATCCGGGTACTCCAGAGATTGAGCACCTCGCTTGATATTCCAATGGAAAAGTTAATAAAGGCAGTGGAAAATGATATGCTTCATCCGGAAGCGGAAGAATGCTTCTGACTATAGAACGAGCCGGCCACATAGGTCGGTTCGTTTACAGTTTGTTGATTAAATGATCGGTGGCTGATATTTATTCCAGGCGTTGTATAAGCTCCTTCTCTTACCGAGCCTGACGTGGGGCTGGTCTTCAGCTGTTTGGCCTGCGCCGTGGTCTGACTGCGCTTGTTCCCACCGGTGTCTCCGCCGTTACGGAGGGAAAACCATCTCTTTATCGAAAAAAATGGTTTTAAAAGAGAGATTTTTCATACCAGAAAACTTTTTCTTGATTTCCCTGCGGCAGCCGCAGGGACGACTCCTGGGCGATTTAGGACGAGCGGAAGATCCATTTCTTCCGAGCATGGTGAGGAAGAAATTAGCTGAGGCCGGCCCGCCCGGAAAGCGTCCTGAGGAGGCGAAAGCAGGAAATTGCATAGGCATGTATTAAAAACACTTTATAGACAGCCTGAAAACGAGCCGGCCAATGTGGCCGGCTCGTTTATTATTAAAATACATTCTTATCGATTGATCAACTCGTGGCCCAGTGTCCTACGGTCGATAAAATAGAATCATGAGGAAAGTGCTGTTTGAAGATTTCATAATAAAGCAGTTCCTGCTTGGACCGCACCCACTCGTTTTCTTTATTCACACGTGCTACGTCTTCTTCTGAATACTGGGTTTCAGCATATTTATCCAGAATATCCAGCGCACCGCTTCCTTCGGAGAATTCGGCTTTATCCCGCCAGATAATATTATCTGCAAGCTCCCCATCATATGCTTTACGGAGAATCCATTTTTCGATCTGGTTTTCTCCAAGTTTCAGCTCTGCCGGAATCT
>PWLM01000042.1 GCA_003560495.1 Bacillus sp. (in: firmicutes) | reverse complement strand
ATTGCCGCAGACATCGTAGCCGTACTTTATTATCGTAAAAGTGCTGACTGGCCGACTTTAATCCGGCTGATTCCTTGGGTGAGCGGCGGCCTGATTATTGGATTTTTCTTTCTCTTTTTTGTAGAAGTAAACCGGCCGATCGAAGTTTCACTCGGTATTATCATTGTAGCTATGGCCTTTCTGCAGGTCTGGAGCAGGTTCCGTTCACCCGGAGCCTCCCGGGAAAACCGTTCAACTTTTTTCACCGTCATTCTCGGTACGCTTGCAGGCTTTTCAACAATGGTCGGAAACGCAGCGGGGCCGGTTATGGCTATCTTCCTTCTCGCTGCCGGCCTCCCGAAGCAGGCTTTTATCGGAACCGGAGCCTGGTTCTTTCTGGCAGTGAATGTAATTAAAGTGCCGCTGTATGCTTCTCTCGGCCTGATCACAGCAGAAACGCTGACGCTGAACGCCTGGATGATCCCTGCTATTCTTGCCGGAACATTTATTGGCATCAAAACACTTCAGAAAATACCTCAGCACTGGTTTAACTATATTATTCTCGCACTTGCTGTTTTCGGCGGCCTTCGTCTTTTAATGGGTGCCTAGCAGTTGCTTTTCCTGTCTGCGGTCGATATTATCAGTCTAGAAACTGCGCAGAGGAGGAATAAATATGCCGGAAGGACCGGAAATACGAAAAGCGGCTGACGAGGTGGAAAAAGCCGTAAAGGGCCGGGATATCCTGGAAGTCCATTTTGGTCTCGAGCGTCTGCAGGGGTATGAAGAGCTTCTTCAGGGTGCTGTCGTCACCGGCGTGGATACGAAAGGAAAAGCGATGCTTACCCGCTTCAGCAATGGCTACACCGTCTATTCGCATAATCAGCTTTACGGAAAGTGGATTATCCGGAACGTGTACAACTACCCAAAAACAAACCGGCAGCTCCGCTTTGCCATACACAATGAAAAAAAATCAGCTCTTCTCTACAGCGCCTCCGATATTGAAGTGCTGCCGGATGAAGAAGTCGCCCTTCATCCTTTTATCGCAAGAGCCGGGCCGGACATTTTGAGCGAGCCGGTAACTCCGGATATGCTCGTGGAGCGGCTCGAAAGCAAAAAATTTTTCCGGCGCAAATGGTCATCCCTCCTGCTTGACCAGGGTTTCGTAGCAGGAATTGGAAATTACCTGCGGAGTGAGATTCTTTTCACCTCCGGCATATCCCCTTTAATCCGTCCTGCAGATACACTACCCGAAAGACTTCAGCTCGCCGCAGAGAAGACGATTGAACTGATAGAGCAGTCCTACCGCCATAAAGGAATAACGAATGACCTTGGACTGGCGGAAAAGCTTAAAGCAGAAGGAAAAACGAGACGGCAGTACCGCCACTGGGTGTTTGCGCGCGAAGGACAAAGCTGCCGTCTCTGCGGCACCCCGATTACTAAAATACAGGCTGCCTCCCGAAGACTGTATTTCTGCGAGGAATGTCAAAAAACCTGAGGCACACTGAAATGCCTTTCCGGACAGCCGGAAAGGCTTTTAAGCAGTGTTATTCCGCAGGTTCCAGAAGTGACGGATCGTTTTCCTGCGGTTTGTTTACGCGCACCGACACCGGATGCATCTTCAGCAGTCCGGAATCCGGGGAAATAAGCAGGTGACGGACGTCTTCTTTTGTCGTATCCAGCCACTCCCGCTGATCTTCTTCACCGAGAAACAGCGGCATACGGTGGTGAAGGTCCTTCATGTCCTCATTAGCTTCAGCGGTGACAATGGCACATGTGTATCCACCGTCGTCTTCTTTGCGCCAAAGTCCGGCGAGAGCAAGCAGTTTACCTGATTCCGGATAAATGTAATACGGCTTTTTTCCATCACCTGTTTTTCTCCATTCAAAAAATCCATCTGCCGGTACAATACACCGTCTATGACGGGCGGATTCCCGGAACGCAGGCTTCTGGTAGAGCGATTCAGCCCGGGCATTGATCAGCCTTTTGCCGCCTCCCCATCCCGGTGTAAAGCCCCAGGCGAGCATTCCAAGACGGCGCTGCTCCCCGTCCCATATAACGGCCGGTATTTCCATGGATGGGGCAATATTGTAGCCCGGCTCCAGCTCCGGTACTTTCACTGCCGCTGTCTGAAACTGCTCCTTAATCTGTTCAAGGGACGATGTCAGAGTAAATCTCCCGCACATGCCGCCCCCTCCTCTCTATTTTTCTTCAAGAATCGTATCAAGCTCCTCCCGGTACCGTTCATGCACATCGCCTTCTACTACATAGAGAACGACGGGGTGGCCAAAGATTTTTGCTTTGAATATTCCTGTAAGAAAGTCCGTATGAAGATGTTGAAAGAAAATGCCTTCATGACCTTCTCCCCGTGGCTGCTCAAGAGCTATTTTATACTGCTCCTCTTTTTTATACAGGTATCCGGTTACTCCCTTATCGTAATGGGATTCTGCGGCAACGCGGTCCTTTTTGATTTTAAAAATCGTTACATCGACATCTTCCAGTTCGTGAAACAGTTCGTTAACGAGCGACCCGTGAATAAGCAGGTCCCATCGGCTCCGGAAAGCCTGTCCTACAATGATATGGTGTACGTCATTTGCACGCGCTACTTCACCTATTATTTCCCCGAGCTTTTTGCTTCCCTGTCTCGGCTGAAGAATCATTGTTGCTTTATGAAAGTCTGCCCATTTCTTGATTTCTTCCCTTTTTTCTTCTTCTTTCATATCGCTCGTATAGTTTTCCGGATCATATACGTGTAAAACGATGCATTCACTTTGAAAAGCTTTTGTTTCTTTTATTCCACGTTCGATCAGCTGCCCCGCACTTTCCGGATAGGATACACATACAAGAACATTTTCTTTACTCAAAGGAATCACGCTCCTGAACAACTTAATTATTATAATATTACCTTCGACAAAACTGCCGTTTTTCCTGCTTTACTGCTGGAACAAAAAAGAAGCCATACCTGGCTTCATTAATAAGCTGTCCGGTACGGCTTTTACGTTTCTTATGTGATTAATCGAAATTTCTCGTTTCTTCCACTTCCATTTTGTTGTTGTAAATGTGCAGCCGGCTCGGGCTGTGTTCCTTAGCCATCTCTTCAGCATGAGCAATAGCATCATCTTTTTGATCAAAAGAAGTTTCAGGAGCCACGTCCTCAATTTTCACCATCCAGGCTGTAACATCTTTGTTTGGTCGTACGGAATATTCGCGCATAGTGTCATCTCCTTTATTATCTGTTCTAAATTCCTATTACCTGTTTTCTCTCTGCTCAAACAACTTTTTTATTTGTTTATTTTATAGGGAAAATGGTAATAAGAACCACAATACTCATTAGGAGGGATACAATGAAATATGAAGATATACAGAAACTGCAGACAGAAGGACAGCCGAAACAAGTTCAGAACAGACAGCCCGGGGTGGAAGACGGCGAAGTAACACCGATGCCGATTTTCGATGACCCGAACTATAAAGGCAGCGGCAAGATGAAAAATAAAGTAGTACTTATTACCGGAGGCGACAGCGGAATTGGACGTGCTGTCTGTGTCGCACTTGCTAAAGAAGAAGCAAAAGTTGCCCTTGCCTACCGTGATGAACATGATGATGCGGAAACAACAAAAGCACTTGTTGAAGAGTACGGCGGGGAATGCCTGCTTATTGACGGAGACATAGGCGAAGAAGAAACGGCGAAAAAGACAGTCGAAAAAGCAGTCGAGCATTTCGGGCGCCTCGATTCTCTCATTAATAATGCAGCCGAACAGCACTACGCAGAAGATCTTCGGGATATTTCGAGTGATCAGATGGAGCGTACATTCAAAACAAACATTTTCGGTGCTTTTCACGTAACGAAAGCAGCACTTGACCACCTGCAGCCGGGAAGTTCCATCGTTAACTCTGTGTCCGTGGTTGCCTATAAAGGAATGCCGGTTCTTATGGATTACGCAGCAACGAAAGGCGCTCTTGTGGCTCTCACCCGTTCGCTGTCGGAAAACCTTGTTTCAAAAGGTATCCGTGTCAACGGTGTCGCGCCGGGACCGGTATGGACACCGCTTATTCCCGCCTCTTTCCCGAAAGAACAGGTGGAACAGTTCGGTACGTCCAGTCCTATGGGCCGTCCGGGGCAGCCTGCAGAACTCGCCCCCGCTTATATTTATCTCGCTTCGGACGATTCCTCTTTCGTATCCGGTGAAGTTATTCACGTCAACGGAGGCCAGGTCCTGAACAATTAAATAAGTACAGAACGCTGATGGAACGCATAAAAGCAAAAGTGGAAAAAAATCGTCATGACCAAAAAAGCCCCGGAAGGAACTTTTCCTCCGGGGCTCTACTTTATTCTTTGTCAGGCTCTCCATAATTAAATGTTATTTCCTGTGAGTCCTTGTCATAGGCTACTTTCAGGTCGTGTCCGTCAAAATACCAAAGGTCTCCTTCTTCAATAAAAAAGGTGATCCCTTCCTTTTCTGTGCTGGCTCCAGTCGTGATCGCAGAGCCGTATGGTTCAAATGCCAGCGAGAACCCGCTCTGTACAGTGCTGTCCCCGCCGTACTGGGCAAAGAATTTTATTGTATCCCCATCGTCGAGATCCACTTCGTTTTTAAACCATTTTACTGCTTCGTCTGTAATTTCAAGCTTCACATTTTACCTCCTTCACTGCTTCCCCTGAAAAAATTCTTCCGCCTGTTTTAAGTACTTTTCATCTCCAGGGGCGAGTTCGTGCTCATCCACTATTGCATCCACCGGACAGACAACAACACAGGCTCCGCAGTCTATGCAGATATCCGGATCAATGAAGTACTGATCTTTCCCTTCTTCAATGCAGTCGACCGGACAGACATCCACGCATTCTCCAGCTTTTTCCCCGATACATGGACTTAAGATGACAAAGGCCATAAGCATTCCCTCCCTAAAGTATCTTATCCCTATATTCCTTTTTTTCTGCTTTTTGAAACGTCTACTCAAACGTCATCCGGAATCTTTGTAACTTTCACCGGAAGAGGCTATAGTGAAAAGAGAATACTCGTGGAGAGGAGACTAAAAAATGGAAAAAATGCAGACATTGGGACAGACCGAGGAAATTATTGAAAACCACCCATTGACCCTGATCTACATTTCAAGGGAGCAGTGCTCCGTCTGCCACAGTTTTAAACCTCAGCTTGAAGCTGTCCTGGAGAATTATCCGCAAATTAAAGCTGCTGCTGTTTCTGCCGATGATATTCCGGAAGCTGCTTCCCGCTTTGAAGTGTTTACAGCTCCGGCAGTGCTCCTTTATATAGAAGGAACCGAGCGCTGGCGGGGCGCCCGCTTCATCCGCCGGGAAGAACTTGAGCACCAGTTTACCCAATGGAGTGAGGCCCTGGAATAAAGAACATTCTCCGCGGCAGGCTTGCCGGTTGGAAACGAACTTTATCATAGCGATTTTTTAAAGGAAGGCTAATAAAAAGGTTCTGTTAGTGCTCATTGTTGATGACAACAGGAAAAATTTCGCTCCAACCCGACAGGCTTGCCGTGGAGGAGATCTACAGCTTCCTCGGGCTACGCCCTGCGGGATCTTCCGACCTCCTTCTTCCACTGGCGTCCGTCGGTTTCCGCTTCGTTTTATAGAAAAAGAAATGTGTCTGCTTTTCATGAGCGCTGTTCTTTCTTCCGTAAAACCGAAACCCGGGCAGAGACGCCTGCGGAAGCGTGAAGATCCTCCCGGACGGAAGGACAGACGCATGCTTTCTACGCAGCAAGCGAAGAAAAAAGAGCCGCCTGGTTATTTTCCAGGGCGGCTCTTCTGTACATATCATTGAATTTTACCAGCACTGTTTATTCCGGAGATACGAGAATTTTCACCTGGCTTTTGTCTGTCGAGAGAATTTCAAAACCTTTATCAACGACTTCATCGAGCGTAATTCTGTCTGTTACCATCGTGTCTGCCTGGAAATATCCCTGCTTCATTAATTCCATTACAGCAGGATAAATATGACGGTAGGCGATAATCCCTTTTACCGTT
>PWLM01000197.1 GCA_003560495.1 Bacillus sp. (in: firmicutes) | reverse complement strand
GGATTCTCGAACGGCGCTGATTCTCTGGGTGTCCCTGCCTTCGTTCCACAGTATGAGCTGTTTTCAACTGCATGAATGTCTCTGTTAAAGCTCCGTGTGGTTATTTAAGGTTGCCTGCGGCTCTTTTCACCTTCACGGCAGGCCGGTTGGAAGTGAAGTGTTTCTCCAGCTATCAACAGCGAACATACCTAAAAATAAAAAATGGTGAAGCTGACTTGGACGTTTTTCGTGCAGGAAGCTCTGCAGCTGGATTCCCAATTCCACGCATAAACAAATTCCCCGTAAAATACTTCATTTACGGGGAATTTCAGGCTGTTTATAAAGTGTTTTTTATACATGCCTATGCAATTTCCTGCTTTCGCCTCCTCAGGACGTTTTCCGGGCGGGCCGGCTTCAGCTAATTTCTTCCTCCCACAGCTCGGAAGAAATGGATCTTCTGCTCGTCCTATCTCGCCTCGGAGTCGCCTGCTGCAGCTCCAGCAGGAAAATAAAAAGAAGATTTCTCTTCTAAAAAACGTGTTGATTCCACCCTTTCTTCCATTCAGGAGAGGCTTTTTCCTCCGGAACGACCGGCGGGGACGCCGGTGGGAATAAGCGCAGTCGGAAGATCCTTTTCCATGGCGCAGGCCAAACAGCTGACGACAAGCCCACGGCAAGCTTCCGCCGGGGAGTGTAGGAGAAAGCTATACATTCAGAAGAATAATTATTCTGAAACCAAGACTTAATCAACACTCTGAAATTCTTCGTAAAATACTTCATTTACGGGGAATTTTCATTTTTGGACAAGCTCTTTTTTTATATACCAGCATATCCAATGCGTTCTTGCTTAAAGGATCATCTCTTCTGTTGATAAATTCTTTGGAGTAAATATCCGCTGCTGTAAGGTGAATTACATGTTCCTGCGATAAAAAAGTGTACAATAAAATAAACGATCTTTGTAAGCAGAACAGATTGAATAATTTTTCGGGAGTAATGGAACCCCATATTGAAGGCGGAAGGAATAAGTACACGCGGATCGTGTTCATCCATTACTTAGTTAAGGGGGGAGTTCATGGTGAAAAAGAAGTTTTATTTTATTTTTCCGGGCCTGATTTTTCTGGCAGCCTGTCAAACAGCGGATGAGGGAGAGTCAGCGGACGAAATCGATGCCCTCCTGGAAAATTCCTGGACAGACATAGAAAATGAAGCAGCTTCGACTGAAGTGAACTTGTATATGTGGGGCGGCGATGAAGGGATCAACGAATACATCGACGAGTGGGTAAGCCCTGCGCTGGAGGAAGAAGCAGCTGTTACCCTGAATAGGATTCCCATGGATACAGAAGAAATTCTGCAGCGGCTTCTAACAGAAAAAAGAGCGGGGCGTGACGATGGAAGTATCGATATTATCTGGCTTAACGGAGAAAACTTTAAAAACGCAAAAGATAATGATCTGCTGGCAGGGTCTTTTACGGAGGAACTGCCGAATTTTCAAAATTATTACGACACAGAGTCCTCTGCTTTCCAGCTTGATTTCGGGACAGCGGTTGATGGAATGGAAGCCCCGTGGGGCCAGGTGCAGTTTGTGTTCCATTATGATGAAACACAAATCGATCACCCTCCCGAAAACTTTCAGGATTTAAAAGACTGGATTCAGGAAAACCCAGGAAGATTTACTTATCCGAATCCTTCCGACTTTACTGGCAATGCTTTTATCAGGCATCTTCTGTACGAAAACGCTGATGAGCCTTCGTCGGTATATAATCAGCCGCTGGATGAGGAGCAGATGCAGGATCCCGCCGGGCAGACGTTTGCTTATCTGGAGGAGATTCAGCCGGGCTTATGGCGGGAAGGCAGCCATTATCCCAACTCCCTCACGGAGCTTGACCGGCTGTACAGTAATGGAGAAGTCTGGATGACGATGGGCTATAATGAGGCGCGCGCTGAGTCGTTGGTGGAAAGAGGCGTATTTCCCGAATCCACACGCTCTTTTGTGATGGAGCCCGGTTCAATTGGGAATACGCACTTTTTGTCTGTTCCCTTTAACAGCCCGAATATGGCCGGCGCCCTCGTTGCGATCAACCATATGCTGAGTCCGGAAGCCCAGCTGGAAAAAATGAAACCTTCCCCTTGGGGAGAGAATACACCGATATCGATTGATAAACTGGACGATGATATGCAGCAGAAATTTCAGGAAGTGGACCGCGGGGATACCGTCCTGCCGACTGAAAAGCTGGAAGAGAGTTTTCTTCCGGAATCGGACGCTTCCTATGTGGGATGGCTGGAGGATCAGTGGTTCAATGAAATTATTCAGGAATAAATCACTCGTTCTTTTACTGCTTCCGGGAGCCGTCTTTCTTCTGCTTCCCATCTATGGACTGGTGGCAGGGGCAGTGGAGAGTTTTACAGATAATGGACGGTTCACATGGAACTATTACACCGAGCTCGCCGGATCGGACCGGTTCAGGGCATCGCTCGTTTTCAGCTTGAGAACAGCGTTTCTGTCTACCTTGCTGGCAGTTGTGATCGGATGGTGGTTTACGAGAACGTTTGCTGCCGCCCTGACGAAGCTTCCTGTCAGGGTGACGGTCTGGATACCAATGCTTTTTCCTCATTTTGTCTGGGCGTATGTCGTCATTTTGTTCCTGGCAGAGACAGGCCTGGCAGCTTATCTGCTGACCGGGACAGGATGGCTGGAGTCACCGGCGTTTTTCTCGCGATTTACCAATGATCAGCAGGGTATTGGTATTATTCTGACGTACGTATGGAAAGGAATTCCTTTTGTTGTTCTAATGCTGCTGCCGCTCTATGCGGCGATGAAGCAGGAATTAAACGATCTGGTCGCTACCCTTGGAGGCGGGCGATGGCAGAAATTCAAAATGGTCGAATGGCCGCTGATCCTTCCGACCACACTGGAAACGTTTCTTATTCTTTTTGCTTTCACCTTAACGGCTTATGAAGTACCGGCACTTATCGGGGCAACTTATCCGGAGATGATTTCCGTATTAAGTTATCAATGGTTTTACAGCAGTGGATGGGAAGAACGATCGCTTGCTTTCGCGGCGATGTTTTTCATCAGTGCGGTCATCATCCTTATCTCCCTTGCCGGCTACTCGTTGTTAAAAAGAAGAAACAAGTTTATAAAAAGGGAAGGTCAGCTGAAATGAGATACCGTTTAAGAGCGCAGTTTTTTTGGATAATCGCCTGTATGTTCTTTCTGAGTCCTGTTTTTCTGCTGCTTATTATCAGTTTTACCGGGATGTGGCGGCCGGATGAAAGCATCACTTTTCGAACAAACAGCTGGCAGACGCTGTTCACGGAGCCGAATATACTCGAAGCGACTTTCTGGTCGGCATGGATCGGGCTGACAGTTGTCCTCCTGAATTTGATGATTGCTGTTCCTGCAGGGAAAGCTGTTGTTTATTACTCATTTAAAGGGAAACCACTGGTAGAAGCGCTTTTTCTTGCACCTATTCTGCTGCCGGTGCTGCTGATTGCGATGGGAACTCACATTTTGATGATCCGTCTCGGTCTGGCAGACACCTGGCTCGGAGTCATGCTGATCCATCTCGTACCGACACTTCCCTACAGTATAAAAATCGTGACAAACACGTACCGGCAGCTGGAAAGCAGGTGGCTGGAACAGGCAGAGGTACTGGGGGCGGGGGCTCTGAGGCGGTTTCTCACCATTGAACTTCCTTTTTTAAAGCCAGCTGTCCGAAGTGTGGTTTTTCTGGTGATCGTGATCAGCCTGAGCCAGTACGCGATCACAGCGATCATTGGCGGAGGGGAAGTGTTGACGCTGGCTATGGTCTTTTTTCCATTTATGGACACAGCGGATACTTCTTTAATGGCTGCTTTTTCTCTTTGGTTCGCTGTCCTTCCTTTGGTTTTATACACATTTGTAGAATTTTGTCTTTTGTTTGTCCCTTATCGCGGGAAATATTGGAGGAATCATTCATGAAGATTTTGACGCTGGAAGCAGATAACATCAGTAAAGCTTTTTCGGATCGTCTCATCTTCGATAAGCTGTCATTTGAGGTGAAGAAGGGAGAGGTGCTCAGCATCGTCGGTCCGTCCGGCAGTGGGAAATCGACGCTCCTCCGGACGCTTGCCGGCCTGGAGCCATTATCCGGCGGAAGTATTTGGACGGAAGGCAGGGATATTACAAAATTGAAAGCAAACCGCCGTCCAATCAGCCTCGTATTTCAGGAACCACTGTTATTCCCGCACATGAACACGTTTGAGAATGTTGCTTACGGGGCCGGATTAAAAGGAAAATTGGATAAAAAGAAAATCGACAGTCTCCTGAAAGCTGTGGAACTGGAAGAACATGCCGCGCATTACCCGCATGAGCTTTCAGGTGGACAGAAACAGCGGGCGGCCCTTGCACGTGCGCTTGCCGTCGATCCGGCACTGGTACTGCTGGACGAACCGTTCAGCAGCCTGGACCCGAAACTTAGAAAACAGCTGAGGTACTGGGTCCGTGACTTTTTAAAAGAACAGCAGATGACAGCTGTTTTTGTGACCCACGATCACGAGGAAGCTCTGCTCATGGGAGACTGCGTGGCAGTTTTTCATGAAGGACGGTTCCAGCAGATTGGAACACCCCGGGAAATCAACCGCCGTCCGGCCAATGCATTTGTCGCGAGGTTTCTTGGAAGTCATCTCGTCCTCGATGATGAGCGGTGCCTTCCCTTATCCGATTGTAAAGTCAGGAAAAAAACGTCTTCCCCGGAGGCCGGATTCACGATGGAAGGAACCGTGCATCACGCGACCTATCACCTCGGCCGGAAACTCGGCCATATACATTTACCAGCTTTTAAAGAATATGTGACCCTGCCGATGGAAGAAAACATCAACGAGGAAGATGCCGTATCGATTGCGGCCAGTGAGGGAGCCATCATACATTTTGATTATAACCGGCCTTCCTGAGTGAAGGTGCTGTCTCATTTTAAAAACACGAGAAGAGCATCCAACCGGTATCAAAGATAAGAAAGGACAGGACTATGCAGAAATTAGTACTCGTCGGCGGCGGACATGCCCATCTGCATGTCCTGAATCAACTTCGGGAAAACCAAATAAAAGGTGTCGAAATAACCTTACTGTCGCCTTCGAAATACCAGTATTATTCCGGGATGTTTTCCGGGTACACTGAGGGATTTTATACAGAGGACCAAATGAAAGTGGATCTGGAACAGCTGGCTGCTGAAGCGGGGAGCGCCTGGCTTCAGGGTGCTGTCACATCCGTCGATCCAGTTCGTAAAACGCTCCGGACGGAACAGGGGGAGAGTTTTGCCTTTGACGTTGTATCTTTTGATGTCGGTTCTATGATGGCCGGTATGAAAACTCCTGGAGCGGAGACCTACGCACTGCCGATAAAGCCTAATTTTCGTTTTGTTGAAGCGGTTGAAGAGGCGCGGCTTGCCCAAAGAGTACTGGTTGTCGGCGGCGGACATGCCCACCTGCATGTTTTGAATAAACTTAAGGAAAACAAAATAAAAGGTGTGGAAATAACCTTGCTCTCCCCTTCGAAATACCAGTATTATTCCGGAATGTTTTCTGGTTATGCTGAAGGGATATATTCTGAAGAACAAATGAAAGTCGATCTCGAGCAGCTGGCTGCAGGAGCCGGGACCGCCTGGCTTCAGGATGCTGTCATATCCGTTGATCCGGTTCACAAGACGCTCCGGACAGAAGACGGAAGGATCTTACCTTTCGACGTCGTATCGTTTGATGTCGGTTCTGGGATGGCTGGCATGCAGATTCCCGGGGCAGACTCCTACGCACTGCCGATAAAGCCTAATTTTCGTTTTGTGGAAACGATCGAAAAGGCGCGCCGCGCTCAAAGAGTATTGATTGTCGGCGGCGGAGCTGCAGGAATAGAAATTTGTGCCTCACTGCACGCCTGGCAGCAGAAGCATGAAATACATGGCGTTGTGACATTGGTCAGTGCGGGCCCTCTTCTTGAGCAGAAAAAGCAGCGGGTTACGTCGAAAGTGGAACATCTCCTCCACCAAAAAGGAGTGGATGT
>PWLM01000098.1 GCA_003560495.1 Bacillus sp. (in: firmicutes) | reverse complement strand
GTCTTCAATCGGTTCCCGGCGGTGCAGTTTATGCTCCCGGCGGATTTTCGGAGTGGCAATAAAAAACAGGACAAGGTAAATGAGCCCGATAACCACCATATAAAAAATGACGGCATAGGCGAGAACGTTCAATAAACTGTTCAAATTACCCATCATGCGCGCTCACCTCCCCGCGTGTCGTCAGTATTTTGGCCGCCATGTCCCGCGCATAACGATCCTGATGATTCTTCCGGGCTTCTTCCAGAAGATCCGGACCGTCTGAAAAAGAGAGCAGGGCTTCGGCAGCCGCGGACCGGACCCACCATGCCGAATCGCCGAGAAGGCGAAGAAGGATTTCCTTCCATTGAGCCCCGGATAAAGCAGCCGCTGTTTTGCAGGCATACATCCGTTCCTCCCAAAATTCAGAATGGAAAAACGGCTCGATGAGCTCCGGCTGCTCCACCTGCTGGTAAAAACAGAGGCTTTTCAATGCTTTGAGACGAATTTCCATCTCTTCGTGCTGAAGCGCTTTTTCTACGTAAGGAAGAAATACCTTCTCCCCACGTTCACCAGCGTGAACTAAAAATGCCTGCAGAAGAAGAAGATCCTGCCTTCCCGTCCGGTAGTAAAGAAGCGCCAGCTTCTCACGGTTCAATCTTCGCATTATTTCTTTTATGAAAGTCACACTTTTGTTTTTTCCATCCGAAAGGCTTTCCACTGCCTGCAGGTGGGAGAAACTGGCGAGTACACGCAGTGCCTGCCGGTATTCCTCCCCACTTTTCATTCCGCGGCGTACCCTTTCAGCAAGTGTATCCCCCATATCCACCAGTAAGAATTCCTCCATAAAGTACATCGCGTTCATCCTGTCCGCCCAGTCTCCTCCGGAAAGCATCTTTTTATAAAGCGGCTGCAGTTCCTGGACAGCGAGCCGCCTGATCCGCTCCTGCTCGACCGCGCTTTTCGTTTCACTGCGGATTTTGGAAAGTACTTTTTCCAGCACTTCTCTCCGCAGACGCGTATTTTCAGGAAGCCCGCTGATTTCCTCCACGCTGCCTGCTGCGTATTCCTTCATTACAGGTATCATTTTATTACAGCTTTGTTCGACTCTTTGTATAAAACGCAGACTCCGGTACTTCCCGATAAGCAGGACCCCGAGCAGAGTAAGCTGCAGAATCAGGAAGATGCCGATGAGCCACCATGCCCAGACCATTCAATAAAACACCCTTTCTATTAACATTCCTTCTGATTTTTTCCGTGTGAGTTACTTAAAGATATTCAGCGGCAGGTAAGCCGATACGAGATAATGCGGCATATCAACAGCTTCGCTGATTTTCAAATCAACAGCCACGCTGCACAGTGCGTATGCCTCTACATCGGAAAGTTTATATTTCATTGTCAAATGTTCGATCATGTAGCTGACAGCTTTTTTGGAAGCCGTCAGAAGATCCGTGCCAAATCCGGTTGTTACAAAATGACCTCTGCCGGGAGGCCCTGCCTGAAGTGGTCCCGGAGTTTCAAACTGAGGCTCTTTTATCTGTTTTCCTTTGTGGAGTTTAAAACTTAAATCAATATCCATCGGTGCCTCGATTGCTGTACCGCATACTTCTCCGTCTCCCTGGGCCGCGTGGGTGTCGCCCACAGAAAACAAGGCTCCTTCCACCCAGACCGGGAGATACAGCTTCGTTCCTTTCGTCAGGTGTCGGATGTCCATGTTGCCGCCGTTATGACGCGGCGGTACGAGGCTGTGCGCCCCTTCTTCGGGAAGCGCAGTGCCAATCGTTCCCGGAAACGGCGCAATCGGCACTTCAATGCCATCCGTAAACTGTGCTCTGCCTTCGGAAAGATCCCACGTTTTTAAATACGGATCCGGAAAATCACTGCTTAACAGTCCGAAACCCGGGATAACTGCTGTCCATCCCCAGCTCTGTGGTCCAAACCCGGCAATTTCCACTTCGAGTGTGTCCCCCGGCTGGGCTCCTTTAACAAAAACTGGTCCGTTCACTGGATTGACGCGGTCGAAATCCAGGCGGCCCACATCCTCCGCCGTGGATGACGGGTTCAACTGCCCCGCCGATGAATCGGTCACTTCAAAACGAAGCCGGTCTCCGGGATCAATTTCGTGTACAGGCTGGATCGACTTGTCCCAGGCAAAGTGGTGGTGATGTCTGTGGATAGTATGCTGCATAATGATTGTCCTCCCTGTTTGTACAACATTTTGTTCAGCTTTCGTGTTCAGATGAATAAAAGTAATTTTCCATAATGGAGACAACAAAACAGTAATATACTTATTTTCTTTATCTTACCATATAACCTTTTGCAGGAAGTATCATAAGCCACTGCGCCCGGCGGACGTCAAAAAAGCCGAAAGCTTTCTTTATGTTCTATCAACGTAAAGCTTTAACAAAACCTTCTCCATATATAAACCGGCTATCTTTTCCATCATTATACAGCAGAATCCGCCCAGGAAAACGCATACATTAATTTAACACGCCTTTTTCCTTCCATAAGGTTGTTTTAAGTAACAAAGCCCTCTATAATGTCCTTTATACAAATACATTTGTTCTTTTAATATAGACATGAATTCAGGAGTGATTGCGGCATGACACAGGTAATGAATATTGGTCTTCTCGGATTTGGAACAGTCGGTACCGGAGTGCTGGAAATCGTTGAGCAGCACCAGGATAAACTGGCCCACCAGATCGGTGCTAACGTAAAAGTTAAAAAAATACTCGTAAATGATTTGGAAAAAGAACGCGGCATTCACGTCCAGCCCGAACAGCTCACGACGAACGTGGAAGATATTATTCACGATGAAGATATTGATGTTGTTATTGAAGTTATGGGAGGAATTGAAGACGCACGGCGCTGTATGAAACTGGCGCTTGAAAACGGCAAGCACGTTGTAACAGCAAACAAGGATGTTATGGCTCTTTACGGAAGTGAACTGCTTCAGACGGCAAACGACAAGCACTGCGATCTTTTTTACGAAGCGAGCGTTGCCGGGGGCATCCCTATTCTGCGGACAATTGTAGAAGGCCTGGCGTCCGACCGGATTACAAAAATCATGGGTATCGTCAATGGCACGACAAACTACATTTTAACCAAAATGACGAAGGAAGGCCGTCTGTATGAAGATGTACTGAAAGAAGCCCAGGCTCTCGGTTACGCGGAAGCCGATCCGACAGCGGATGTCGGCGGCCTCGACGCGGCCCGGAAAATTGCTATTCTCGGAACGCTCGGATTTTCCATGAACCTGGATCTCGATGACGTTTCCGTGGAAGGGATTACGGAAGTGACGAGTCAGGACCTTGCATACAGCAACCAGCTCGGATACACCATGAAGCTTGTCGGTATTGCCAACAGGCAGGATGATAAAGTCGAAGTAAGTGTTCAGCCGACGCTCGTCCCCCATGAACACCCGCTCGCTTCCGTGGATAATGAGTTTAACGCCGTGTATGTGTACGGCGAAGCCGTCGGGGAAACGATGTTCTACGGTCCGGGTGCCGGAAAACTGCCTACTGCCACTGCCGTCGTTTCCGACCTTGTTGAAGTACTTAAAAACAAGCGTCTCGGCGTCAACGGCAATTCGGCCGTCATTCCGCAGTACGATAAACAGCTGAAGACACCGGACGAAATTCATTCCAAATATTTCATGCGTATTCACGCAAAAGATCTTCCGGGGACGTTTGCTTCCTTGACAGCGCTTTTCCATAAAAACAACATCAGCCTGGAAAAAATTCTTCAGGTGCCTTTAAACGAAGGTAAACTGGCTGAAATTATTATCGTCACCCACGAAGTAACAAAAGCTGATTACGACCGGGTAAGAAAAGAACTCGATAACGAAGACGTGGTAATCGAAGTAAAAAGCAGCTACCGTGCGGAAGGAGAAATGAACTAATGTTATGGCGAGGACTTCTTGAAGAATATAAACCGTATCTTCCGGTGACAGATAAAACACCGATGCTTTCCCTGCAGGAAGGAAACACCCCGCTCCTCCCTCTCCGTCACCTTTCGGAAAAACTGGGCGTTGAACTGTTCGTCAAATACGATGGGGCCAATCCGACCGGATCCTTTAAAGACCGCGGCATGGTCATGGCTGTAGCCAAAGCAAAGGAATCCGGAAGTGAAGCCGTGATGTGTGCTTCCACCGGAAACACTTCCGCCGCTGCGGCAGCCTACGCGGCGCAGGCGAAAATGCGCTGTATGATCGTTATCCCGGA
Source organism: Bacillus sp. (in: firmicutes) (assembly GCA_003560495.1). Taxonomy (GTDB): domain Bacteria; phylum Bacillota; class Bacilli; order Bacillales; family Salisediminibacteriaceae; genus Alkalicoccus. Next base: position 1,824 of record PWLM01000098.1, on the reverse strand, counting down.
AGGCAAAATTGCTATGGGCAAACTTGCCCAGGCTGTTGTTTATGGGGCGGAAATTGTCAGTATTGCCGGCAATTTCGACAATGCGCTGCAGATGGTTCGGAACCTGGAGAAACAGTCACCGATTTCTCTTGTCAACTCTGTCAACCCGCACCGGATTGAAGGGCAGAAGACAGCGGCTTTTGAAATCTGTGATGCGCTTGGAAGCGCTCCGGATGTTTTAACGATTCCTGTCGGCAATGCCGGAAACATTACTGCCTACTGGAAGGGATTCAAGGAGTACCATGAAGCAAAACAGACCGGTCTTCCCGAGATGCGCGGCTTTGAAGCCGAAGGTGCAGCCGCCATCGTCAGAAAACAGATCATTGAAGAGCCGGAGACGCTTGCGACAGCCATAAGGATCGGTAATCCCGCCAGCTGGGATAAAGCAGTAAACGCCGCAGAAGAATCCGGCGGAACAATTGACGAAGTAACAGATGATGAAATCGTCGCCGCCTACCGGCTGCTTGCGAAAGAAGAAGGTGTCTTTGCAGAACCGGCTTCTGCGGCCTCCATTGCCGGATTAATCAAACAGATCGATTCCGGGGAAATTAAAAAAGGCTCCCGCGTAGTATCCGTCCTGACAGGAAACGGTTTGAAAGATCCGGATACAGCTATTGATACAGCACCGGTGCAGCCAATGAAACTTCCAAACAACGAAAAAATTGTTTTTGATCATCTATTAGGGCGGGTGAATGCAACATGAGAAGACAGTGGAGAATCCGTGTACCGGCAAGTACCGCCAACCTCGGACCGGGCTTTGACTCCATCGGTATGGCACTGAGCCGGTATTTAACGTTACACGTGAAACAATCGGAGGAGTGGTCGTTTGACAGTATAGATGAAGACCTGCAGGACCTTCCTTCCGGAAAAGAAAACCTGATTTATATCATCGCCGAATGGGTGGCCGAAAAATATGAAGCAGAACTTCCGGCAGCCCACGTAACGATGGAAAGTGATATTCCTCTTTCCCGTGGTTTTGGAAGCAGTGCTACTGCCATCGTGGCGGGCATTGAGCTGGTTAACGAGCTCTGCGGTCTCCAGCTGACAAAAGAGGAGAAAGCCCGCCTTGCGAGCTTGTACGAAGGTCATCCGGACAACGTTGTCCCTTCTATTTACGGAGGGCTCGTTATCGGCAGCCAGTTTGAAGAGGAAACTCATGTCGTCCACGCCGGGGTACCGACGGTCGATCTCGTTGCAGTCATTCCGTCCTACGAATTGAGTACAAAGGAATCCCGCGATACGCTTCCGGAAGGCTTTACGTACAAAGCCGCGGTTTCTGCAAGCAGTGTATCCAACGTGCTTACTGCCGCTATTATGCAGGATAACTGGGAGCTTGCCGGCAGGCTGATGAAAAAAGATCTTTTCCACCGGCCGTACCGTCTTCCTTCGATTCCGGAGTGGCAGCGGGCTGAGCTTCTTGTCGATGAACTTCCGGTATACGGTGCCACACTCAGTGGAGCCGGACCAATTATTCTCTTTTTCGTCCCTAAAGGAAAAGGTAAAGAAGTACTTCTGCAGATCCGTTCCCAGTATCCGGGACAGACGGTCGAGCAGGTGGATGTAGACGGTTTCGGTTCTTCTGTCGAAGTACTCGAAGCCGCCTGTACTGCTAAAAAATAAATCTGCAGGCCGTTCAATAAAAAGGCTTGCTGATTCATACAGACGAAAGCCTGTCAGCATTCAGCTGACAGGCTTTTGCATTTTTATTCGGCACCTGATTTCCAGACTGGGAAGTTAGGCTGCTTTTGGCTTCGGCTGCGGCAGACGCTTCTGAATCCAGTTTTG
>PWLM01000010.1 GCA_003560495.1 Bacillus sp. (in: firmicutes) | reverse complement strand
TTAAGAGAAAACGAGGAGTTTGCAGAATTAGTCCAGGAAGAAATCGATGAAATTAAAGCAGATGCTGAAGAAACAGAAGGAGAAAATATTCCTGAATGAATAATTGTTAAGCAGCGGAGCGTGTGGATGCTTTACCGCTTTTACGTTCCGTCTGAGCACTCCGCACAAGAAATTCACTGTAGTGAAATATCTTCTATACTTGCAGGAATTCTTAATAGAGGAGGCAGTTATTATGTGGAGAAAAATTAGTTTTATGACAGGCATAATGCTTGCGGCACTGTTTATGCTCGCAGGGACAGCTGGGGCAGAAGGTGCTGAAAAGAAAGAATATCTCATTGGTTTCCATACGAGCCCCGATGAGGAAACGGTCAATTTCGCCGGCGGGGAAGTCATCCGTGAATACGACTACATGGATGTGCTCCACGTGACTCTACCGGAACCGGCGTTGAACGGTCTGGAGAACAATCCGAATATAGATTTTATTGAGGAGAACATTGAAGTACAGACTGCTCAGACAGTACCGTGGGGCATTGATCGTCTGGAAGCTCCATCCATTCACAGCAGTGGTCTTACGGGCAGCGGCGTTTCAGTAGCAGTTCTTGATACGGGAATTGAAGCTTCACATTCCGACTTGAACGTACAGGGAGGAGAAAGTTTCGTGACTGGTGAAGCTGATCCCTTTTCAGATGAAAACGGGCACGGGACGCATGTTGCTGGTACAGTCGGAGCACTTGATAATTCCCTCGGCGTTCTAGGTATGGCGCCGGCAGCTGATTTATATGCGGTAAAAGTGCTTGGTGCTGAAGGCGGGGGAACTCTCGATGGAATTATTGCAGGCATTGAGTGGTCAATCGCGAACGATATGGATGTCATAAACATGAGCCTTGGTACTCCGACTCATTCCCAGTCTATGGAAACAGCGAGCAATAATGCCGCTGACGCAGGAATTCTTGTTATTGCCGCAGCCGGTAATGATGGTACAAACTGGTTTGGCAGCAACACCATCAACTATCCGGCACGCTATGATTCTGTAATGGCGGTAGGAGCACTCGACAGCAATGATAACCGTGCTTCTTTTTCCAGTGTAGGTAATGAGCTGGAAGTGATGGCACCGGGAGCAGATATTAACAGTACGTATCCTGGAAACTCCTATGCTTCCCTGAACGGTACGTCCATGGCAGCACCTCATGCAGCAGGAGCTGCAGCTCTAATGATGGATAACAACCCGTCTCTTTCCAGTGAGAATGTACGAAGCACGCTGAACGAAACAGCAGATGATCTCGGCAGTTCCTTTTACTACGGAAACGGCGTAATCAATCTTCCAGAAGCACTATCTCAGTAACTAAAAATTTGCACAGCCTGCCACCTCGGCAGGCTGTTTTTTTATTGTTTCAGCTGCAAAAAGTTGTTTGTTAAATGAAAAATAAAAATGACGGAAAGGTGTCTCAGTTTCAGAAAATAGGGAACTTACATATAATAAGACTAAACAATATACGGGAGGAATGAAACATGGAAGTCGATGTACACGGTCTGACGCTGGAAATCGTCCGGGGGGATATAACGAGACAGGAGGATGTGGAGTGTATTGTCAGTGGGGCGGAATCACGCATCCTGAAAAGTGAAGGTGTTTCAGGAGCAGTACAGCGCATCGGCGGTCCGCAGCTCACAGAAGCAGTCAGAAGAATGACACCGGTACGTCCTGGAGAAGCCTTTATTACCGAAGGGTATTACCTTCCCAATGACTACGTGATTCACTGCCGCGGGCCGGTCTACAAAAGAGATATACCGGCAGATGTGCTTCTTGTAACCTGCTACCGGAATATCCTTGCACTTGCCGAAAAATACCATATTGAAACGATCGCCCTTCCGGCGCTGGCGACAGGGAGGGGAGGATACCCTTTTCATGAAGCCGCGGAAATGGCCCTTCATACCGTGATCGAGCAGGCCCCGTACTTGAAATATGTGAAGAGAGTTCGTTTCGTACTCGACAGTGCTGAAAAAATCGTCCGCTTTAAAGCTTCCATGAATGAAATTACTGTAGAAAAAGAATTATCCTGAAACGCGTGCTCTATCACATCCTCTGAAAAGAGATGGTAACAGGGGAAGATGCTTTGAAAATCCGGAGCAGTTTTTCTGAAAATATTATTTAACCGCTAAAAAAGGCCGTCCCGGTAAAACTTCGGGCCGGTCTTTTTTGTACAGAGCTGTTATTTTACTATACCTGCCAGGGACGGGAAGGAGAAACAGAGGAACGGACGGGTGTGCCATTTATTTCAGAGCGGTTTATCACGCGCGGTTCCATACCTTTTTCAATCCGTTTCTTAACACGTCCGTCCATTCTCGCCACGTGCGGAGGCTGGTAGGTTCTCGAAGCTTCCACACCGCAGTCCGGACAGAATGAAATTTTTTTCTGCCCCTGCATGGACTGGTGGTACTCTGTAAAAACACCACAGGCGGGGCACTTAAAAGAGTAGGGAATCAATCAGATCACCTGCTTTCAGGGAAAGGATCTTTGTCAAAAATATCTTTTGGTATGGCCACCGTGCAGCAGGCGTTAGGGATATCAACAATTCCGCTGACTCTTCCTTCCACAGGGGCTGTGCTTAGAAGCATATACGCCTGCTCGCCCGTATATCCAAGTGTTTTCATATAGTCAATTGCATTCAGACAGGCCCTCCGGTAGGCGAGATGGGCATCGAGATAATGCTGTTTTCCACTATGCTCATGAACAGAAACACCTTCAAAAACAATATAGTCCGTATAATGGGGTTCCACTGGGCTTGTCCGAAAAATCGGATTGGATTTAATCTGGAATTTTTCCATGCCGCCTTTAATAACCTCTACTTTCAAATCTATCCATCCAGGGATTTCGATGCCACCGCAGAAAGAAATTTCTCCATCTCCCTGTGAAAAATGCAGATCACCGACAGAAAGTTTCGCTCCGTCTACAAACACCGGGAAATATACCCTGGAACCTCTCGTTAAATTTTTAATGTCGCAGTTGCCGCCATTTTCACGGGGAGGGACTGTGCGTGCTCCTTCCCTGGCGACTTGATCGAACTTCCTGCCTGAAAGGCTTCCGAGCACCACACTGTCTTTATTGGGGAGTTCGGCATAGGGAGGAACACGCTGTGGATCTTTATCGACCAGTTCTTGCTCCCTCCGGTTCCACTCATCGAGAAGTTCTTTTGAAGGGGCAGTACCGATCAGACCAGGGTGGATAAGACCGGCAAATGACACTCCTGGAATATGCCTGGAAGTGGCATAAATACCGTTAATATCCCATATGGACTTGGCAGCTTCAGGGAAGTGCTCTGTTAAAAATCCTCCGCCGTTTTCTCTCGCAAAGATTCCGTTGAAACCCCATTCTGCTTCCGGGAATACACCGATGTCCAAAATATCAACAACAAGCAGATCACCGGGAGCGGCATCATTAACATATACCGGACCGCTTAATACGTGGACACGGTTTAGATTGACGTACTGAATATCCGAAGCATCGTCGTTATTGGATACCTGGCCGTCGGTCCAATCAAGACATTCCATACGGAACGACTCCCCGGGGCTCACTGAAAAAGCGGCTGGAATTTCCGGATGCCACCTGTTATGGCCCGGCACATCCTGCTTATCCATTTTCTTCGTAAGATCCACTTTAAATCGAGTTTTCGGCATTTCCTGTCACTCCTTTTGAGTATTTTAGAAACAGTCAGACGGACAGCCCGAAAGCAGTTCTTCACCTCCTTTTAAAAGTTTGAAAAAAGACAAAAAAGAGCCCTGTTTAAAAACAGGACTCTCTGTAAATCATTATTCAACATATCCCTGGGGATCTTCAGCCCGGCCGAACCATACGTGGGAGTAGTTACCTTCTATAGCCACACCCATATACTCAATATCTTCCCAGGAGCCTTCCCCAAGAAGCAGAGCGCGGTGGCTGTCGCTGTTCTGCCAGCCGTTCAGTGCTTTTTCAGGAGTAGCTTCGATGCTGTTCCAGTAGGAATTTTCGAAGCCGAATCCAGTATACTCGCCTCCTGTAATTTCGCTGGGCTTTGTCCAGCTCTTTTCAGCGAAGTTTTTGTCAAAACCGTAGCAGACCGGCGTCCATTCTCCATGCGAAGACCAGCTGTGCAGGCTGCATTCTTCCCGCTCATTTTCTGGAGCATGAGCGTTGGAATCATCAACATGCGCACGGGCTGTCTGGGTCAGGGAAATGGAAATAGTCAGCGGCTCAAGGCCGTTCTCCTCCCGGTAAGCGTTGATTGATTCTGCCAGTTCAGTTTCGTCCTCACTAAGAGAAAAAGTTTTATCAGTAAGGTTAGCTTCCTTCACTTCAAACTCCGGTTCTTCTTCAGTCAGACTGCCGTTTTCATCTTTATTTTCGTAGTAATTCAATGTTTGAAGCAGTAGTTCTGCCGCTTCCCCATTAGTAAGTACTTCCTCCGGATAGAAATTCTCATCTTCCTGTTCAAGAAGAATGTCTGCTTCTAAAAGAGCATGAACCGCGTCAGACGTTTCCCCGTCTACGTCTGCATAGACGTTTTCAGAATCACTCTGGTGCAGTTCTGCCGCTTTGGCAAGCAGTACAGCATATTCTCCTTTAGTTACTAAATTTTCTCCATGAAAAAATTTATCATCTGATGACTCAATTACCTCTTTATTGTAAAGAGCGTTTACGGCTTCATATTCTTCATCGTCTGCGGCAACATCCTCAAACGGAGCATCCACCTGTTCTTCTGTTTCCTCTTCAATTGGGAAAGCAGCATGCAGCAGTTCAACAGTTTCTGCCCGCGTCAAGTTGGCCTCAGGATCAAACGGTTCACCAGGAAAATATTCGATAAGTCCTGTTTCCGACAGCTGGTTCACTTCATCTTTAAACCAGGCCTCTTTATCTTCGCCGGAGTAGGCTGATGCAGATACCGGAAGTGTCAGGACGATAGAACTAATAAGACCAAGAGATAGCATCCAGTTTTTCATGATAGTTCGCCTCTTTCTTTTTTAAAAATAGAAAAGTCTTACAAAAGTGCATTTACACCATAAATACTACTCCCTTATATAGGAAAAACAAGTAGCGCAATAAGATTGTAACATTTATGACATGTAATTGTAACTTAAATTTCCAAAGAATTCATGATATAGAATTTTAAAAGCTTAAACCGGCAGAGCGTCTTCTGCATCAGGCTGGTTATGTAATTAAAGAAAAAGCCTTCCGATTACGGCTGACGGAGGGCTTTTTCCTGCTCAATTTGTTCTTTTCGTTTATAAGTTTTCATTTTATCGGTATTAAGCTGAAGCATTTTATCCGGATTATCATTTTTAACAACTGTCATACGGCGGCTTTCTTCTTTCATAAGTTCTTCATTTTTTAAAAGCTGAATGTAGAAGACCTGCTGGGATTTGTTGAGCCGCTCCCAAAGCTTTTCTGCTTTCATCTGTTCAACCCAGTTCTCCAGTAATGCTGATTTTTCAGAAAGTGTACGGATAATTTCATATTGGAGCACATCGAGCATCGCCGCGGTTTCCACTGCCTCCTGAACATCCGCCGCGGTGAGTGGGCGTTTTTCAGACTCCAGTTCAGCCAGGTGCTTTTGAAAGTTTTCGTACGCAGTTCGATACTTCAGCTGAAGAGCAAGCACTGTTTCAATCGTTTGATAACCTTCAGTAAGGGAAGAAACCGGTTCTTTTCCCATCAGTTTAAGAGGTGCCTGGAAAAAGTCCAGGTTGATCCCGGCGCGCATGCGGCCATCCTCTTTAATTTTTGAAGTAAGCGAATAAAACAGAAAAAGCTTCTGATGGGCTTTCAAGGCGTCTTTTGATATTTCCTGACCTGGAGAAATGACATCATGACCGGTGACCTGTCGTGCTTTTATGTAGTCAATCAGAAAATATTCTTCTCCACCTTCTTCTGCAGGGAATGGGTAAACATGAACCTTTTCAAACCACTGTCTTGTACGACGTGCTTTTCGTTTAACTGTCAGCTTCTTTCTATTGAACATACTGAACCGCCTTCCTATGGAAATGTACCTTTTCATAGTCTATCATAAATACAAACAGATCAGGCCGGCAGATCTGCAGCGGGAAGAAGCCTTTGTACGAAATAAATTCAGGAATTTA
>PWLM01000170.1 GCA_003560495.1 Bacillus sp. (in: firmicutes) | reverse complement strand
TCGCTTCGTCGGAAACTGTCAGTTTAATATGCTGTTCCTGAAGTGTTTCCTCAAGTTCTTTCAGCATAAGCTCTACTATTTCCACAAGGTGCTCCTGTTCGAGACGGTTAAATTCGATAATAGCGTCGAAACGGTTCAGAAATTCCGGTTTGAAGTAGGCGGACAGGTTTTCAAGAATGTTTTCCTCTTTAACTGAATCACTTACTCCAAAACCGATGGAAGCCTGACCGGAATTGCCGGTGCCGGCGTTGCTGGTCATTATTATGACTGTATCCTTGAAGCTGACCGTCCGTCCCTGACTGTCCGTTAAACGTCCGTCTTCCATAATTTGAAGGAACATATGCTGTACGTCAGGGTGTGCTTTTTCAATTTCATCCAGCAGCAGAATAGAGTACGGATTGCGTCGTACTTTCTCAGTAAGCTGGCCTGCTTCTTCGTGGCCGACGTATCCAGGAGGAGAGCCAATAAGTTTAGACACGGCATGCTTTTCCATATACTCACTCATATCGAGCCGGTGCATCGCTTCCTTGGAACCAAACATCTCTTCTGCAAGCGTTTTGGACAACTCTGTTTTTCCGACTCCTGTCGGTCCAACAAAGAGGAAGGATCCAATTGGCCGGTGTTTTGCTTTCAACCCGGCACGTGATCTGCGGACTGCTTTCGCAACCTTTTGAACAGCTTCTTCCTGACCGATAACTTTTCCGGAAAGATTTTCGGCAAGGTGTTTCATTTTAGACACTTCGTTTTCCTGCAGTTTTCCTACCGGAATGCCGGTTTTCTTTTCGATAATTGACTGAATGTTAATATCTTCAACGAGAGCATTATTATTTGCTGGAGCCGTGTTTAATTTTTTTTCAAGAAGTTCTTCTTCGTCCCGCAGTTTCGCAGCCTCTTCATAGTTTTCTTCCTGAAGAGCGGACTCTTTCTCTCTGGTAAGAGAAGCCAGTCGTTCTTCGATACTGGTGGTTCCTCCACCATCTGTACTCAAATTCATTTTTGCTCCCGCTTCATCCATTAAATCGATAGCTTTATCTGGAAGGAAACGGTCCTGAATGTAGCGGTGCGAAAGCATAACGCAGGCTCTTACTGCCTCATCGGTAAACTTCACTTCGTGATAGTCTTCATACTTGCTTTGAATACCTTTAAGAATTTCAACAGCTTCTTCGACTGTAGGCTCGTTCACCATAACCGGCTGGAATCGGCGTTCGAGAGCTCCATCTTTTTCGATGTCACGGTATTCTTTAAGTGTTGTAGCTCCGATTACCTGGAGCTCTCCACGTGCAAGGGCAGGCTTCAGAATATTACCGGCATCCATTGAACCTTCGGCCTTTCCTGCTCCGGCAATCTGATGGATTTCATCGATGAACAATAATACATTTTTGCGCTCTTGAAGTTCAGCAATAAGTTGTTTCATTTTTTCTTCAAACTGACCGCGGATCCCCGTATCTGCAATAAGTGAAGCAACATCGAGCAGATACACTTCCTTGTTGAGAAGCTTGGAGGGCACTTTTCCTTCACTGATTTTTAGTGCGAGCCCTTCTGCAATAGCTGTTTTGCCTACACCAGGTTCCCCGATTAAAACGGGATTGTTTTTATTGCGCCGGTTCAAAATTTCTATAACCCGCTCTACTTCGTTGTCCCGTCCGATGACCGGGTCAATTAATCCGGCTTTTGCTGCATTGGAAAGGTTGGTACCTAAATCATCCAGCAGTCCGCCGTTTCCAGACTTATCATGAGAAGGAGATTCTGCAGAGGCCGGTCCTTCGGGAGAGGCATTTCCAAACTGTTTGAATAAATCGTTGAACATATCGTTTTGAAAACTGCCGCTGGGAGTCCGGTAAGTGCTCTGAATCTCCTGGAAGCAGGTTTGACAAAGTTTCATATCGTGCCTGGACTGATTGTTCTGAACACGTACGTTAACGGTTGCTTCCCGTATTTGACAATGCTGGCATTTCATTAGAAATAACCTCCTTGAATAAATTTTATAGAAAACATGATGAATTTGACTTTGACTATCTTTGACTATATTATAATTTGACTAAGTTTGACTTTCAAGTGATTTGCATTAAATTATTGATGGTTAGTAAAGGTGAGCAGGGAGGTACCTTCTCACCGATTTCAGCGGCGGAAACAAACAGGAATAAATACTCTCCACCTATATAATCTATGAGGAGAGTCCACCATGACACAACTTAATTCTTCACCCTTCAGTGATTTTAGTAATAATTTTGCTGCAACCCGTGATATATGTTTGAAGAGAATAAAGAGGGTTTTATAACTTATATATCTTGATATACTTTTATAATATTCGGGGAGGCTTATTACATTTATGAAAAACTTATTCTTTTTGAATTAGGCTCTGTTAAAGCTCCGTGTGGTTATTTAAGGTTGCCTGCAGCTCTTTACACCTGCCGCGGAGAAAGCCTGCGGCTGTCCTTCTGTCCGGGAGGATCTTCATGCTCTCTTTTTCCGCAGGCGTCTCTGCCCGGTCATCGGTTTTACGGAATAAAGAACACCCTTTTATAAAAAACGAAGCGGAAACCGGCCCGTGGAAGAAAGAGATTGGAGGATAGGGCGAAACCTGCCCGAAAATCTCCTCCGCGGCCTGCCGGTTGAAAGCGAAGTGTTTCTCCAGCCATCAAGAGCGAACTTTAACACAGCTTTAAATTAAGGCTGCCTTGAAAATAAAAAATGAACGTTCGCTTTCGTTTCCGGGGAGAGGCTTTCCGAGCGGGCCGGTCTTCGCTGATTTCATCCCAAGGGCATGGCTCCGTCCAGCTGAAAGAAGGGGACCACCGACCGGCCTTCCCTTCCTTTCAAAAACGCCGGCTGGCTTAGCTCCTGCCCGCTCTGGAGTTCCTACATGTCCACAAAAAAGAAAGTGCCTGCACGAGCTTTGTTTTACCTGTTTGGATAGGAGGTACTCTTACTGGAAAAAAATCTTTTCATTCCTACTGATGTCATGATTTTGCATGAATGTATCTGTTAAAAGTACGGGTTCTTACGCTAATGCAAGGAAAGTAATAACGCTTTCCAGTTCGTTTATCTCAGCGGGTCCACCCGTTGAAATTTCGATAGAAAATCTTTGGATGGATAAAGTCTAATGGTTTAAGAATACATATGTTTACATCAAGTTTAAGTAACAGCCGAAGTCTGCATTGTATTTTCTTTGTATCTGCTGTTTTTCCGGCGTACGGGATAATCAACGCCCTTTAAAAAGACTTTATAAAGGCTAGTGTTTGTGAAATTCTGCATTCGGGAAATGATTAAAAACTGTGACAACAGCCGGCTGCTTTAAGTGAATACAGAGCGGGACATATTTTCCAACCATACAGTAAATAAGCAGTCAGATGGTTCCCGGGGAATTATATAGACTACAGGCGTATTATTTATGCGAGCACTCAACTCAATACGAATATAGTTTTTCTATATATCAAGGAGGGGCTTCCTATGTTATGCAACAATTCTAATAACCAATCTGATATCGATAAGAAAATGGCTGCCGAAAAAGCAGTTGAACTAATAAAGGATGGTATGAAAGTAGGTCTGGGATCCGGTTCCACCGTGTTCTGGGCGGTAAAAAAGCTCGGAGAGGAAGTTCAGAAAGGACTCGAGATTCAAGCTGTGCCGTCATCAGTTGAGACACAAAAGTGGGCAGAAAAAGAGGGAATTCCACTTTTTACGTTAAAACAGGGAGAGATGCTTGATGTAACTCTGGACGGAGCAGATGAAATCGACAAATCGTTTAACATAATAAAGGGAGGTGGGGGAGCACATTTACGGGAAAAAATTATAGCTGCTTCTTCCAATACATTAATTATTATTGCGGAGAAAAGAAAACAGGTTCAGGTTCTTGGAAAGTTTCCAGTTCCTGTGGAAATTGTTCCATTTGAGGAAGCCAGTACTTTACATCGAATTGCCTCCTCAGGCTGCAGACCTGAGCTTAGAAAAAATAACGAAGACCTTTTTGTGACGGATAACGGGAATTATATAGCGGACTGTTTTTACGAAAGTATATATTATCCTGACCTGCTCCATGAAAAATTGAAAAGTCTGGCAGGGGTAGTCGAAACAGGGTTGTTTGTTGGAATGGCTGATAAGATTATTTTGGCAGATGGAGGGGTTGTCCACACATATACACCGGAAAAACCTGCAGGTTAGTTAAGAACAGGGCATTAATACTAATAAAATACATCTTTGTGCTGTTATTCCAATTGTATTTGATGATTTATTAACTGTAGTTGATAAAAAAGGAAATGGGGGCCTTTACCCCACAAGTAACAATGCAGGACGTACAGTCGTATCGGCAGGAAGCAAGCCGACGGAATTCGTAATCAAGAAGCTTAAGCAGAAGTGAGGGAGAAATCTAATGATGCTTTTAAAACGTTGTAGTTAACGATATTTAAACCCTCTGCGTTAATAGGCAAAGGGTTTAGACTGCTGCAGTATTTTCTAAGATTATAAGTGAAGGTGCACGATTTCGTATAATTTCCGTGGGGAATAACTGCGTAGTTGTATTAAAGAAGCTCTCTACTTTGTGCCGGGGATAAAAAGCAAACAGCGCAGCAGTTTTAAAAACTGCTGCACATTGAATTTTAGATATGTTGTCATACAGCATTAACTACGGAAAGAACAGAAAGAATCGTATAAGCAATAACGAGGCCTCCGGAAGCTGCCAGCAGGATAATTATAATGGTTTTCTTTAAAACTTCCATACTTTTCACACCTTTATTATTGTTAATTTCATTATGACAACAATATGTATAAAAAGAAAGAAAAGTCGTAGCATTTTCACACAAATGCTACAATTGAGGTTGTAATAATGAAGAAAAGAAGGAGTGTGGGTAATATGAACGAGACAATTGAATTACTGCTTAACCATCGATCAATTCGTAAATTTAAAGACGAGCCGCTGAACGATGAACAAATCAATCAGCTTGTTGAAGCTGCACAAATGGCTTCGACATCAAGCTTTGTGCAGGCTTATACGATTATTGGAGTAAAAGACCCGGATAAAAAGAAAAAGCTTGCTGAAATAGCAGGGAATCAGCAGTACGTTGCTGAAAATGGTCACTTTTTTGTTTTCTGTGCAGATTTTCACCGCCACCAGGCAGCCGGGGAGCTGGAAGGTATAGATGTTTCAGAAGCAATTGAATCTACAGAAAAACTGGTAGTAGGAATTACTGATGCTTCACTAGCCGCCCAGAATTGTGCAGTAGCAGCTGAATCTATGGGGCTTGGCATATGTTACATAGGGGGTCTTCGTAATGATATTCAGGCAACTGCAGATCTTTTGAATCTCCCGCAACATGTTTTTCCGGTTTTCGGGATGTGTGTCGGTTATCCAGACGCAGAACCATCCATTAAGCCTCGTCTGCCGAAAGCAGGGGTGTACTTTGAGGACAGCTACCCTTCAGAGGAAAAACATTTTGAAGAATTGGAAAACTACAATGATACAACAGCCGCCTATTATAAATCACGGACTGAGGGAAAAAGAAAAGACCGGTGGACGGCCCAGGTGAGCGGAATGCTTTCGTCCATTAAAAGAGCTCACATGAAAGATTTCCTATATAGTAAAGGTTTCGGAAGAAAGTAATTCTGTTATAAAGAGTATGAAGCACCTGTTACAAAGGACCCTTTCATTCCATTAAAAAGTACCGCCACGGCATTCAAGTCATGGCGGTACGAGGCACGTGAAGAACCTTTAACGGTAGAATGGTTAGAGGTCTTTTTCCATTGTTACGTGTTCAATCCCGGCATCCAAAAAGGGAGCTTCTGAAGTAACCCGGTATCCGGCTGCTGTATAAAAAGACTGGGCGTGGACTTGGGCGTTCAACAAAACTGCTGAGGCACCACGCCGGGAGGCTTCCGCTTCAAGCTCTGACATTAAAAGCCTGCCAAGTCCGGTACCGCGGCTCTCCTTTTTGACGCATACTCTTTCAGCTTTGCCTTTATTACCCGAAAATCTAAGCCTGGCGGCACCCGCAGGCTGATTCTCCTTATAGAGAATGAAATGAACGGATTCCTTTTCTTTATCATCAATTTCCAGCGCTTCGGGAACTCCCTGTTCTTCGATAAACACTGTCCGGCGAACATGGTAGACGTCGTTCAGCTGGCTTTCAGTCACCGCCCGGCAGACGCAGGTCATTCGTTGTCTTCTCCCAAAAGGAAAGTTTCATGAAC
>PWLM01000072.1 GCA_003560495.1 Bacillus sp. (in: firmicutes) | reverse complement strand
TTGATATAATGAAAAGCGGTAAAAATTCGGTGAAAGGCGGACGTCCTGTATGAAAAATGAGTTTGAATGGATCCGTTCCATCTCTCCGGGTTTTCATTATCATAAAGAAGTGATAACGGGAATCGGGGATGATGCAGCGGTCGTCCGGGAAAAGGCAGGGTACGATACCGTCCTTGCGGTGGATACGATGGTGGAGGATGTCCACTTTACAAAAGAAACGATGCCTCTGAAAGCGATCGGCAGAAAAGCACTCGCTGTGAACGTCAGTGATCTGGCAGCGATGGGAGCTGTGCCGCTTTATTTTATCGTATCGATCGCTGTTCCGAAAACCGGATGGACGCAGGAGGAAATTGGTGAAATATATTCCGGAATGAAAGGTCTCGCTGAAAAGTATCCAATGGATCTCATTGGCGGAGACACCGTCTCAATTAAAGAAAAGCTTGTCATTTCGGTTACGGTGACAGGCCGGGTTGAAAAGGACCGGGCTCTTCTCAGAAGCAGTGCAGAACCGGGAGACCTTCTCTTTCTTACAGGAAAAATAGGATATGCGGCAGCCGGACTCGACCGGCTGCTGAAGGAAGGAAAACAGGCGTGGGATGACGAAGACCCTTTTATACAGGCTCATCAATCTCCGGACCCGCATGTGAAGTACGGACGGGGCTTTGTAGAGAGCGGAAAGCGGATTGCTGCGAATGATGTCAGTGACGGAGCAGCGCACGAATCAAAGGAAATTGCCGAAGCGAGCGGAGTCGACGTAAACATTGAATGGGAAAAGCTCCCGGAAGTTGACCGTTTTGCCTTCCTTTCGGACGAAAAGCAGGAAGAATGGCTGCTCCGCGGCGGGGAAGATTTCTGTCTGATCGGCACCGCTTCACCAAAAACGTGTGCAGAGTTAGAGGAGCGGAATCTTCCGCTTTATATTATTGGCAGCGTGGAAGAAGGCAGCGGCCGGGTCTGGCTGGAACGCAGCGGGCGCCGGAGGGAACTGCTCGGCGGCGGCTATACGCATTTTTAAATACAATGGAGTGGACGATATGAAATACGTGTGGACAACAACCACCGCTGAAAAAACAGAAAAGCTGGCAGAACAGCTCGGGAAAATGCTGCAGCCGGGGGACGTCATCACGCTTTCCGGAGATCTTGGAGCCGGAAAAACGACCTTTACGAAGGCACTGGCGGCTGCTCTCGGTGTGACGAAAACAGTGAACAGCCCGACATTTACTATTATGAAGGAATACGTCGGGCGGCTGCCGTTTTATCATATGGATGCCTACCGTCTTGAAGATACGATGGAAGAACTCGGTCTGGAAGAGTACATGGAAGGGGACGGGGTGCTCGTTATTGAATGGCCTGAAATGATAGAAGACCAGCTGCCGGAAGAGCACCTCGCGCTTCGTCTTTACTATAAAGGAGAAACAACGCGTGAAATTGAAGCTGAATCGTTCGGAAGCCGCTGGGAAGAATTACTGGAGGAGTGGAAAAAGGCATGAAACTATTAGCAGTAGATACGTCCACGTACGTAATGGGGGCAGCCCTGACGGAAAACAGCCGGCCTGTTGCGGAATACATTACGCATGTGAAGAAAAACCACTCCATCCGTCTAATGCCGGCGGTACGTTCGATTATGGAGGAAACCGGATGGAAACCAGGAGACCTTGATGCTGTAGCGGCAGCGGAAGGACCGGGATCCTATACAGGTGTCCGGATCGGCGTCACGACGGCGAAAAGCATGGCCTGGGCGCTCGGCGTTCCGGTGATTGGCGTCAGTTCCCTGGAAGTCCTCGCCTTTAACGGCCGGTATAAGGGCGGAGTAATCAGTCCTTTTTTTGATGCCCGGCGCGGCCAGGTGTTTACGGGCCTTTACCGATGGGAAAACGGGAAGCTCGTTCAGCTGAAGGAAGACCGGATCATCCTGCACGAGGAGTGGCTGAATGAAATCCGCAGTCTCGGAGAGCCGGTGACCGCCCTCAGCCCGGATGTGGAAAAGCATGAAGATCTTCTTCAGGAAAAACTGGGAACGCTGTACACACCGGCAGTACCCCAGGATCACCTGCCGAGACCTTCTTCTCTTGCCTCCCTTGCTGAAGGCAGAGAGGGAACGGCCGCCCATTTGTTTTCCCCAAACTATCTCCGCCTTGCAGAAGCGGAAGCAAAGTGGCAGGAAAAGCAGAAAGAGCAGCAGCATGAAAGAAAATAAAGTCCGTATCCGGCTGATGGATGTTATTGATATTGACGGTGTGATGGAAGTGGAGGCAGAAAGCTTTACGACCCCGTGGACTCGGGAAGCTTTCCATCAGGAAATAAAGAAAAATCAGTTTGCGTATTACTTTATTGCCGAGTCGGGCGGAAAAGTGATCGGCTACTGCGGCCTTTGGGTGATTGTAGGAGACGCCCATATTACGAACATCGCCGTCCATCCGGAAGCAAGACGGATGGGTGTCGGAGAAGGTCTCATGGAAGCGGCGGTAAAAATGGCCCGTATGCTCGGAGCCGACACGCTGAGCCTGGAAGTCAGAGTCTCCAACGAGCCGGCACAGACGCTGTATAGAAAATTCGGATTCGAAAATGGAGGCATCCGCAAACGGTATTATACTGACAACAATGAGGATGCACTCGTAATGTGGGTGAAACTGACATGAAAAAAGAAACCATTATATTAGGCATAGAAACGAGCTGTGATGAAACGGCAGCGGCGGTCATTCAGGGAGGCAGTACGATTTTAAGCAGCATTATTTCCTCCCAGATGGAAAGCCATAAACGGTTTGGCGGTGTGGTACCGGAAATTGCTTCAAGGCATCACGTGGAGCAGATCACGCTCATCGTGGAAGAAGCGATGGAAAAAGCGGAGGTTACGTTTGAGGACATTGATGCTGTCGCCGTGACAGAAGGGCCCGGACTTGTCGGTGCGCTGCTTGTCGGAGTAAACGCGGCGAAAGCGATCGCCTTTGCCCACGATCTGCCGGTTATCGGCGTGCATCATATTGCCGGCCATATTTACGCCAATCACCTCGTGAAGCCGCTGGAGTTCCCGCTGATGACACTCGTTGTATCCGGGGGCCATACAGAGCTGATTTATATGAAGGAACACGGCCAGTATGAGCTGATCGGGGAAACCCGCGACGATGCTGTCGGGGAAGCATACGATAAAGTAGCCCGGACGATCGGCCTGCCGTATCCGGGCGGGCCGCGTGTGGATAAACTCGCGCAGACCGGAGAGGCGGACATTGATTTTCCGAGGGCGTGGCTTGAGGAAGACAGCTTTGATTTCAGCTTCAGCGGCTTAAAGTCAGCTGTAATCAATACGCTTCATAATGCCCGGCAGAAAGACGCAGAGATTGCTCCGGAAGTAATTGCGGCAAGTTTTCAGGAAGCTGTATCGGACGTCCTCGTCACAAAAACGATGCGGGCGGTGAAGAAGTACGGGGCAGACCGGCTGCTGCTCGCCGGTGGTGTTGCTGCAAACAGCGGACTCCGCGGGGCGCTCCAGGAAGCAGCAGACAAGGAAGGCATTCAGCTGACGATTCCACCGCTTTCTTTATGCACAGATAACGCAGCGATGATCGCATGTGCCGGACACTTTTTATATGAAAAAGGAAAATTCGCCGACGACCGCCTGAACGGTGTACCCGGGCTGGCGCTGGAATCGTTTTAAAAGAAAAAATCTGTGTCAGTAGGCCGAATAGCGGCGTTTTCTCCGGTTACTACGAATGAACTTTGATACAGTTTAAAGAAAAGCACGATAAGGGTACCTTCACAGCCGAGCGAGGTTGTGAAGGTACCCTTTTTTTGTGCGCCGGTAAGAACGAACATCGATGCCCGCTGAAATTTCGGAGGGCTGAAGATCTTCTATATATTCAGGATAGAAACGAAGGTGAAAAATGAAAGTTGTTCAGTTGTGGATACATAAAACGTTTCTTATGATGAAAAAGATGATGCTTCGAAGCATATGCTCCTTCTTTGTGGATAAATACACGAAATAGTGTGAATAATTAACCGAAAAAGTAATGTTAATAACAGGCTGCGCACAACCTGTGGATAATGTGTAAAAACTCCGGGGAAGGCTTCGCAGAGGGATAGAAGTTGTTAACAGATAATCTGTGGATAAGTGAGGTGTTTTGTGTATAACCTCATCTGAAAGCGGAGTTGAGGCTGTTTATATGTGTATAAGTCTGTTAGTAACCAGTGTTAACCAAAAAACAGGACTAATCAATGATTGACTTTATAACTCGTTTTTGATCAATAAAAACCCTGTGGAAAAGGCACTTTTCCACAGGGTTTTCCACTACTCCTGAAGGGACTCCCATTCTTCCATCCAGGATTCAATTTTCTGTCCGCTTTCGCTCAGTTTTTCGTTCAGTTCAAGCGACTTTTCGTGGTCCTGAAAATTTTCCGGAAGACAGAGGTCCTCTTCGATACCGGCAGCGATTTCTTCTTCTGCTTCTATAAACTGCTCCAGTTCTTCAATACGGCGCTGTTTCTGCCGTTCCTCCCGCTGCTTTTCTTTATTCCGCTTAAAATCACTCTTCGCTGCGGGTGGGGATTCTTCTTTCTGCTCGGTTTCTTCGGCTGCGAGCCGGGCGAGTTCTGCTGTTTCTGCCTTTTTTTCCACGTAGTAATCATAGTCTCCGAGGTAGCTCGTAACGGCATCCGGAGTAAGTTCGGCAATCCGGGTGGCCATCCGGTTGACGAAGTACCGGTCGTGGGATACGAAAATAATCGTTCCCGGATAGTCGATCAGCGCGTTTTCGAGTACTTCCTTACTGTCGAGGTCCAGATGGTTTGTCGGCTCATCGAGAACGAGCAGATTGGCCTTCTGCATCATCAGCTTGGCAAGAGCGAGTCGGGCTTTTTCCCCGCCGCTTAAATCGAGAACGTTTTTTAAGACGTCGTCCCCGCTGAATAAAAAGTTGCCGAGCACGGTACGGATATCTTTTTCATTCGTCTGTGGATACTCATCCCACAGTTCATGGAGGACCGTTTTATTGGAAGTGAGTTCGGTCTGTTCCTGGTCGAAATAGCCGATCGACACGTTGCTGCCGTAGCGGATCGTTCCTGCGGCCGGTTTTAATCGTCCGGTAATCGCTTTAAGAAGCGTGGACTTGCCGATCCCGTTCGGACCGATGAGTGCGACGCTTTCGCCGCGTGAAAGGTCCAGGGAAATGTTTTGGATCAGCGGCGGCGAATCGTTGTAGGCGACGGCCACGTGATCCAGCATGAGCACATCGTTGCCGCTCTGACGGTCAATATGAAACTGAAAAGAAGCCGATTTATCATCGTCTTTTGGACGGTCCATTTTATCCATACGCTCCAGCTGCTTCCGGCGGCTTTTCGCCCGGTTGCTGGTGGAGGCACGGGCAAGGTTTCTCTGGATAAAATCCTCCATCTTTTTAACTTCTTCCTGCTGCTTCTCAAAAGCTTTCATTTCCTGATCCATCATCGCAGCTTTTTCCTCAAGATAACGGGAGTAGTTGCCCGTGAAGCGCTTCGTCTGATGGAAGGAAAGTTCGTAGACCGAGTCGACGACTTTATCAAGAAAATACCGGTCGTGGGAAACAATCAGTACGGCGCCGTCGTAGCCGGAAAGATAGTTTTCCAGCCAGGTGAGCGTGTCGATATCGAGATGGTTTGTCGGCTCATCGAGAATAAGCAGATCCGGGCGCGACAGGAGCATCTTCCCGAGGGCAAGCCGTGTTTTCTGACCACCGCTTAAAGAAGAAACCGGGGTTGTATAATCGAAGCCGGCAAAGTTCAGTCCGGACAGAATGCTGCGGATGTCCGCTTCATATTGAAAGCCGCCGCGCTGCTGGAATTTCTGCTGCAGCTGATCATAGTCGGCAAGCACTTTTTCATCCCCGCCGGCCATTTTTTCTTCCAGCTTCCGGAGTTCCTTCTCCATGGTGCGGATCTCTTCAAACACCGTCAGCATTTCCTCCCAGATCGAGCGGTCGGAGTCGAGCCCGCTGTCCTGGGCGAGGTAGCCCATGGAGACGCCTTTAGGTATCATCAGTCTTCCTTCATCGTACGTATGCTCACCGGAGAAAATTTTTAAAAGCGTCGATTTGCCGGCGCCGTTCCGGCCGACAAGTGCCACGCGTTCACGGTTTTTAATTTCCATCTTCACGTTGGACAATATTTTTTCAGACCCGAAGTACTTGGACAACTGGGAACATTGAAGTAAAATCATGCTAAACATCCTTCTTTCGTATAAATTCCGT
>PWLM01000156.1 GCA_003560495.1 Bacillus sp. (in: firmicutes) | reverse complement strand
GGATACAGACGGAAATATTTCTTCGGCGGGTCTTCCATGAAGTCTTCCCGCTCGATGTAAATTTCCCGGGAAAACGGAATTTCCCGCGTGCCCATTTCTTCATTTTCCGGATTGATATCAGCCGGAAGCCATTCAACTTCGCCTTCCGGATAGTTGGTAATGACCACTTTCAGCGGATCAAGAACAGCCATCGTCCGCGGTGCTTTCAGTTTCAGGTCCTCCCGCAGGAAATGTTCCAGCATGCGTACGTCAACGAGGTTATCCGCCTTGGAAACGCCGATTTCCCTGCAGAACTGCTTGATCGATTCCGGAGTAAAACCGCGGCGGCGGAGACCGGAAATCGTCGGCATGCGCGGATCATCCCAGCCGTCCACGTAGTTTTCATCGACGAGCTGCTTCAGCTTCCGTTTACTCATGACGGTATTCGTCAGGTTCAGCCGGGCAAATTCAATCTGCTTCGGCTCCCCGTCCAGTTCCGCATGTTCCACGACCCAGTCATAAAGCGGACGCTGATCCTCGAACTCCAGCGTACAGATCGAATGGGTGACTCCCTCGATCGCATCCTCCAGCGGATGGGCGAAAGAATACATCGGATAGATGCACCAATCCGATCCTGTGTTGTGGTGCTCGGTATGCGAAATACGATACAATACCGGATCGCGGAGGTTGATGTTCGGAGAGCTCATGTCAATTTTGGCACGGAGCACTTTTTCCCCGTCACCGAATTTCCCCTGCTTCATCTGTTCAAACAGCTCGAGGTTTTCCTCGATGGTCCGGGAACGGGACGGACTTTCTTTTCCTGCTTCTGTCAGCGTCCCCCGCATTTCACGGATTTCCTCCTGGGAAAGGTCCTCAACGTAGGCAAGGCCTCGTTCAATCAGCCTGACTGCCTGACGGTACATTTCGTCAAAGTAGTTGGAAGCGTAGCGGACGGCTTCCGGCTCAAAACCGAGCCAGTGTATATCCTCGAGAATAGCATCCACATATTCCTTATCTTCCTTCAATGGATTCGTGTCGTCAAAGCGGAGGTTGGTTCTGCCGCCGAATTCATCGGCAAGTTCAAAATTCAGCACAATCGACTTCGCATGGCCGATATGCAGGTAGCCATTCGGCTCCGGAGGAAATCTCGTAACAATTTCCTCATAGCTGCCTTCTTCCATGTCTTTCGTTACAATATGTTTAATAAAATGGGTGTGGTTTTCACTCATGTCGGTTCCCCTTTCTTTTTTCCAGTTTCCGTTATTATCCTTATCTTTTATACCATAACCCGATGGGTTCTGCACCGCTTCAGCTGAGTTTCTGAATAAAATATACCTTCAGATAGCTGCCTTCCGGAAACGCCGGATCGGTCAAAAAGTCGTCCGGCAGGGAAAAGGAGTCCAGAATACTGTAGCTGTGGCCTGTTTCTTTAAAGGCTTCATCGATAAAGGCCCGGAATTTTTTACGGCTCATGCCGGCGTGGTTCGTGGAAGCAATGATCGTGCCTCCTTCGTTCGTTACCGGAATGGTTTCTTTCAGCAGCTTTCCATAGTCTTTCGCAGCGCGGAATGTCGTTTTTTTCGTACGGGCAAAGCTCGGCGGGTCCAGAATGACCACGTCGTAGCTTTCTCCTCTCCTCGCGGCCCGCTTGTAGTACTGAAAAACGTCATCCACGATAATGCGGTGCTCTTCAGGATCTATTTCGTTCATCCGGAACTGCTCCTCTGTTTTTTCCCGGCTCCGGTTGGCCGCATCCACGCTCGTCGTCGCCACCGCACCTCCAAGGGCTGCTGCTACTGAAAAAGCACCGGTGTAGGAAAAGGTGTTAAGCACCGTCTTTCCTTTGGAGTACTCCTCTTTCAATGTTTTTCTTATCTCTCTCTGGTCAATAAAAATACCGGTCATCGCCCCGTCGTTTAAATACGTGGCAAAAACCATGCCGTTCTCTTTTACAGGAAGCGGGAAACCGGCAGGAGCACCGGCGACGAAGTCATCGTCACTCACATATCCGCCTTCTTCGGAAAATCGTTTCTTCTCATAAATACCAACAGCGTCCGTCGTTTTTAAAATCAGATCCACGATCGTCTTTTTAAAGCTGTAAATGCCGGCGCTGTACCATTGGATCACATAATACCCGTCGTAGTAGTCGATAATAAGCCCACCGAGACCGTCTCCTTCACCGTTTACTACACGGAAAACGTTCGTGTTTTCATCTTCAAAAAAACGGGTCCGCCGGCCGAGTGCGACCATGAGCTTTTTTTCGAACAGCCGCTGATCGATGGCTTCGTTTTCGTTGCCTGTAAGTATCCAGCCGGCTCCTTTATTCTGTTCTCCGTAGTAACCGCGCCCAAGAAACGTGCCGTCCTCTGTTTCAATACGAAGAATTTCTCCTTCTTCTTCCAGTACGGAAGGGTTGGCCACTGCTTCTTTCAGAAGGAGGGGAAAGCCCTCCTCGTATTTTCTTATGAAGTTTTGTTTAATACGCACTGCTTTCTCTTCCATCATCTATCTCCTCCCGTCCGCTTTCAGGGACAATTAGGCACAAAAAAAGCCGCACCGATCCCAACGTGTGTTGATTCCGCCCTGCGGCCGCATGTGAAAAAGCTCTCCCTGTCCTGTGCTTAGTCAGCAGTCAGACTGGCAGAGCCGGCTCTGTCGTTGAAATTGTACGCGTTCTGCTGCTTTCATCCCGCGTCATCTCCTTCAGTAAGCTGTTGCCTTAAAATTATCACACCGATGGAGAGAATGCAACTCAGTTGGAGATGCGTCCGGCGTGCGTATAAACGTTAAAACGGTTCCTCCGGATAAATCCGACAGCCGTGATGCCGAGGTCCTCCGCCAGATCGAGCGCGAGGCTTGTAGGCGCGGACTTGGACAATACTATGCCGACACCAATTTTGGAAACTTTCAAAAGCACCTCCGAAGATAGCCTTCCGCTGAACACAATCACTTTATCCTTCAGCGGGATACGGCGCCGTACACAGTAGCCGAACAGTTTATCAAGCCCGTTATGGCGGCCGATATCCGACCGGGTCAAAAGAAGCCCTTCCGGTGTTCCCAGGCTGACATTATGCAGCCCTCCGGTATTATGGAAGTCCTCCGACCCTTCCTGCATATCCTTCATCAGCTGAAGACACTGTGCCGGTGTAAGGTGCACGTCGGAACGGACCGTTTTTGCCGTACGGCGGTCATTTTCAAAATAAAACTGCCGGCTTTTGCCGCAGCACGATCCGATAACACGCTTGGAAACACCGAGCCGGTCGACCGCCCGGAACTCTTTGAGTTCAGCATAAACGAGGCCTCTTTCCGCTGAGATATCAAGGGAAGTAACATCATCTGCCGAGCGGATAACTCCTTCAGACAAAAGAAATCCGTACGTCATGTCCTCCAGGTAGGACGGCGTGCAGAGAAGAGTGGCAAACTCCTCCCCATTCACATAAATTGTCAGCGGAGCTTCAACGGCCACTTCATCATCGGGGGTCTGCCATTCTCCATTTTCGTAAGTGACGATCGACCGCTTCTCACTGACTCTCTCCTGTTCTACACTTATGTTTTCTTTTCCACTCATCGTATTTCACCTGTCTTCCCTGGCTTTTTAAATTTAGACTGCCTTGAAAATAAAGAGAAACGTTCGCTTCCGTTTCCATGGAGAGGCTTTCCGAGCGGGCCGGCCTCAGCTAATTCGGCCCTCCTTTTGTCGGTCAGAATGGATCTTCGATTCGGCCTTGATCGCTCTGGAGTCCCTCCATGTCTCCTCCAGCTTCCGGTCAAAAGACAAAGTTCTTCTTTTAAAGGAAAAAGCAGGCGATGTAAAAGCCAAAGATACAGCAGGTCGTTTTCACCCGGCATGGTACAACTTTTGCATGAGTTTTTCTGTTAAAGCTCCGTCTTATTTTTGAAAGTTGCCTACCGCTCTTTTCACCTGCCGCGGAGATTGGAAGATCCCGCAGGACACAACCTGCCCAAAAAATTAAGCGTTTTCAGTTTGTTGTTAAAACTTATCAGGATATGTTAAGAAAATTCGTTTTTTCTATGAAACAGCCTCTGTTGATTCAGAAAGACGTTAAAAATCCTGCTTCTTTACGTTTCTTCCATTATATCATGGGTGCCGGACGGTGGCATAATCGTCCGGAACGAGGTAAGATAGAAGGCGTAATCTGATATGAGAAAGGAACGATATACATGGCGCACAACCGTGATGAAGAAGTCGACCTGCTTGGCAATACAAATGTTGACTATAAAATGGATTATGATCCATCTATTCTTGAATCTTTTGAAAACCGGCACCAGAACCGCGATTATTTTGTAAAGTTCAACTGTCCGGAATTTACGAGCCTCTGTCCTAAAACCGGCCAGCCCGACTTTGCGACGATTTATATCAGCTATATTCCGGAGAAGGATATGGTAGAGAGCAAGTCCCTCAAGCTTTACCTTTTCAGCTTCCGAAACCACGGAGATTTTCATGAAGACTGCATGAATACGATCATGAACGACCTGATTGAACTCATGGATCCCCGTTACATTGAAGTACTGGGCAAATTCACCCCGCGCGGCGGTATTTCCATCGATCCGTACACTAACTACGGCAGGCCGGGGACGAAATACGAAAAAATGGCTGAACACCGCATGATGAACCACGATCTTTATCCGGAAAACATCGATCACCGCTAAAAATCGTTAAAGAAAGCCTCCGTCCTTTTTATTCAGGGCGGAGGCTTTTTCAGTTACTTCGTTTATATATTCTGCAGACACTGGTTATTGTTATCAAAGGCTACCTTAAAAATAAAATTGCAGGTCCGCTTTCGTTTCCATGGAGAGGCTTTCCGAGCGGGCCGGCCTCAGCTAATTCTGTCCTCCTTTTGTCGGTCAGAATGGATCTTCAGCTCGTCCTTCATCGCTCTGGAGTCCCTCCATGTCTCCTCCAGCTTTCAGTAAAAAGACAACGTCCTTCTTCCTTTGAAGAAAAAGCAGGCGATGTAAGAACGATAGAGAAGGCTGCTTTCACCTATCATGGGGCAACGGGTTTGCATGAGTATTTCTGTTAAAGCCCCGCGTTATTATTGGAGCGCCTGCTGCTCTTTTCATCGTTTGCCGCGGATAAAACCTTCAAATTTCCCTTTCTAATATCCGGGAGGCTCTTCTTTTTATAATAAATAAAAACCGAAACCGACCTTTGGAAAAAGGTGGTTGGGTAGAAGCAAAGTTCTTCTCCAGTCATCAACAGGCGAAATTCAGCATAGCGTAATTAAAAGAAAATTTCCTTTTTCAGCGCGTCTTATGTGGGAAAGCACTAAAGACTGCTTACTTTTCCTCTGCCAGCCCTTTACGCTGCATTGTGCCCCAGCTGTGCTTCTTTTTAAAAGCGGCGATAATTCCGAGGAACTGGGCCCATACCATAAAAGGCCGGTACCAGAATGTTTCACTCAGCGCCCATAAATAAAGAATAATGATGCTCCGAAGTTCTTCGTATTTATGATAGGTCCACTCCTCCAGCAGCACGGCCAGCGCGGAGAGAAGAGAGCCGTAAAGAATCGTTACCACGATCATAAGACCTGTAATATGCGCATCTACCAGACCAAAGAAAAGCCCGGCAATAATCAGCACGTAGCCGACCAGCTCAAGCACGCAGCTGAGCAGTTCCACGAGAAGGTAGTACGGCATCGAAAACGTACCGACTCCTTTATACTTCGGGTTCAGCATCATCTTTCTGTGCTTCCAGAGCGTCTCGGCGAGGCCCCTCTGCCAGCGGACCCGCTGGGACTTAAGCGAGCGTATATCCGACGGGGCTTCGGTCCAGCAGACAGGATCCTGAATATATTCTATCCGCTGGGAGGACTTTTCCTCCTTCAGCATCCGGTGCAGTCTGACTACCAGCTCCATATCTTCTCCAACGGTGTTTGTATCAAAACCTCCGGCCCGTATAACACGGCTTTTTTCAAAAACCCCGAACGCTCCGGAAATAATCAGCAGCAGATTCATGCGGCTTAACCCGAGCCTTCCGATCAGAAACGCACGGAAGTATTCTATAACCTGCATGATCGCAATCGGCTGGCGCGGAAGAGAAATTTTTTCGACGATGCTGTTCCTTACAACCGATCCATTCGCAATGCGCACTGTACCGCCGGTAGCTGTGACTCCGCCATTGGAGTCGATAATCGGCTTCATCGTTTTCAGGAGCGCATCTTTTTCAAGAATGGAATCCCCGTCAATCGCTGCAAAATAAGGATACTTGGAGACGTTTATCCCGGCGTT
>PWLM01000194.1 GCA_003560495.1 Bacillus sp. (in: firmicutes) | reverse complement strand
CCTGTCATCGGTTTTACGGAAGAAAGAACGACGTTCATGAAAAGCAGAACCATTTCTTTTCTGGGAAGAAAAAACGAAGTGGAAACCGGTCCGTGGAAGAAAGGGGTCGGAGGATAGGACGGAAGAGTACCCGGAGATCTCCTCCACGGCAGAGCTGAAGCGAAGTTTTTTTCAAGTATCCACAGCGAACATAGCGTTTTCTTCAAGAAAGCACAAAAAATCCCGCCCCATAAAAAGGCGGGATTCTGCTTTTATACAATTACAGGCGGCTGTCCTGAAGAAGCCGTTCAATTTCTTCTTTATGACCAGTTTCATCGGTAATAAAGTCTTCGAGTTTAACGACCAGTTCCGTCAGGTTGAGTTCGTCAGCCTGCTTTTTACGTGTTTCGTATCGTTCAATAGTAGCAATTTCTGCTTCTTTCGCCTGCTCCAGAAGATCACGGACTTCTGTGACCTGCTCTACTTTCGACGGTGTTGTGGTTGGTGTACCGCCAAGCGTTTTAATTTTTTCTGACAAATAAAGCGCATGTGTGCTTTCATCAGCTACCTCGCTTTCGAAAAACGGCTTCAGCACGGAACGGAAAAGTCCGGAGACTACCGAAGCGTTGTACGTGTACATAATAATCGCAGCGTATTCGTTTGCCAGATCCTCATTTAATCCATCAATTAATTCCTGCATTTTCTGATCCATAACGTCAATCCCATCCTTTCTAGTTATAACTGCCTACATAATATATTTTCCACAATGAAGAAAGGTTAAACCTTTTATCTAAAATAGTGGAAAGATTGATCCCTGCTCCTCAGGCGTTTTCGAAGCAGCTTTCATCCCATCCTATCCAGCTCATTCTGTAATAATCATCAGCCGGATCAAGAAAATCACCCTTAAATCCGCAATTATCAAACCGCTGCATACAATCACCGGCAGAATAGAACTATCGGCTTTATGAATACCTGTAAATGGTTCATTAGACTTTATGATATCCATTTTTTACATGTGTACAGGTGAAAAAACCAGTAGAAAAAACAGGAGTACTGCTTCTTATATCAAATAGGGGGATCAACCTATTACAAAAAACGCTTACAAAAAATATGATGAAAGCATACACAAACTAGAAGAGGTGAAGTGAAATGTTATTAAAATATTTTTATGATGAAAAATTAGCTCAAGCTTCTTATATGGTAGGGTGTCAGGCATCTAACGAAGCGCTGATCGTAGATCCATCCAGGGAAATTACGTCGTACTTGAAAGCAGCGGAAGAGAACGGGATGACAATTACCGGTTCCATTGAAACACACATTCATGCTGATTTTGTGTCGGGTGGAAGAGAACTCGCTGCAAGAACTGGAGCCGTTCTGTATGTTTCCGATGAAGGAGACCAGGAATGGAAGTATCAGAATCTTGACGAGCTTCCTCATAAAAAAGTAGTGGACGGGGAGAAAATATTTGTCGGTAATTTAACACTGGAAATTATTCATACACCGGGACACACACCGGAAAGTATTTCGATTCTCCTGACCGACGGAGGAGCCGGCGCAGATGAGCCGTTGGGTATTTTCACAGGAGATTTTGTTTTTGTCGGTGATATTGGACGTCCGGATTTATTGGAAAAAGCTGCAAAGAAGGAAGGAACGGCTGAATCAGGAGCAGAAGAAATGTTCCATTCACTACAGAAGTTTAAAACCCTGCCGGACTTCCTGCAGGTGTGGCCGGGCCATGGAGCAGGAAGTGCCTGTGGAAAGTCGCTCGGTTCCGTTCCGAGTTCAACGGCAGGGTACGAAAAGCGGTACAACTGGGCACTGCAGTTCGAGGATAAGGGAGCATTTAAAAAAGAATTAATTGAAGGACAGCCGGAGCCGCCGGTATATTTTGCTGAGATGAAGAAAGTAAACAAAGTAGGCCCGAACTTTTTCGATGAGCTGAAAGAGCCGGCTCGTGTAAATCTTCCAGAAATTCTTCAGCAGGTGAAAAAATCCAGCCAGGTGATCGATGTCCGGAGCCAGAATGATTTTGCGGCTGGTCATATTGAAGGAACGATTAATATACCTTTTAACAAATCGTTTACTAACTGGGCAGGATGGCTCGTCGATTACTCCAGCCCGCTTTATGTTATTTGTGATGAAAAAGACCTTGAAGATATCCGCAAAGCTCTTCATTCTATCGGTATTGACACTTTGGAAGGCTATGCGGCCCAGGAGGAAGTACAGCTTGCAGAACATACGGAAAGCTTTGCAGCGATTGATGCAGACCGGGCTTTTCCGCTTGTTCAGGAAAATAAAGTCCATGTTCTGGATGTACGTAATTTATCTGAATGGCAGGACGGGCATATTGAAGGAGCCCAGCATATTATGCTCGGGGAACTGCCTGAAAGAATCAAGGAAATACCGGTAGACAAACCTGTTTTAATGCAGTGCGGCTCAGGTCTCCGGTCCGCCATAGGGGCAAGTATTCTGCAGAAAAACGGCGTTAAGCATGTGATGAATCTTAACGGGGGATTTGCAGCCTGGGAAAAAGAAGTAAACCAGATGATTACAAAATAAAGAAGAGATACTGCTGTGCTGTCCTTTTCAGATAAAGTATAAAATGGACAAAAAAATTTGCTGGATTTACCAGCGGGGGCCCGCGAATGCAAAAGGAGCGGGCTGCCCCTGTTCCGGCTTTTTGTCAGCAGCAGCTGGTAGGAAGTTCCTCTTAAAAGAAAATAAATATAGGAAGGTTGATAGAAATGGAAGCGCATACAAAAATATTAATTACAGGTGGAGGCTCGGGAGGTGTTTCAGCTGCGTCCCGTCTGCTTCGGAAGGATGCCCGGCTGGCAGGACAGATTACGATCGTAGACCCGGCGGAGTACCATGATTATCAGCCGTTATGGACGCTCGTAGGGGGAGGAGAAGCCCGTAAAGAAGAATCCAGACGGACGATGAAAAGCATCATTCCGGAAGGTGCCGAATGGATTCAGGAGCGGGCTGCTTCCTTTGATCCGGACAATAACAGTGTCTATTTAGGGGATGGCAGCAGGATCACCTATGACTACTTAATCGTAGCTGCAGGCATTCAGATTAATTGGTCGGATGTCCCTGGATTGGAAGAAAATCTTGGGAAAAATGGGGTGTGCAGTAATTATTCCTATGAGCATACGGATTATACGTGGGAATTAATAAGAAGCTTCAAAGGAGGAAATGCTGTATTTACGCACCCTGCGACACCAGTTAAATGCGGCGGAGCCCCTCAGAAAATTATGTATCTTGCAGAAGATTACTTTCAAAAAAGCCATGTCCGAAATAAAACGGAAGTAATATTCGGCTCTGCGAATCCCGGCATTTTCGATGTGCAGAAGTATAAAGATGCTCTGGAAAAAATAGTCGAGCGCAAAAAAATTAAAACAAATTTCCGGCATAATCTCGTATCTATTGATGGTGAAAAGAAAACCGTCTCCTTCGAGAACCTGGACACAAAAGAAACAAAAACTTTTCATTACGATATGCTTCATGTGACGCCGCCGATGGGGCCGCCGGCTTTTATTGCTCAGAGTCCTCTCAGTGATGAAAACGGATGGCTTGACGTACATCCGCATACGCTTCAGCACGCCAGATATACTAATATTTTTGGACTTGGGGACTGCTGCAACCTGCCGACGTCAAAAACAGGAGCGGCGATCCGGAAGCAGGCGCCGACAGCTGCTGAAAATCTTCTTCAGGTAATGAACAAAAAGCAGCCGGAAGCGGTTTACGACGGCTATTCTTCGTGCCCACTGGTGACTGGTTACAATAAATTAATTCTTGCAGAGTTTGACTACAATAAAAATCCTCAGGAATCGATGCCTTTCAATCAGGCGGTCGAAAGAAGAAGCATGTATATGATGAAAAAAGATCTGCTTCCCGTTATGTACTGGAATGGCATGTTGAAAGGTACGATGTGAAAGGAGGAACACGATGGCTGTAAATGAGAAAACAGACAGCAGGCTGAAAGCTTTGGAAGACCCGGAAGTGATGGCCTCTCTCGAATATATTCTTCGGCAGATGCCTGATATTGAAAAAAGTCTACGCAAGGTACAGGAAGGAGCTGCTTTTGCCGGAGCCGTTCTGCAGGACGAAGCAGCAGTCCAGAGCATGGAGGAAAGAGTAAGCTCGTACAGAGTAGATCCTGAAGCACTGGCAGCAGCAGTCCGGTTGGCGAACAAACTCCCTGAAATGGAAGCCGCTTTAACCCAGGCAGAAAATGTATTATTATTTGTTCAGGACATATCCCGGGACGAAGCATCAATGGAATCTTTGAAGAAAAGCAGTGAAAAATATGCTGAGCCGTGGATTCAGCAGGGAAAAGCACACCTTTCTACTATCGAGGAAATTAAACGGCGTGCAGAGAACGATAAAAAAAGCTACTCACTATTGCACCTGCTTAAATGGCGCAGACGGAAGCCGGTGCAGACTGTATTACGGTATATAAATGCTTCCCTGGACGTTATGGAACAAAAAAAATAAAGAAGCGATAAAGGAAATAGCGTAGAGACTTCTCTCCCTGTTTCCTTTATTTTACGTATGGGAGCAGAAAAATGGGAAGTTATGCTTATTCGTTGTATGATTAAACCAGAGGGTTAAACAGGCGTAAAAGAAAAACTTTTGGAGCAAGATTTATAAAAAGAAGCGGTGTGGTCAAAGATGGATATTTTCCAGGAAATATTTAATTATATTCAGGACGGTCTGATTATAATGGACCGGGAAAGAAAAATTAAAAAGATGAATCCAGCGGCAGAACAGCTTACCGGGTGGAAAATGGGAGACTCTGTTCCTTACTGCTCCTTCTGCGAAAACAGATATGTCACGTCAGGAGAAGAACGGTGCTATCTTATCGGCAGGGAAGAGGTTCCTTATTTTTCTTCCCAGATGCCTGCCTACAGCGGAAAGCAGATCCAGGTGGAAATGAGTACTGCGCTTATCGTGCCATCCCTGCAGTCAAGCGGCAATGAATACCTCCTCGTTCTCCGGGATAAAGACAAAAAAGCAAAAGAACAGGAAGCGCAGAACTCCAAGCAGTTGATCAAGCTGTTAACCGAAGCAAAAGAAGACGAGCATAAGCGGCTCGCTCAGGAGCTCCATGACGGAGTCGGACAGTCGCTTTACACTATTTCCCTGGCTCTGGAAGCCATCTCCGATCACAAAACCAAGACAGCATCCATGGATTATCTACACGAAGTGAAAGCAGAGCTCGACCGGGTGATCCGGGAAGTGAATAACTATTCCCAGCGCCTTCGTCCACAAACATTGGATGATCTGGGGCTGTACGACAGCCTGCTGCACTTGAAGAACACGTTAAAAGCTTCCTTCAGTGACGTTCACATTGAATTAGACTGCAGTTTCCGGGAACGGCTGGATCCTATGTATGAAATCAATATTTTCCGGGTGCTGCAGGAAGCAGTTCATAATTCATTAAAATATGCTTCAGCCTCTGTGATCCAGGTAGTTGTCTACCGGAGCAATCAATACCTTTATTTTCACGTAACGGATAACGGAGTCGGCTTTGAAGTGGAAAAAAATGAACTTAAAGGGCTCGGGCTGCAGCATATGCGGGAGAGAGTGGAACATTTGAACGGGGTTATTTCAATAAGCAGTGCAGAAAAAGAAGGAACGATGATAAACGGCCAGATTCCTTTAAAGGAGGCAGTTGTATGATAAAAGTATTGATAGCAGATGACCACTCGTTGATACGAAAGGGCATCGCCATGCTTCTCGAAGCAGAAGAGGATATTGAAATCGCAGGAGAAGCATCGACCGGATCGGAAACTTTTTTTATGGCCGAAAGGCTGAAGCCCGATGTCGTGCTTCTTGATATTTCTATGCCGGGGGATATTGACGGATTGAAAACAGCTTCCAAGATCAAACGGGAAGTGCCCGGAGTCAAAGTCATTATGCTGACCATGCATGAGGAAGATGGATACGTACGCCGAGCTGCGGAAACTGGTGCAGAAGGTTTCCTGCTGAAGAAGGTACAGGACAATAATTTATATGAAGCGGTAAAGGCGGTATACAGAGGAGAAATTTATTATAAAACGAATCTGCCGGAGGAAAAAATAAAAGAGTATTTTAAAGTTAAGAATAAGTTAAAGCCAATTCTATCACCGAGAGAAGAGGAGATTATAATTCTTGTAGTAAACGGCTATTCCAATCAGGAAATAGCAGAAAAGCTTTTTATCAGTCCAAAGACAGTGGAAAACCATAAAATGAATATTATGTCCAAGCTCGAACT
>PWLM01000048.1 GCA_003560495.1 Bacillus sp. (in: firmicutes) | reverse complement strand
CGGGACTTCAGCTCCTCGGTTGCCTTTATTTCCGGTGTGAGCAAAGTCGGTGAAAAGCAGGATGAGTACTGGAAACATGTTGTCAAAAGCATGGATACACTCTGCATTTATATGGGAGTAAGAAAGCTGCCTGAAATAAGCGAAAAACTGATCCGCCACGGACTGAAGGCTGATACGCCGGCTGCTGTTATTGAATGGGGAACAACAGCTAAGCAGCGCACTGTCACCGGGTCACTGGAAAACATTGTGGAA
This sequence comes from Bacillus sp. (in: firmicutes), assembly GCA_003560495.1. Lineage (GTDB taxonomy): Bacteria > Bacillota > Bacilli > Bacillales > Salisediminibacteriaceae > Alkalicoccus. The sequence continues at coordinate 6,017 of PWLM01000048.1, read as the reverse complement.
AAAGCCGGAATCGTGGAACAGCCGGCAATGATTGTCGTCGGCGAAGTAGTCAAGCTCCGGGAAGAACTGCAGTGGTTTGAAGAGCTGCAGGAAGCTCCGCCGGAACTCGTCGTTTAAAGGAGGAAAACAAATGCAGGGAGTACTGTACGTCGGTCACGGCAGCCGGGTGGAAAAAGCACGGCGGCAGGCGCAGAATTTTATGGAAACTGTCCAGCGGCAGATCGATGTGCCGCTTCAGGAAATATGCTTTCTGGAACTTGCAGAACCCGATATTTCCGAGGGCATTAAAAAACTTGTTTCCCGGGGAGCATCACGTATTGCCGTAATTCCCGTTCTTCTTCTCAGTGCGGGGCATTACTACAAGGATATTCCCGAGGAAGTGGATAAAGTAAGAGAACGATTCCCGGAAATTACGTTTACGTACGGCCGTCCGCTCGGTGTGCAGGAGCGGGTCATCGACCTCGCGGCGGAAAGGATAAAGGAAACAGGCTTCTCCATGGAGGACGATTCCGAGATACTTCTTGTCGGACGGGGCAGCCGGAACGGGCAGACAAAGCGGGATATGGAAACGATCGCTGCAGGGCTGAAAGAGCGGACAGAGGCTTCCGCCATCAGCGTATGCTACCTGGCAGCATGTCGTCCCGACTTTTACGAAGGACTGGAAGGTGTGGGGAAAAACAGACGGGTATTTGTCGTACCTTACCTCTGGTTTACCGGAATATTAATGCAGGAGATGGAAAAAGAAATCAGTAAAAGAAACGCTTCCGGCGGATCATTTATTCTCTGCCAGTATCTCGGCAGCCACCCCGCAATGGAAGAAGCGCTGCGGGATGCTGTTCAGGAGGCGCTGCAAAAGGAGCCGGCAGCAGGAACACTGGCCGCACAGGCGTTATAACGGAAAGGAAGGGGGGAGACGATGCGCAGTCTGAAAGGAAAAAGAATCGCCGTGGCGGCGGACAGACAGTCCGGGGCGATCAGTACAATGATAGAAAAAAAAGGCGGCGATCCCGTCGTCTATCCGGTACAGGGACGTCAGCTTGTCGATAATATGGTCAGCCGTCAGGACGTGGAAATTTTTCTCGAAGAATCCTTCGAGTGGGCAGTTCTTACGACGGGTATCGGCGCCCGGACACTGGCTGAAGCAGCTGAAAAAGCCGGCCTGCACCAGGCTTTTATTAAAAAGCTGGAAAAAACGAAACTTGCTGTCCGGGGAAGCAAAACGGTTAAATGGCTCGGAGAAAATGATCTGACACCGGAAATACTTTCCGGAGATGGGACGATGGATCAGCTTCTGGAGACGTTTGATCATAAGAAACGAAATGGAAACATCTTTCTGCAGGCCTACGATCAGGATGATGCTTTACTTCGGGACGTTCTGGAAGAAAACGGATGCCCGGTGTATGTGTCCAAACCGTATTCCCACGAACCTCCGGAATCGGTGACCGTGCGGCGTCTGAAGCAGGAAGTGACGGACAAGACGGTGGATGCCGTTGTATTTACAAGTAAAAAGCAGGTAAGAAACGTGTTGAAAGAGGAACCGGAGCAGCTCGTGAAAGCCTTCAACAACGGCGTGCAGGCAGCAGCAGTAGGGAAAGTGACGGCCCGGGAGCTTTTAAACAGCGGTATTACAGAAGTGACAGCTCCTGAATCCCAGAAGATGGGGGCAATGATTGTCGCGCTGGAACATTATTACCGTAATATCTAGAAAGAGGTGGAGAGTGTGCAGTTACAAACAACGAACAGTCCTTTTAACGAAAAGCAGGCCGAACTGCTGAACCAGCTGCTGGAAACATTAAATGACAGCCAGAAAAACTGGCTGAGCGGTTATCTCGCTTTTTCCCAGGAAACCGCATCCGCTTCCGCAGCAGCGACCGTGGAAGCTCCGGCTCCTGCGGAAGCGCAGGCTGAAGTTTCCGGGAAAACTGAAAAAAGGGAAATTACGATATTAATCGGCTCCCATACGGGGAACTGCCAGGCACTTGGAGAGGAAACCGCTGAAAAACTCCGTCAGAAACAGTTTTCGGTAAAAGCAGTCGACATGGACTCTTTTAAGCCGAAAAACCTGAAAAAAGTGGAAGATCTGCTCGTTATAACGAGCACGCACGGGGAAGGAGACCCTCCGGATAATGCCATCGGTTTTCACGATTTTCTTTTCAGCAGAAAAGCTCCGGCACTGGACGGCCTGAGGTTTTCCGTTCTTGCGCTCGGTGACAGTTCCTACGAAAAATTCTGCCAGACAGGAATCGAGTTTGATCAGCGGCTGGAGGAACTCGGAGGAGAGAGAATCCACCCCCGTTACGACTGCGACGTAGAATTTGAAGAGCCGGCAGCCGCATGGTTCGAGGGGGTTCTCGAAAAACTCGGTGCTGAAGCTTCAGAAGCGAAGCCGGAGGAAAAAACAGTACCAGCAGCAGGCAGTGTGAAATACAGTAAAAAGAATCCTTTCCAGGCAGAAATTATGGAAAATATAAATTTAAACGGCCGTGGCTCCAACAAGGAAACACGACATCTGGAACTCAGTCTGGAAGGTTCCGGCCTCACGTACGAGCCCGGGGACAGCCTCGGTATTATTCCGGAAAACGATCCGGAGCTCGTCGATCAGCTGATTGTGCAGATGGGCTGGGATCCGGAGCATCCGCTGCCTGTCGGAAAAGAGGGGACGATCCTTCCGCTCCGCAGTGCTCTCGTTGAACATGTGGAAATTACCACGCTTACGAAGCCGCTTCTTGAAAAACTTGCTTCTTTGACAGAAGACAAGCAGTTGAAAGACCTGCTTCTCCCGGAAAATAAGGAAAAGCTTACAGAATACATTTATGGACGGGACCTGCTGGATGCTGTGCGGGATTTTGGTCCGTGGGACACACCGCCGGAAAAATTCATTTCCGTTCTTCGTAAAATCCCCGTCCGCCTGTACTCGATTGCGAGCAGCATGAAGGCGAATCCGGAGGAAGTTCATCTCACTGTCGGAGCCGTGCGTTATGACGCCCATGGAAGAGACAGAAAAGGTGTCTGCTCAGTGCAGTGTGCAGAGCGCTCCGACACCGGGGAGAAGCTTTCCGTGTTTGTACAGCCGAACAAAAACTTCAAGCTTCCGGAAAATCCCGATACTCCGGTTATTATGATCGGTGCCGGCACAGGAGCAGCACCCTACCGTTCTTTTCTTGAAGAGCGGGAAGAAACAGAAGCAGAAGGAAAGTCGTGGCTCTTTTTCGGCGAGCAGCACTTCATGTCCGATTTTCTTTACCAGACAGAATGGCAGCAGTGGCTGAAAGAAGGGGTTCTTACCCGGATGGATGTCGCTTTTTCAAGAGATACCGAAGAAAAGATATACGTTCAGCACCGTCTTCTCGAAAAAAGCAGAGAAGTGTACGAGTGGCTCGAGGAAGGTGCCTACCTTTACATCTGCGGCGATAAAGATCACATGGCGAGAGATGTGCACGATGCGCTCCGGGCGATCGTGGAAAAAGAAAGCGGCAGAAGCCCGGAGGAAGCAGAAGCCTTTCTCACGGATCTGCGTAAACAGAAAAAATATCAACGGGACGTATATTAAGAAAATAGTGTCTGAAGGAGTGAAAATATGTCAGATAAACAAGTAACGCAGGACGGGCCGCCGAGTGAAACGGAACTGATCAAAAAAGACAGCCGCCGCCTCCGCGGCAGCCTGACAGAGGACTTCATCAATCCGCTCAGCGCCGGAATTCCGGAAGCCCAGACAAAGCTTCTGAAGTTTCACGGAAGCTATATGCAGGATGACCGGGACGTGCGGAATGAACGAAAACAGCAGAAGCTCGAACCCGCGTATCAGTTTATGATCCGTGTCCGGCTTGCCGGAGGAGTTGCCGATCCGCACCAGTGGCTGAAAATGGATGAAATTGCCCATAAGTATGGGAACGGGACGCTGAAACTGACGACCCGCCAGACGTTTCAGCTGCACGGTATTTTAAAATGGAACATGAAAAAATCGATCCAGGCGATCGACAGCGCCCTCATGGATACGATTGCTGCGTGCGGAGACGTCAACCGGAACGTCATGAGTACGTCCAATCCTTACCAGTCAGATATTCATAAAGAAGTACATGGACTGTCAAAAAAGCTGAGTGACCACCTCCTGCCGAAGACGAGAGCCTACCACGAAATCTGGCTCGACGAAGAGAAAGTAGCCGGCAGCGGTGAAGAAGAGGAAACAATGTACGGCCCGGTGTACCTGCCGAGAAAGTTTAAAATAGGTGTCGCTGTACCGCCTTCCAACGATGTCGACATTTTTTCCCAGGATCTCGGCTTTATTGCTATTATTGAGAACGGAGAGCTTCAGGGCTTTAACGTAACGGCCGGCGGGGGCATGGGAATGACACACGGGGACGAGAATACGTACCCGCAGCTTGCCCGCGTTATCGGCTTCAGTCCGGCGGACAAAATACATGACGTGGCAGAAAAGATTTTAACCATCCAGAGAGATTACGGCAACCGATCCGAACGAAAATACGCCCGTTTTAAATACACGATCGACCGTTACGGCGTCGACTGGCTGAAGCAGGAGCTCAACACCCGCCTCGGCTGGGAGCTGGGGGAAGAACGGCCCTATCATTTTGATAACAGCGGAGACCGCTACGGCTGGACAGAAGGAGACGGCAAATGGCATCTGACGCTTTACGTGGAACACGGACGGGTCAAGGATACAGAAGATTATCCGCTCATGTCCGGCCTCCGGGAAATTGCTAAAATTCACAAAGGGGAATTCCGCCTTACCGCCAATCAGAATCTCATTATTGCCAACGTAGCCAAATCAAACAAGGCCAAAATCAACCGGCTTGTAAAAATGTACGGGCTGACCGACGGTAAAGCCAATTCCGCTCTGCGCAGAAATTCACTTGCCTGCGTAGCCATGCCGACCTGTGCACTGGCGATGGCCGAAGCAGAGCGGTACCTTCCGACCTTGATTGATAAAATCGAAGATCAGCTGGAAGAAGCAGGACTGCGGGATCAGGAAATCCTTATACGAATGACCGGCTGCCCGAACAGCTGTGCACGGCCGGCACTCGGTGAAATTGCCTTTATCGGAAAAGGTCCCGGCAAATACAACATGTATCTCGGAGCGAGCTTTACAGGAGACCGGCTTAATAAGCTGTACCGGGAGAATATTGGAGAACAGGAAATTCTCGACACCCTGAAGCCGCTTTTAAATGAGTATGCGACCCGGAGACAGCCGGGCGAGCATTTCGGTGATTATGTTGTCCGCACCGGGCACGTCGCAGAAGTAACTTCCGGCCTGAATTTTCACGCGTAAAACGAGAAGCTGCCCATAAAATAATGGGCAGCTTTTCAGGCTGTTTTATAAAGTGTTTTTATACATTTCCCTGTTCTCGCCTCCGCAGGACGCTTTCCGGGCGGGCCGGCTTCAGCTAATTTCTTCCTCCCAATGCTCGGAAGAAATGGATCTTCTGCTCGTCCTATCTCGCCTCGGAGTAGCCTGCTGCAGCTCCAGCAGGAAAATAAAAAGAAGTTTCTTCTTCTAAAAAACCTGTTGATTCCGTCCTTTCTTCCATTCAGGAGAGGGTTTTTCCTCCGGAACGTCCGGCGGGGACGCCGGTGGGATTGAGCGAAGTCGGAAGATCCTACACGGCCGAAGGGCAAACAGCTGATGACGAGCCCCACGGCAAGGCTGAGCGCAGGAGAAAGCTGTACGCTCAGAAGAATAATTATTCTGAAATCAAGACTTAATTAACACTCTGAGAAGCTGCCCATAAAGTAATAGGCAGCTTTTTTTCTGATCAGGAAAGCAGTTTTTCCAGTCGGTCGAGGACGGCTCTCTGCTTTTCAGGAGCCAGATACACCGGGGAAGTAACTTCGTCGAGCCATCGGTGTCTGTCTGCATCAGCAAGGTCAGAACGCTTCAGAAGCAGACGGACTTCATGGAGGAAATCCATGTACTGTCCGTAGGGTTCACCGTACGTTTCCTCCAGCTCCTGTTTAATTCTTCGGGCCGCTTTCGGGCTTGCTCCTCCTGTAGAAACAGCAAT
>PWLM01000008.1 GCA_003560495.1 Bacillus sp. (in: firmicutes) | reverse complement strand
TTTTGAATTCCAAACAGAGTTCGAAGAAGATTTTGAAGGCCACCGATTAAAAACGAAGCGTCTTCGAATGAGAGCGGAAGATGAAAAACTGCACCGTCTGTAATAAAGAAGCAGGCTGCCATGAACCGGCAGACTGCTTCTTTATATATTGAGTTAATAAATTACACTGTGCTTACCAGCAGCCCGGACTTTTGAGCGTTTTTTTAAAAGCTGTGTTAAAGTCTGTCTGCTGTTGATAAATGTAGAAAACTCTGCTTCCGCTCGGCCGTGGAGGAGATCTTCGGGTGTAAGGAAAGCCGGATGCTTGCTCCGCGGCAGGCGGAGCAAAAGGAGCAGCTGGCACTCCAAAAAATAACACAGAGCTTTAACAGAGCCTCGTAAAAAGAAAATATGAATCGTTCATAGAAATGATAGATTTGTTGTTTATAAGATACATAGAAATAGTTTTACCTGCCGGAATATTATTCAGTAGTTTTTGAAGTTTTAAACCTCACAGAGTATAAAAGAAGCGCCGTCCATATTAATACGAACGAAATAACGTGTACATTTGTGAACGGTTCCCCATAGAATATGACCCCGAGGACCAGCATCATTGTCGGAGCAATGTACTGTAGAAAACCTAGAAGGGAGAGCGGTATCTTTTGTGCTGCTGTTCCGAATAGGAGCAGCGGAATAGCTGTAGCCGCACCTGTACCTATTAACAGGAGAGGGGTGAGGGCATCAGCAGACCGCATTACATCTTCCAGAGAAGAATGGATAAAAATTAGAAATCCCAGAGCAAATGGCATAAGAAAAAGTGTTTCTATTATTAATCCCGTCATAGCTCCAATTTTTGTCTGCTTTTTCACCAGGCCATAAAAACCAAAACTTAAGGCAAGACTCAGTGCAATGTAAGGTACAGCCCCGGAAGAAATTGTGAGTATCAACACACCGGCAAAAGCGAGTCCTACAGCTGTACGCTGCCTTACAGTTAATTTCTCTTTAAAAAACAGTACACCTAATACAACATTGATCAAAGGATTTATGTAATAGCCTAAGCTGACCTCCACCATACGTTCGTTAGCGACAGCCCATATAAACAGCAGCAAGTTGATGCTGATAAAAGATGCAGAAGTAAATATTCCGGCAATAATTTTAGGATAGGAAACAATATACTTAAGGTCTTCCTTTAAGGCAGTCACTCTCCTTAATATGAGGGAAAGCCCTCCTAAAAAAACCAGCGACCATATGATACGATGAGCAAGCACTTCTGCTGCGGGAACGTGATCAATCCATTTCCAGTAAATAGGAAGTAGGCCCCATAAAAAATAAGCACTGAGTCCCGCTGCTATTCCCTGCCGCCGTTCATCATGTGCCATACTACCAACCTGCTTTCCAAGACGTTTGAATGAACGTGCTGATTTCTATAATATGTTAATATATAAAACATTGTTTTTGTAAATCACTTCCATTCTAAAAGGGTGATTTACGAAAGTTAAATCAATAAAACCAATGATACAAGCCCATATTATAGATTACGCTTTTTCGAATCTTCAGGCAAAAAATACGCCTGCAATCTAAAAAAGCAGAAGCGTAATGCTTCTGCCCGAATTATCAAAAGAGAACAGCAGGGGACCGGAATTAGGAGTCATTAAAATTAATGCATCCGCTATGCGTTCCCCTGCTGCTTAATTTATATTATACCCAGTCTGTTGGCCTAAAAATCATGTGAAATTATGTAATATGGGGGAGGGGGTATTAGTATATGTCAAATAAGGTAATAAATGTTTTTGAGCATGTAAAACGATCTCCTTATTTGGAATAATTTAACTAAAAATGAATCTCATAGTTAATTTTATTATCATGAAGCAGGTGAAAGTCCAAAGCTGCTTATACAATACGAAACTTCCATAGTGCTAATTGTAAAGCTGCCTCGAAAATATAATATAGATAAGAAGAACCTCCGTCTTTGTTGACTCTTTCCACCTGCCACGAAGACAGCTTTCAACTTTTCTTACGTAAACAACAACAAACTCCCTCATTATGATAGGTATATATCTTAAATACTAGCTTTAACATAGCTATTGTAAGAATCAGAGGATGAGAGTTTGGTATTTTATCAGTATCTGTATGGTGATTTGAAGAAATCGGGATCGGCAGACACATATTCAGCACGACGTATAGTTGACAATACATATAGGGGTATATAAAATATAAAATAGGGATAAGGGTATTTAGTTATTGAGAAAGAAGGGATTCAGTTTGAAGAATCGTGTTGTACTTGATTGGCTTTTTAACTATGACAAACGTAATTTAAAAGGGGATTTGACAGCAGGTCTCATCGTGGCAATTATGCTCGTCCCGCAGGGCATGGCCTACGCCATGCTGGCAGGAATGCCGCCTGTGACCGGCTTGTACGCAGCTGCCATTCCTATTCTGCTGTATGCAATTATTGGATCTTCACGCCAGCTCGCAGTCGGGCCGGTAGCTGTTGTATCACTGCTTGTGTATGCAGGAGTTTCGCCTCTGGCAGCTCCCGGTTCAGATGAGTACATTACTCTTGCGCTGCTGTTAATGCTGATGGTGGGAGTAATGCAGCTACTGATGGGAGTACTTAAGCTCGGTTTCATTGTTAAGTTTTTTTCCCATGCTGTCATTAGTGCATTTACTTCAGCGGCGGCAATTATTATCGCATTCAGCCAGTTGGATCATATCCTTGGTTTTTCTATCGAATCGGAACACCTTATAATGACAATTGTAGAAGCAGCGTCCAGAATTACTGAAATTAATGGATGGGCTTTGATAATCGCTGCAGCAAGTATTGTAATTATGCTGGCTGTTAAAAAATACGTTCCGGCGCTGCCCGGACCTCTGGCAGCAGTATTATTTGGTATCGCTGCCGTTTCCTGGTTTCAGCTTAATCAGGAAGGGGTATCTATTATTGGGGAAGTACCTGGAGGGTTGCCTTCTTTAGTTCTTCCAGCCGTGAGTTTAGAGGCAGCAGCAGCCTTATTTCCAACAGCGCTGACAATTACTTTTATCGGCTTTATGGAATCATTCGCTATGGCTAAAGTAATAGCTTCGAAAGAAAATTACCGTATATCAGCAAACAGGGAGCTTGCCGGACTGGGACTGGCAAATGCAGGTGGATCCTTTTTTGGGGGGTTTCCAGTAACTGGTGGATTTTCACGGTCGGCTGTCAATTATGATGCCGGAGCCAAAACTCCACTTGCTTCTGTAGTAACGGCCCTGTTAATTATGCTTACTCTTGTATTTTTCACAGGGGCCTTTTACTATCTTCCAAACGCGGTCCTGGCAGCTGTAATTATATTGGCAGTCTACAAACTAATAGATATTAAAGAAGCTAAATCGTTATTTAAGATCCGCCGGATTGATGGGATAGTCTGGCTTGTAACTTTTGCCTCTACGTTATTTATAGGGGTGGAGCAGGGAATTTTCATAGGAATTGGATTTTCGCTGGTTGTGTTTATATGGCAGAGCGCCTATCCTCATACAGCTGAACTCGGATATTTAAAAAATAAAGATATTTACCGGAATATTAACCGGTTTCCTGAAGCTGCGGTCAGGGAAGACTTGTTTATTCTTCGTGTTGATGCACCTCTTTACTTTGCGAATGCGGGTTTCACTGGAGATAAGCTGGAACAGGCAGTGTTTGAACGCCCGGAACTAAAACAGATTATCCTGGATTTTTCCGGAGTTAATTCTATTGACGCTGTGGCTCTTCATGAAGTTGAGAGATGGAAGCATGAATATGAGATGCAGAATATTAAAGTTACAATAGTGGAAATGAAAGGGCCTGTCCGGGATATTTTTCAAAAAGCCGGATGGCCGGAGGAAGAGCTGCATCGGACCTTACGTAAAGAGGCAGCCGCCACCAGTTGACGAAAAGATTTAAATTGATTATAATATACCCATACACGTATTAAAAGAAAGGGGATGCTCATGTTTCATACAACAGTTAACTCACCTTACTCAGTAGAGGAAACAGTGGAAAAACTAGGAGAAGCTTTTCAAAAGCAGGAATTTGGTGTGCTCTGGGATTTTGATGCCAAAGGAAAACTGGATGAAAAAGGAGTAGGCCTCGACAATAAGTTCCGTATCCTGGAAGTGTGCAGCCCGAAAATAGCTAAGGAAGTATTGGAAGAAACAATGCTTGCCGGTTATTTCCTTCCGTGTAAAGTTGTTGTTTATGAAGAAAACGGAGAAACAAAAGCAGGTATGCCGAATCCTACGAAACTGATGGAATTTGTTGATAATGAAAAAGTAATGAAAGTTGCCGAAAAAGTAGAGGCAAAAATGGAAGCAGCGATGAACGAAGCTGTAAAATAATAGAAAGTAGGGAAAAACATGGAATACACCCCTCAAATGAAGAACCGGATTAAACGTATAGAAGGGCAGGTGCGTGCAATCTCCCGTATGATGGAAGAAGGTAAAGACTGCCGTGAACTCGTTGGTCAAATGTCTGCGGCACGTAATGCGCTTGACCGGGCACTGGGTGTTGTAGTCAGTTCCAATCTCGAACAGTGCGTCAGACAGCAGATTGAAAGCGGGGAAGATTCTGAAGAGATGATTCAGGAAGCTGTAAACATGCTTGTAAAAAGCCGTTAGTACTCTATCTGCCGTCTTTTCAGGCGGCAGATATCTCCCCTTTAAAATAGAGGGATGTTTCTGCAGTGTCGGCTAAGAGATCTTAACGACAGGTGAAAGATCAATGCATTAATTTTTATAAATGCAAATGAGTTTTACCTTGATTTAAAAAAATAAATGAAGTGTTGACAAAAATATACCCCCGGTGGTATATTGGTAACAGTGAAACGAAACAACTTAATTAACAGGAGGCTATATAGTATGGAAGAGAAAAAGTCGACCAACATTATTTTATTCAGCGGAGATTACGATAAAGCGATGGCTGCCTTTATTATCGCGAACGGAGCGGCGGCCTACGATCACGACGTTACAATCTTTGCTACTTTCTGGGGGCTGAATGCTTTCCGCAAAGAAGAAAAAGTAGATGTGGAAAAAGGAAAAATGGAAAAAATGTTCGGCAAAATGATGCCGCGCGGAGCTGAAAATATGGGTCTTTCCAACATGAACTTTGGCGGAATGGGACCGAAAATGATAAAAAACGTAATGAAAAAACACCAGGCGATGCCTCTTTCTGATTTGATAGACATGGCTCAGGAACAGGAAGTAAAACTTGTAGCATGTACGATGACGATGGATCTTCTCGGTCTGCAGAAAGAAGAACTCATTGATGGCATTGAATATGGCGGGGTGGCAGCCTATCTTGCAGAAGCTGAGGACGGCAACGTAAACCTGTTTATTTAAGGAGGTATTCTATCAATGAAAATATGGTCAGCAGAAGAAGTTGACAGCAGATTAAATAAATCTCTGCAGATGATTGATGTGAGAGAATCTGAAGAAACAGCACAGGGAATGGTACCCGGGGCAAAGCATATTCCGCTCGGTGAAATTCCACAACGTATGGATGAAATTGACAAAAATAAAGAAGTGATTATGATCTGTCGGTCGGGTGCCCGGAGCGAAAGAGCGGGGCAGTTTCTCGAAAAGCATGGTTATAACGTGATCAATATGGACGGCGGAATGATTTCCTGGAACGGGGAAACAGCAGCGCCGTAAAAAATTTCTTAATTTAAATACCCATACATGTATAGGGATAATAAGGAGGAAACAATGAATATTAATGTTAATGAACATCTGGACGCCAAAGGTCTTGCCTGTCCTATGCCGATCGTCAAAACAAAAAAGGCAATAGGTGCACTGGAGCCTGGTCAAGTCATTGAAATTCAGGCTACGGACAAAGGCTCCACTGCTGATTTGGAAGCATGGGCTAAGAAGTCGGGTCATCAATATATCGGAACTTCTGAAAAAGAAGGGGTTCTTTATCACTATGTCCGTAAATCCTCGGGTGAAGAAAGTGAAGAAAAAACTTTTCCTCACGTTATTGATAACAGTGAACTTCAAAAAAAGCTGGACGGTGATGTGCAGATTCTTGATGTCCGTGAATCAGCGGAATATGCCTTTTCCCACATTCCCGGTGCCGTATCTGTTCCTCTCGGGGAGTTGGATCAACGCATAAATGAGCTGGACAAAAGTAAAGAAACATATGTTGTCTGCCGAACCGGCAATCGCAGTGACATGGCTTCTCAGAAACTTGCTGACAACGAATTCACAAACGTAAAGAACGTAGTGCCGGGTATGAGCGACTGGAACGGGCCAACGGAATCCAGTAAGTAATCAATTAATTTCCCAAGGAGGAATATAATAATGGCAGTTAAAGCAATGAAAGCTTCAGAAGTAGCACGCCGCGTTGTAGAAAAGAAAGATTTGTTTATTCTTGATGTCCGTAATGAAGATGCTTATACGGACTGGAAAATTGAGTCTGATTCTTTTCAGTATATGAATGTTCCTTACTTTGAGCTTCTTGACGGTGTGGAAGAAATTATAGAGGACATTCCAAAAGATAAAGAACTGCTCGTTGTATGTGCAAAGGAAGGTTCTTCTCAGATGGTTGCAGAAATGCTCTCGGATGAAGGACTGGAGGTCTCATATCTTGAAGGCGGAATGAAGACCTGGAGCGAGCATCTTGAACCGGTCAAAGTTGGTGATCTTCCTAATGGTGAGCTTTATCAGTTTGTCCGTCTCGGAAAAGGATGCCTTTCCTATATGGCAGTTTCCAACGGAGAAGCAGCCATTATCGATGCAACACGTATGACAGACGTTTTTATTAACTTTGCAAAAGAAAAAGGGGTAGAGATCAAACACGTTTTTGATACGCATCTACATGCAGATCATATCTCCGGAGGGCGTGAAATAGCTGAGAAAACTGGTGCAGTTTACTGGCTCCCTCCGAAAGATGCAGAAGAAGTTGTGTTCGAATACGCACCGCTTACTGATGGGGAGCAGGTCCGTATAGGTGACACAGCAATCGATATTAACGCTTTGTATTCTCCAGGTCACACTATCGGGTCAACTTCTTTTGTCATAGATAACCGCTTCCTGCTTTCCGGTGACATTCTGTTTATCGATTCCATCGGGCGTCCCGACCTTGCAGGGAAGGCAGAGGACTGGGTAGGGGATCTGCGTGAAACGCTTTACAGCCGTTACCGTGAGCTCTCTGAAGATCTGATCGTACTGCCGGCGCATTTCATGATTATGGAAGAAGTTAATGATGACGGCAGTGTTCAGGAAAAGCTGGGAACGCTATTTGAAAAAAATCATGGACTCAATATTGATGACGAAAACAAATTCCGGGCGCTCGTTACAGAAAATCTTCCGCCGCAGCCGAATTCTCATCAGGAAATTCGTCAGACAAACATGGGGAAAATCACACCGGATATTGATAAAAAACAGGAAATGGAAATCGGACCTAACCGTTGCGCTGTGAAAGCGTAAGTAATCTGGAGAAACGAATTTTTTAATAACAAGTGAATTATTTTCACCCGGTATAAGAAAAGACATTTTAATTATTAATGGAGGTTTTACACATGAACGCAGATAAAGTACTCGACGCTAAAGGAATGGCATGCCCAATGCCGATTGTTAAAACGAAGAAGGCGATGAATGATATTGAATCCGGCCAGGTGCTGGAAATTCACGCAACGGATCAGGGGGCTAAAGCGGACCTCGCTGCCTGGTCTAAATCAGGAGGCCATGAACTTGTGGAGCAGTCGGAAGAAGATGGTGTTCTAAAGTTCTGGATTAAGAAAAAATAATTGATTAAAGACCCTGCCTGAAATATTTCAGCAGGGTCTTTAAATTTTTATAGAGCGTTAACTATAATGACTGCCTGCTCCCAAGAAGCTTGCCGAAAACTGGACAAGGACGGGCTCCATAAATGCATATTATTAACGAAGCCAGCACATTATAATTAATTGTCATGGTTGTTTAAAGCAGCCCGCTTCTCTACATAATAATTGCACACAAAAACTATGTTATAGTGTAAAAAGATAAAAGAGGAGGAAGGCAGATGTCCAAAAGAAGTAAACTATTTATCGCGGTAGAGATTTTTTTTCTGCTGACCGGAATTTTATTTATTCTTACAGCAGCTACCGGTCTGCTTTTTGCTGACAGGCAGCTGCTCTTTATTATACTTGGTCTTGTTACTACTACAGGAGCATTTCTCCGTATTTATGCGGCTGCCCGCGCTCCGAAAGTAGGGGACAAAAATAACTCATGAATATACTCATTTTTGGAGATACCCATATGCCTTCAAGAGCTTTCAAGCTGCCTGAGATTCTCAGGGAGGCTATGATGGAAGCTGATGAAATTATTCATACAGGAGACTGGCAGACGTTTTCTGTTTATAAAGAGCTGCAGACCGATTGGAATATAGCCGGGGTGTATGGAAACGCTGACGAGCCTGAAGTGCAGAATCAACTTCCTGCTTTCCTTACGTTAGAAAGAAACGGCTATAGAATTGGTATTGTGCACGGACATGAGGGCCGGGGAGGAACAACAGAAAAAAGAGCGGAAAATGCTTTTAAAGAAAAAGCAGACATCATTCTTTTTGGACATTCCCATATTCCTTACCTTCGTTTTCACGGAAAAACACTGCTTATAAATCCTGGCTCGGCGACCGATAAGCGGAAATCTCCGTTATGTTCTTTCGCCTGGCTTAAACTTTCAGAGCACAGTCTGCATGCACATCATCTTTTTTACAAGCCCGGTTTGTAAATCAGGACGATGATGTAAAAAAATCCGGTTAAATGGGACGTATTGAATGTTAAGGAATGTTGGTTTACTCGGCTGGACGCTTCCATTTTTCTGTGTTAAGATGATCTGCGGTATAATTGTATAATACAGCCCGCTGACAGCGGAGAGGTTCTAGCTAAACCCTCTATAAAAAACTAGGTCCCAAATTGTGAAATCCTGGCCGGCTGCGGCCTTACTTTTTAAGGTGACTTCGTTTTTTGCTGGATTCATTCAGCGGAGCGGAGCACCTTTTTTTGATTTAATAAAGAACCCGTCTGGTGCGGGCAAAAATAACAGTCGTATAAATGATGCGTAATGATAAAGGAGTGAATCGGCTATGAGAGAAAAGGAAAAAGCCGTTGTCGTATTCAGCGGGGGGCAGGACAGTACTACTTGCCTTCTTTGGGCCTTGAAGCAGTTCGATGAAGTCGAAACAGTAACGTTTAATTACAATCAAAGACATCAGAAGGAAATCGAGGTGGCACAGTCTGTCGCTGAAAAACTTGGGGTCAAAAATACGGTGCTGGATATGAGCCTGCTGAACCAGCTTGCTCCGAATGCTCTTACGAGGGATGATATCAGCATCGAACAGAAAGAAGGGGAGCTGCCTACGACATTTGTTGACGGACGTAATCATCTCTTCTTCTCGTTTGCCGCCATTTACGGTAAACAGATTGGGGCCCGTCATATTATTACCGGCGTGTGTGAAACGGATTTCAGCGGTTATCCGGACTGCCGGGACGTATTTGTAAAATCATTGAACGTCACATTGAATCTGTCCATGGACTACAATTTTGTTATTCATACGCCCTTGATGTGGCTTGACAAAGCAGAAACATGGGAGCTCGCTGATAAGCTGGGCGGCCTGGAATTTGTACGCAGGGAAACCCTTACCTGCTATAACGGAATAATAGCTGACGGATGCGGAGAATGCCCGGCCTGTGAACTGCGTAGAAACGGCCTGAAAATCTATAAAGCTCGAAAGGAAGGATAAAGCGATGTTTGGATTCCGTATTGTAGAAAAACTGCAGAAGCTTGGTACTGACATTCAAAAAAAAGATTTAAAATATCACAGCAGGCGTGTCATGGTATCCAAAGAGTTTACATTTGACGCTGCGCACCATCTCCACGAATACGAAGGGAAATGCAAAAACCTTCACGGACATACATACCGAGCTGTATTCGGTATCAGTGGATATGTAGATGAAATAGGTATGATGCTTGATTTCGGAGATATTAAAGATATTTGGAAAGAAAAAATAGAAACCTATCTCGACCACCGCTATATAAACGAGATGCTTCCTCCAATGAATACAACAGCAGAAAATATGGTAGTGTGGCTGTTCGAACAGATGGAAAGAGAGCTGCAGGAACGGAATATAAAGGGTAACCAGGAGTTCCGGGTGGAATTTGTAAGATTATTCGAGACTCCGACGAGCTATGCTGAAATGCGGCGGGAGTGGATGAATAATGAATAAGAGACTTCCTGTACTGGAAATTTTCGGTCCTACATTCCAGGGGGAAGGTATGGTCATAGGAAAAAAAACGATGTTCGTCCGTACAGCAGGATGCGACTATTCGTGCAGCTGGTGTGATTCTGCTTTTACGTGGGACGGTTCCGCGAAAGAAGATATTGAAAAGATTACTCCGGATGAAATCTGGAATCGACTTAATGAAGAAGCGGAAGGCAATTTTTCACACGTTACTATTTCCGGTGGGAACCCGGCTCTTTTAAAGCATATGGGAGCTTTTATCGATCTTTTGCACGCAAATAAAGTGGAAGCTGCACTTGAAACCCAGGGAAGTCTCTGGCAGGAATGGTTTTTAGAGGTAGACGATTTAACTATTTCCCCTAAACCTCCAAGCTCGCTGATGAAAACGAACTTTCAGGTGTTGGATGACATCATACACCGGCTGACGGAGGCTGGCAAGACACAGCAAGTTAGTCTGAAGGTTGTTATTTTCAATGAAGAGGATTTCGAATATGCAAGAAACATTCACCAAAGGTATCCTCATATTCCTTTTTATCTGCAGGTGGGCAACGAAGATACCGGAGAAGATAAAAACAGGGAAGACCTCGTTCCGAGACTGCTCAGCCGTTACGAAAGTCTCGTAGACTGGACGATGAAGGATCCGGCGATGAACAGTGCCAGAGTTCTTCCGCAGCTCCATACACTTGTCTGGGGGAATGCACGAGGAGTTTAAAAAAGTACCCCTGTACGTATAAAAAACTGTTTTTAACGATGAATTTCTGATATAATATCCTCCGTACTTGTAAACAAGTGAAATGAAGAATGAAAGGGGTATATGACCGATGGAGAAACCAGCATATCGCGTATTACTCTATTATTTGTATACAGATATTAAAGATCCGGAAGAAAGGGCACAGCAGCACCTGGAGTACTGTAAGAGCCTCGGTCTAAAAGGCCGTATACTTATTGCTGCCGAAGGCATTAACGGTACCGTATCCGGAACGTATGAACAGACACAGCAGTATATGGATGACATGAAGGCTGATCCGGTCTTTCAGGACATTACTTTTAAAATTGATGAAGCGGAAGGGCATACCTTTAAAAAAATGCATGTCCGCCCGCGTCCGGAGCTTGTTACTCTTCGTTTGAACGATGAAGATGTTGATCCAAGAGAGACGACCGGTAATTATTTGAGTCCAAAAGAGTGGTATGAAAAGCTTCAGGATCCGGATACTATCGTTTTGGATGCGAGAAACAAATATGAATATGATATCGGTCATTTTGATGGAGCGATCCGACCCGACATAGATTATTTCCGTGAACTTCCGGAATGGGTGGAAAAGAATCGCGAGATGCTTGAAGGAAAAGAAATTCTTACGTACTGCACCGGCGGTATACGCTGTGAAAAGTTCTCAGGCTGGCTCGTGGAAAAAGGATTTGACAATGTCAACCATCTTCAGGGGGGGATTGTCACCTACGGAAAAGATCCGGAAGTGCGGGGCAGACTCTGGAATGGTCAGTGCTATGTTTTCGATGAGCGCATCAGTGTACCTGTTAATCAGGAGGATCATGTGGTAGTCGGACGTGATCACTTCACCGGTGAGCCTTGTGAACGCTATATCAACTGTGCGAACCCGGACTGCAACAAGCAGATTCTGACTTCAGAAGAAAACGAACAATTTTATCTGGGAGGATGTACGCATGAGTGCCGGGTGCACCCAAGAAACCGTTACATCGAAACAAATAAACTGACAGACGAAGAAGTGGAAAACCAGCTGGAAAAAATCGAAGCATCCAAAAGCGTTGCTCAGAAGTAACAGCGTTTCTCCCGCTGAAAAAAGAGGCTGTGACAAAGCAGTCTCTGATAAATTAACAAAAGGCGGCCGTTATCGATTTTGATAACGGCCGCCTTTTTATTAGACGATGCTGGGGGAAGCCCGGTTACTGGCGGTGTACTTCCTCAAATTCACCTTTAGAAATCTGAAGGCTGGCTCCTGCGCGTCCTCGATGCTTCGATTCGCTCTTCATAATCGCCCACAGTTTCCTCCAGCTTTTGCACGACTTCTTCGAGCTCTTCAGAGGTTAACTCTTCGGGATCCTCCCGTTCGACGGATTTCCGCCAGACATACATAAACTTATGCGCATTCGCTTCAATTTCGTGCCGGAGAATGTGGATTGAGTATACACACAGAGGAGAACTTTCCTCATCATTTAGGATGACAGGCAGGACAGCCGGTGGAGCGGCGGAAGCCATGGAAAGCCTCCTCCGGTATGGACTCCACGAGATCGTTGACGGCAAAAGCAATATCATGCTCCTGCAGATATCGATTTAGAAGGAGAGCTCTCTTTCTACTTATTAGCTGAGTTTTGTCCCGGCATCTTTTTTGGCTGAGCTGAAAGAAGAATTTGTTCAACCGTGATACAATAGCAGAGGAATGTTATTCAGAAAGTAGGGTCGTAATATGTCTCGATATGTCGTACTGGATTTAGAAACTACAGGAGTTTCCTATGCAGAAGGAGACCGGATAATCCAGCTTGCTTATACAGTGATTGAAGGAGAAAAGATAGTAAAAACTTTTAATACGTTAATAAATGCAAAAACCTCCATCCCGGCATTTGTACAGCAGCTTACGCAGATTCAGACAGAAGATCTGACGGAAGCTCCTTTATTTGACGAAATCGTGCCGGAATTAATGGGAGATTTAAACAATTCCTGCTTTGTTGCCCATAATGTGGATTTCGATCTTCATTTTTTAAACGAAACTCTGGAAGATACCGGCTATCCGCCATATGAAGGTCCGGTACTGGATACAGTCGAACTCAGCCGTATTGCTTTTCCTTCGGAACCGGGATACCGACTGGGAGAACTCGCTGAAAATCTGGGGCTCCACCATGTCGTGCCTCATCAGGCAGACAGTGATGCCTATGCCACAGCAGAGCTGTTTTTAAAAATATCAGAAGTATTTCGTGGATTACCACGCCCGGCACTGAAACATCTGCTCGGTATTGAACACATGCTGAAGAGCAGTCTTCGGCCTTTACTGGAAGAATGGTTTGAGCAGGCAGAAGATGCTTCGGGAGAACTGGAGGTCTATAGAGGGATCGCTCTAAGAAAGAATAACTCTCAAGCTCAGGAAAACGAAAACATAGAGGCTGATTTTAATGAGGTGTTTGCAGATTTTCAAACCGGAGAGACCATTAAAAAGGAGATGCCTAATTTCATAAGACGATCAGGCCAGGAAGAGATGATAAACTTTGTGCATGATGTATTTACCAGCAATAAGATCGGCCTTGTGGAAGCAGGGACGGGTACCGGAAAAACGCTGGCTTATCTATTGCCTGCCGCTTATTACGCGGCGGTATACAAAGAAAAAGTTGTAATAAGTACAGAAACTATTCAGCTTCAGGAACAGCTGCTGAAAAAAGAAGTACCTCTGATCGAAAAGCTTCTTCCCTTTCCTGTAAAACCGGCGCTGTTGAAAGGGCGAACGCATTATGTCTGCCTTCAGAAAGTTGAAAATCTGCTGGATCTGAGTTTTCAGGAAAGCTATGAAAGAATGTTATCCAAGGCCCAGATTGTCGTCTGGCTGACGATCACGGGAACAGGAGATGTCGAAGAGCTGAATCTGGCAGATGCATCGGACCGATTCCTGAGAGAGGTATCGAGCGATATTCAGTCGTGTGCGGGACCGGACTGTCCATGGTTTTCCAGGTGTTTTTACCAGCGTGCTAAAAAGGCGGCAAAAGCAGCCGATGTCGTAATTACGAATCACGCCATGCTTTTAAGTGATGTTGTCCATGAAAGCCAGGTTCTTCCTTCCTACAGTTCGGTTATTATTGATGAAGCACACCATCTTGAAGAAGCGGCTACAAGACATTTCGGTATCCAGCTGGATTATGCGAGCATGGCCCAGCTGTTGAACGATTTTACCACCCGCGGGCAGGATAACGTTCTCGAACCATGGCTTTCTTTATATACACCGGAGATGTGGCTGAAATGCAAAGAAAGAATCCAGCAGGCCCGGGAAGAATGGAATGATTTGTTTTTATCTATTTACAGTTATGCCAATAAAGGAGCAGGCAGGGGAGAAACAGGGGATGTTTCCAAAGTGATTGTACGTGATGAATCGTGGGATTATGTTCTGGAAGCTGCCCACAGGTTCCATGCTGTGTTTACTGAAGCTGTTAATGAACTGAAAAAAATTGAGCTCGAAATAAGCAGTGATACTTCTGCAGGAACGGCTTATAAAAACGAACAGACGGCTCTTGACCGCTATATACATGAAATGGACGATCTACACGGGAAATTTATGGACTTAATAACTCACCAGCAGGAGGACAATGTTTACTGGATGGAAAGAGCGCTTAAAGGACCAAAACAGTCCATCGCGATATTCAGCAGTCCAACAGAGGTCTCACAGCTGCTGGCTGACCGTTTTTTTCAAAAGAAAAAGCGTGCGGTCTTAACGAGTGCCACACTCACCG
This sequence comes from Bacillus sp. (in: firmicutes), assembly GCA_003560495.1. Taxonomy (GTDB): domain Bacteria; phylum Bacillota; class Bacilli; order Bacillales; family Salisediminibacteriaceae; genus Alkalicoccus. The sequence continues at coordinate 7,825 of PWLM01000008.1, read as the reverse complement.
TAAATCAGTCATTCAACTTTGTTATCAGGCAGCTCGGTCTGGAAGACTTTGAAGTGGACACGAAAGTAGTTGCTTCTCCTTTCAAATGGAGCGAGCAGGTAGCTTTAATGATTCCAAATGACATTCCCCTTATTCAGGAAGCGGGGGAGGACGCCTACATTCACTCCATAGCCCAGGCTATTTATCAGACAGCTGAAGTAACCGAAGGGAAAATGCTCGTACTCTTCACTTCCTACGATATGCTGAGAAAAACATATTACCTGGTAAGCAGCCTACTGGACGAATCATATATGCTTATCGGACAGGGAATCCAGTCGAAAAGCAGGACGAAGCTTGTTAAAATGTTTCAGCAGTTTGACAGGACGATACTTTTTGGTACAAGCAGTTTCTGGGAAGGTGTCGACATCCCCGGAGAAGATTTGAGTGTCATTGTCATGGCCCGTCTGCCATTCTCCCCGCCTTCTGATCCTGTATTTAAAGCGAAGTCGGATAAACTGAAACAGGAGGGTGTTTCTCCTTTTATAAAGCTTGCTCTGCCCCAGGCCATTCTTCGTTTTAAGCAGGGATTCGGCCGGTTGATAAGAAGAGAAACCGACAGAGGAATAGTAATTGTGCTCGATCGGCGGATTGATACAGCGCGCTATGGAAAGCAGTTTGTAAAATCACTGCCGGATATGCCGGTACATCGTGGTTCCATGTATGATCTGGAAACAGAAATCGATACATGGCTTCATACGCCTTTAAAGGAGAGTGCTTATGACGCAGATCATTAAAAATATCGTGATTATTAACCCGGGAAATCCACCGGAAGAAGGCTGGGTTAAGATTGAAGGAGATGAAGTAATTAAGACAGGAAGCGGCACGCCGGAGGAGCAGGCTGACATCGTAACAGACGGCGGTGGTGGATGGCTTCTCCCTGGCTTCGTAAATACTCACGGACATGCTGGAAGTTCACTTCTCCGGGGAGCAGGAGATGATATGCCGCTTCATGACTGGCTGGAAAATGTTATGTGGCCGAATGAAAAACGCTTTGACCAAAACATGGTGGAAGCTGCGGGGGACCTCGCGATGGTGGAAATGATAAAGTCTGGTACTACTTCATTTCTGGACATGTATCACCTGCATATGGGAGAATTTGCTGAAAAAATCGACCGTGCAGGGCTGAAGGCTGTACTAGGGAGAGGGATGATCGGCTTCGGAAGCGCAGAGGTACAGGAAGGGAAGCTTTCTGAAGCAGAAAACCTTGCCGCCGAATGGCATATGAAAGGAAGCGGCAGAATAAGGATAGGTATTATGCCGCACGCTCCTTACACGTGCCCGCCGGATTTTATGCTTAAAGCGGCAGACCTCGCTGCGTCAAACAATCTGCTGTTTCATACACACTGCGCCGAAACAGCAGAAGAAACAGAAGAGCATATAAAACGCTACGGCCTCCACCCGGTAGATCATTTAAATAATCTGGGCATCTTTGAACTGGACGTTCTTCTGGCTCACGCGGTGCATATTTCCCCGGCTCATATAGATCTGTTCGCTGAAAAAAATACGGCAGTGTCCCACAACCCTAAATCCAATCTTAAACTCGGATCAGGGATCGCCCCGGCAGCAGAGATGATGAGAAAAGGAGTAAACGTAACTATTGGAACAGATTCGACAGCAAGCAATAACGCACTGGACATAGTGGAGGAAATGAGAATGGCTGCTATGCTCCACAAAGGAATAGAAGAAAATCCTGCTGCCACAGCTGCAGAAGATATTTTAAAAGCTGCCACTCTTGGAGGAGCTTCAGCACTGCAGTTTCCGAAAACAGGAAAGATTTCCCCGGGATGGAAAGCAGACCTTATTCTTGTCGATACGTCTTCTCCTCATTTAACACCAGCCTTTTCAGACAGAGCGGTTTCCCATGTAGTATATGCTATGAAATCGACCGATATAAAAAGCGTCTGGGTGCACGGCAGTCAGGTAATGAGAAATAGAGAGCTGCTCACATTAGACGAAGAAAGAGTGCTTTTTGAAGCAGACAAACAGGCACAAAAACTGCTATAATCAAAAACAGTCAGCTTTAATTTATGATAAAATAAACAAGCACTCGGAATTTAAGCGGGAGGTATCAGTACATGTCCAATGATCAAATAAGGCTGTTGAGTTCTATAAAGATGGAAAAATGCAGGGATGCGTACAAGATAGTGGATTCCCTGAACAGAACATTGAAAGAAAGAGATGTAATGTTTGGGCTTGCACTTGATGACAACGATAAAGAGCAGATGATTTTTACTATTTATGATACGAAAGGCTCTGACACGTGAAGTACTGGCTGCTGATACCACTGGGTGCTGCAGCTGGTGCTTCGGTCTTTCTTCTTTTTCTTTATAATTCGGCAGTTTCCCCGCTTGAAGAAAGAGAATCTGCCGGCAGGGCTGCAGCCTCTTCTGTTGAAGACATTATGGAAATTTACGATGTGAGTTTTTTTCATGGAGAAGCATCCTATCAGGTAGTGGATGCTGTAAGGGAGGATGGAGAAGACATTTACGTTCTGGTTCCGGAAAATTCAGAAGCGGAACCGGAAGTATTATTACATAGTTCGGGTGTGAGTCCGGAAGAAGTCCTTGATACAGCATCAGCGGATGAAGACATGCAGACTGTACATGCTGTCAGATTAGGTATGCTCGAAGGAAGTCCAATTTACGAAATCAACTACACAGATTCCTATGGGCGGCTCGGGTACTATTATGTTTCTTTTGAAGACGGGGAATATATTAAAAGCTATCAGCTTGGTGCTTCTTGATTTTCCGGGAAGCAAAGCCCCTCTATTTCCACAGAATTAACTAATTTACGAGGAGAGATAATGATGAAATTTTCCGAGAAAGTCGAATCGATTACTCCATCTTCAACGCTGGCAATTACGGCAAAAGCGAAAGAACTTCGGGAACAGGGACACGATGTGATAGGTCTCGGTGCAGGGGAACCCGACTTCAATACTCCCCGCTATATTATTGAAGCAAGCTATAAGTCAATGCTGGAGGGTCACACAAAATACACACCGGCAGCAGGACTCCCGGCACTTAAGCAGGCTGTCTGCGATAAGTTTGCTGAAGATAACGGTCTGGACTATACTCCGGATCAAATTGCAGTTTCTACGGGAGCTAAACATGCCCTTTCTTCTATTTTTCAGACGATTCTCCGTGATGACGAGGAAGTAATAATTTTAACTCCTTACTGGGTAAGTTACCCGGAGCAGGTGAAAATTGCCGGAGGAGTACCAGTCTTCGTTGAAGGAAAAGAAGAAAATCAATTTAAAGCGACACGTAAGCAGATTGAAGAAGCAGTCACTGAAAAAACTAAAGCTATTATTATTAATTCCCCAAGCAATCCAACCGGCATGACATACTCCAGGGAAGAACTGAAGGAAATTGGTGAACTCTGCCTGGAGAAAAATATTTTAATTATTTCTGATGAAATATATGAAAAGCTTCTTTATAATGGTGCAGAGCACGTATCGATTGCTCAAATTTCTCCGGAACTTAAAGAGCAGACACTTCTTGTTAATGGAGTTTCTAAATCTCACTCTATGACAGGGTGGAGGATCGGCTACACGGCCGGCCGGGCAGACATTATTAAGAAGATCGCAAACCTGGCGAGCCACACAACATCGAACCCGGCTGTAATGGCCCAGTACGGTGCTATAGCTGCTTACACAGAGGATGACGGCTCGGTGGAAAAAATGAGAAAAGCTTTTGAAGAACGTCTTTCGAAAGTCTTCGACAGGCTGAACCAAGTACCGGGATTTTCTTGTCAGAAACCTCAGGGAGCCTTTTATCTTTTCCCTAACGTTAAAGAAGCTGTTGAAAACAGCCCGTATTCTTCGACCGAGGAATGGGTGGAGGCTTTACTGGAGGAAGCGAAGGTGGCGGTCGTGCCGGGAGCAGGATTCGGTGCTCCGGATAATATCCGTCTCAGCTATGCAACGAGTCTTGAACAGTTTGAAGAAGCTCTGGACCGTATAGAAGCATTCGTGAAAAAACAATAATCATCAATCACTGCTGGAGGTATCAGATTTGAAGACAACAATCAGACAAATCGGCAGTCACGTAGAAGAAACAGTTACAATTGGTGCGTGGCTTGCGAATAAAAGGTCGAGTGGAAAAATTGCTTTTCTGCAGCTCCGTGATGGAACAGGCTTCATTCAAGGAGTAGTAGTAAAAGCGGACATCGGAGAGGAAAAGTTCCAAAAAGCGAAAGAACTGACTCAGGAAAGTTCGCTCTATGTTACTGGGATTGTCAGAGCCGACGATCGTGCTCCTTCAGGATACGAACTTTCGGTTACGGATTTCGAAGTGATTCACGAGGCAGCGGATTATCCAATTACACCGAAAGAACACGGTACGGAGTTTCTAATGGATCATCGTCATTTATGGCTCAGATCCCGACGGCAGCACGCAGTTATGATCATACGTAACGAAATTATCCGTGCCACCTACGAATTCTTTAACAGGGAAGGATTCGTGAAAGTAGATCCTCCGATCCTGACCGGCAGCTCGGCAGAAGGAACGACAAACCTTTTCCATACAAAATATTTTGATGAAGACGCCTATCTTTCACAAAGTGGACAGCTTTATATGGAGGCAGCTGCAATGGCCCTTAATAAAGTATTTTCTTTCGGACCGACTTTCAGGGCGGAAAAATCCAAAACTCGAAGACATTTAATAGAATTTTGGATGATCGAACCGGAGATGGCTTTTATGAATCATGAAGAAAGCCTGGAAGTTCAGGAAAAATACGTAAGCTGGATTATACAGTCAGTATTAAAGGAGTGTCCACAGGAGCTGCAAGCTCTAGAAAGGGATACAGCAAGTCTGGAAAAGGTAAAGGCACCGTTTCCACGTATTTCCTATGATGATGCGGTGACTTTCCTTCAAAAAGAAGGCTTTGAAATTGAATGGGGGGAGGACTTCGGTGCTCCACACGAAACAGCTATAGCGGAATCTTATGATAAACCCGTATTTATCACAAATTACCCTAAAGATATAAAAGCTTTTTATATGAAACCACATCCGGACCGGGATGATGTCGTTCTCTGTGCTGATTTAATTGCTCCTGAAGGATATGGAGAAATTATTGGAGGAAGCCAGCGGATAGATGATGAAGAGCTTTTGAAACAACGGTATCAGGAGCACGATTTGTCTCAGGAAGCTTACCAGTGGTATCTGGATCTGAGAAAATACGGATCGGTTCCGCACTCCGGGTTTGGACTCGGACTGGAGCGTACAGTAGCCTGGATTTCAGGAATCGAACACGTTCGTGAAACTATCCCGTTTCCACGCCTGCTGAACAGATTGTATCCATAACTACCCAAACTGTCCCGGTACACAGCCCGGGACAGTTTTTTCAACGGAAGGAGGGAACAAAGATGAATCGTCAACGGGCAGTAAATATGATGCAGGAAACTCCTTTCACTTTCCCGGCAGCTTTATTTCAATGCTACAAACAGCTTGGTCTGACAGACACGCAGTTTTTAGTGCTTCAGCATATTCATCAGCTGCATCAGGAGGGGATCCGCCTCCCTTCCCCGGCCCAGATTTCAGATCGGATGACTGCTCCTGTTCAGGAATGCTCACGACATTTGAAAGATCTAATGGGAGGGCGCTTTATAGAAATCAAAGAAATAAAAGAATCGGATAAACAAACAGGAAAAGAAGTAATTGTGGAAGAAATTTCACTCAGGCCTGTGTTTGAAAAACTTTATGAATCTCTCTCCGACTTAGACTTGCAGAATAAAGAAAACACAAAAAAGACGGAAGAAGGAGAACTGTTTGAAACGTTTGAAACAGAATTTGCCCGTCCATTGTCCCCGATGGAAATGGAAATGATATCTATGTGGCTGGACGAAGACGGACACGATCCCGATTTAATTGAAGGTGCACTTAAAGAGTCAGTGATTTCCGGAAAACTGAACTTTCGTTACATTGATCGGATCCTGCATGACTGGAAAAGAAATGGAATTAAAAATCTGGAAGCTGCAAAAAAGCATGGTGAAAATATCCGCAGCCGGCGGCTCGAAGCTCCGGAAGTGAAGACAGCCAAGCCTCATCCCGGCTATAACTGGCTGGAAGGAGGAAACGGGTGATGCTTAACAAATCACAAATTCGTACAGTCCTGGACAAAATGGAAGAAATGTTTCCGGAAGCTGAGTGTGAACTCACACACCGAAATCCACTGGAGCTAACGATCGCCGTAGCTCTGTCTGCACAGGCGACAGATGCTCTCGTAAACAAAGTCACTCCGCAGCTGTTTGAAAAGTACCAGAGCCCGGAAGATTATGTTCACGTATCGTTGGAAGAGCTAGAAAACGATATCCGGTCCATCGGGTTGTTTAGAAGTAAATCAAAAAATATTCAGAAACTCTGCCGTTCATTAATAGATCATTATGACGGACACGTACCTGAGAAAAGAGACGAGCTGATGCAGCTGGCCGGAGTGGGAAGAAAGACAGCAAACGTCGTAGCTTCCGTAGCGTTTAATGAACCGGCGATCGCTGTTGACACACATGTTGAAAGGGTCAGTAAAAGACTTGGGCTCTGTCGCTGGAAAGACAGTGTGCTGGAAGTGGAAAAAACGCTTATTAAGAAAATCCCAAAAGAAGAATGGTCGGCCACCCATCACCGTATGATTTTTTTCGGGCGGTATCATTGTAAATCCCAAAAACCGAAATGCAGGGAATGTCCACTTCTGGAATTATGCAGAGAAGGAAAGAAGCGTATGAAAAATGCCTGAAATAATAATACCGGATGCATTTGCTGAAAGGCCTTTTTACAAAAAGGGTGAAATCATTCCTTTGCTTAAACCATGGTATGAAAAAAATCACCCGTTTCCTTTCATGGAAGATATTAATGGTTTACTGCCTCCTGATGGAAAAAAGGTTTTAAATGCTTTTTACAACCTGTACCGCAGCGAAGGTTCATTGAAGGCTGATCCGGTACTGTGGACGGCTAGATATTTACAGCTCTTTCATTGGATGGAGGGGGAGAGAGTAAAAAGCGTAAGCGAAGCTGCTGCCGGGGCTGCAGATCATCCGGCAGCTCCCTGGAATTCAGAAGACCGTCTCGCATTCGTGCTGGAAAATCCAGCTCATTTCGCCCGGCAGATCACGCTTTCATCCCTGATTAAAGAAGCAGGGCCTAAACTCCGGATTTATTACAGTGTGTCTGATTGTCCTTAAATAACGGATTATCAGAAGAAATCGCTCTTTTCATGTAAGTAATATTAAAATAAAGACCATTATTCCAACAAATAGATAAGGGATGAATCAACCGCTGTTTAAAAAAGCTGCAGCCGCAGAAGCGGCTCCGTCCCGCCGTGGAAAGTGCCACGAAAGGCGAAAGCGCAGAGCCGTACATAAAAAGTACTTTATAAACAGCCTAAAAAGCCGGCCCTTGTGATAGGCCGGCTTTTTTTATTCTTCATTGTTCTGATTATTATCAGAGTTATTCGTACTATTGATTTCTTCACCAGCATTGCTGGCGTCTGCATCCGCGGAAGATTCGATGTTATTTGAGGAATTTACGTTTTCATCGTTCACGTTTTCCTCCGGGGAAGGGTCGTTGTTTTCTTCTGAATTATTGTCCCCCGGTGATTCTTCCTGACCAGAATCATTGTTGCTGGAATTGTTTTCGTTGTTGCCAGAATTATTTTCTTCTTCCGGTGCATTTTCTTCATTGTTGCTGTTAGAGTCGTTGTTATTGTTTTCCGAACTGTTATTTTCCCCGGAATTTTCTTCTGAGTTTACTTCATTTTCATTGTTTTCATTGTTTTCATTGTTTTCATTGTTTTC
>PWLM01000210.1 GCA_003560495.1 Bacillus sp. (in: firmicutes) | reverse complement strand
CTACCTTGAACTTTCGGCACGGTAAAGCCTTTTTTCCATTGATACAACTTCAATAGGAGGTTTCCCCGGCTTTTGAATCGTTTCTTCCTCGAAAATTTGATAGCCCCAGCTTTCATATTTTACAATGTTTTCCGGCGTATCTTTTCGTACTTTACAGTAAAGATAATCAATCCCGAGAGTCAGAAAATGGTCCTCAAGAGCTTTAATGAGTGATTTTGCAAGACCTCCCCCCTGCATAGAAGGAAGCACAGCGAGCCGGAAAAAATACCATCCGTGATCTCTTTTCGTATACCGTACTACTGCTGCCGGTTCGTTATCTACAAATGCTATTAACGCTTCTTCTTCATTGTTTAAACCTTCCCTGATTGTCTCTGCTGTCTCCTTCACAGCTCCAGATGGCGGATTATCATTATTATAAATGGAAAAGGCCTCCCACATTAGGTTACGGATGATATCTGCATCCGAAAGTTCTGCTTCTCTTATAAACATACATTTCCTCCTCGTTCTCAACAGCTATTACTCCATTCATTTTATCACCTATACACCAGCATCATAGAGACTTCATCAATTCCACAAGTGTGGATGAACACTCATAACTATTCATACCTTCGTGTACATATGACAGTACGCCCAGTTTTAAACGCTAATTTACGAAAAATCGGTGATTTCTGAAGCGAAAATCATTTACAGTGTTCAAATAACCTTTTCTTAAAAACTTATGAAATTCCTTCCTTCTTTTAAAGCCCTAATTATTTTATTATACATCCCCAATACTTTATAATACATTTGTGAGTGTTAAAGTAGGAAGGATGGTTTTTTCTGCCGCTCTCTTATGAATGTGAGTGTATATACATCCCCTTCCCTCTCATGCAAATTAAATTTTTGGAGGTTTTAATATGGATATGAGTAAAATATTCACTGCGCAAAGAAAAGTATCAAGGGAAGAATTTATGGAGATGTCCCAGGCCGGCATCCGTGAATTATTTGACCTTGAACATTATAAAGTGCTCGATGGTTCCACGGGAGAGGAAGTCAGCCATTTTGTATACAATACGGAAACGCACGACTGTTATTTGATCGATCTGAGGGCTTCCTATGAACTCCTCGCAGCGTTCTACTGCGGGGGAGATAAAGCCACCGTTAAAGCTTCTATCGAAAAGATCGCTTCTTCTGTAGAATAAACGTCAAAAAAGGACTGGCTCCTGTCTGTTAAACAGACTTGTGAGCCAGTCCTTTTTGAGGTTCCCTGATTTTTAACGATTTTTCGCTTTCAGTGTTTCACAGGAACTATAGTCAACGGGGATAGTAAAAGCAATCGGCAGTTTTCATCTGATTCTGTTTATTCTCAGCTGTCTTTCCTTTCAAGTCTCGCCACGCACTCGACGTGTACAGTCTGAGGAAATAAGTCCACCGGCTGTACCGTTTTCAGTTCGTAACCGAAGGCTTCAAGCTCCTTAATATCTGTTGCAAACGTATCCGGATTGCAGGAAACATATACGACACGTTCCGGCTGGGCCCTGCCGATTTTACGCATTACTTTGCCCCCGGCTCCGGAACGCGGCGGGTCGAGAAGCAGCAGTTCGGGACGTCCGAACGATTCAAGCATCTGTTCAATTCCTTCCCGAGCATTATTAGCAAGGAACGTCGTATTGTATACACCATTCTCTTCTGCATTTCTTCTGGCAGAGGCAATGGAGCTTTCCACCAGTTCAATTCCGGCCAGAGAGCCAACTTTATCGGCAAATGGAAGCGAGAACGTTCCTACTCCGCAGAACAAGTCCATCATTTTTTCCGTTTTCTTCGGCTCAGCCATTTCAAGCGCAAGATCAACCAGCTTCTGCGCCTGCGAAGGGTTTGTCTGAAAGAACGTATCGAACCAGAGCCGGAACCGGTATCCGGACATTTCATCATAAATAAAGTCACGGCCGGAGAGAAGATGCGTCTCTTCCGACTGGGCACGGTCCGCCCAGTCCCGGTTTTCAAGCCACATAATGCTTTTCACTTTGGGAAACTTGTTTTCGAGACGCTTTACGAGCGTATCCACCGCTTCTTTGAGACGGCCTTCCGGAGACTCTGTTGCAAAGACGCCGAGCATAATTTCGCCTGTTGCAAAGGACTGACGAACCATCAGATGCCTGAGCAGACCAGTATGTTCTTCTTTATCGTATCCTTCCAGACCGTATTCTTTCGACCATTCTGCTGTTTCCATTGCTGTTTTCACCATGTCCTCGCCGGCAATCAGGCAAGTTTCCAAAGGAATAACATTACGGAAATTCCCCTGCTCCATTAATCCGAGGGAACCGTCCGGGGCAAAAGTAAATTCCATTTTGTTCCGGTAGCGCCAAGGTTCCTCCATGCCGATCGTATTCCGGACGAGCGAGGAATCAACGTTCACGCTTTCCAATGCGCGTTTGACATAGTCCGTCTTTGCCTTCAGCTGTCCTTCGTACTGCCAGTGCTGCCACACGCAGCCACCACATTGAACAAAGTGTGGACATGGAGGCTCCACCCGCTCTTCATGTTCAGTAATAATTGTATCGGCATATGTCCGCCACCGTTTCAGCCGTCGTGCCGGCACTGTCACCTGCACCTCTTCCCCCGGGAGCGTCTGGGGAATCGTCAGTTTCAGTTTTTTTAAGTTTCCTTTTTCGTTTTCACGCCACACTTCCGCCCGGCCGGAACCTTTGTAATCCAGTTCATGCACCGTGGCCTTCATCGTTTCAGAAGTCAATTCCCTTTCTCCTCTCTATCTTATCCTTTTAGTTTCCAGGCAGTATACGTAATGAGCTGTCCTTTTTTTATTCAGCAATTTCTTATTTTACCGTCGTACGGAGGACTCTGTCAAAAGACAAAGGAAGGGGAAATTTTTATTATTACTTTTCTTCAGCAGTTAAGGATTCCATCATATATCCCATTTTACGGACAGTTTTAATGTAAACCGGACGCCGGGGATTTGGTTCTATTTTCTCCCTGATGCGGCTGATTAACGTATCAATCATCCGCAAAGACCGTTCTTCTCTTTCATCTATAACAGCATCCAAAAGGTTTTTTCTTGTAAACGAACGGTTTTGATTCAGGACGAGAAAGGTGAGGAGAGCAAATTCCCTCGCACTCATGGCCAGCTCCTTTTCCTCTGCATATGCCTTTTGATTCAGAAGATTTATTGTTATACATCCGTTCGTTACCAGTCCACTCGATAGACGTATTTCTCCTGCCGCTCGGTCATCCGGTATTCTACGCAGAATTGTTCTTATTCGGCTGACTAGTTCTCTGGGACGTCCAGGTTTTAACATGCAGTCGTCTGCTCCTCTTTCGAGATGTAGAACAAATTCCAGCTCGTCTGAATTTTCTGTCGTTACAATAAGAGGAACATCGTGCAGGACCTCCCTGATTTTGCAGCTGATGTATTTCCCCATTTTATCTGTCATATTTCCATCGAGTACTATCCCGTCAGGAGAAAGGTGAGAGAGTGGTCCGAAAAGAGCTTCACCGCTCCCTGATTCCCAAACGTCGAAACCTGATCCTTGCAGTGCATCCTTGATTTCTTCTCTATAAACACAATTTTTCTCGATTACTAAAATTGTTTTACCTCTCATTTAATATTTCTCCTCTACTAGTAACGAATGATACGAGTTAGGTTTCGTTGTTCTATCCGTTTTTGCAATTGTGTTCTGCCCCGACAACAATACAGCCCAGAGAAATTATCTTATTTTTCCGGTCTTAACAAATTTGCATACAGCATTATCTGCATTTTGAAAACGGCCATAACAAAAATGTCATGACCGTTTCCAGCAGCACTGCAGGAAAAGAGTTTATTAACTCAGCTTGATTCCAAGCCGATTATTCGTCCCCTCCGACAGCAGATCCGTATATTTCCTGATTCATTTGAATAACGCTTTCAGCTATGTTGGATGCATGATCACCGATACGTTCCAGATTGCTTAGCATATCAAGGAACACCATGCCGCTCGCTCCAGTGCATACGCCGGTATTCATACGCTTAACATGAGCTTTCCGTCCTTCTTTCTCCAGTGAGTCGATCTGACCTTCGAGCTCCAGTACTTTCATAGCCGCCCCAACGTTCTGATTTTCCAGTGCGTCCAAGGCGTATCCGAAAGCCTCGGAAGTGACGTTGATCATGTGTTTTAATTCGTTCGTTCCTTCTTCTGAAAAATTGATTTTGTGGGCGATCGAGTATTCGGAAAGCTCCATTAAATTTTCACAATGGTCACCGACGCGTTCAATGTCTGTTACGTTATGCATAAGCTGGGAATTCATCGACGACTGTTCCTGATTTAACGACCGTATGCCGATTTTCGTCAAATAATCCACAATGTGCGAGTTTAAATCATTAATGATTTCTTCTTTTCTTATCGTCCGCTCCCCTTCTTTTGCGTCATTGTTAAGGAGCATATTCGTAGAATGAACTACGTTTTCTTTTGCAAGAGATCCCATATGCACAACTTCCTGACGGGCTTTTTCCAGTGCAAATGTAGGCTGCTGAATCAGCGCCGGATCCAGGTGCTTAGGGCCATGCTGAATAATGTCGTCTTCACCCCGTATCACTTTCGTCACAATATACGCATAAAAAGCGATGAGTGGAAATTGAAACAAGACATTCACTGAGTTAAACAAACCATGGGCATAGGCAATTTCTCTTGCAATATCTCCACCGAAATTAGCAGACATCCACACAACGACTGTATGGACAACCGGGAGAATTATTAGAAACATAATAGTACCTGTAACATTAAATATAACGTGAATCATCGCTGCCCGTTTAGCTGCTACTGTGGCTCCGATTGAGGCTATCACAGCAGTTATCGTCGTCCCGATGTTATCTCCAAATAAGATCGGAAGCGCCTGATCAAGTGTTACAAGTCCATCGACTGCCATCGTCTGCAGGACACCAATGGCTGCGGTGGAACTCTGCACAATAACAGTGAAAGTCGTCCCTGCAATAACTCCCAAAATTGGGTTTTGTCCGAATGTTGCCATCATATCGACGAATGCCTGAGAGTCCCGGAACGGGTATAGTCCTTCTGACATTGTATTCAAACCGAGAAAAATCATCCCGAAACCGAAAATAACCTGTCCAATATTATTGATTCTTTTTTTATTGAAGAAAAATACTAAAAACATCCCTAAAAATAATATCGGCAGCGCATAATCACCTATTTTAAAAGAAATCATAAAAGCCGTTGCCGTGGTTCCAAGGTTTGCACCGAGAAGCATGGGAATCGCACGTCGAAAAGTCAGAAGACCAGCGTTTACAAGCCCTATAATCATAACGGTTGAACCTGTGGAAGTCTGCAGCATTACCGTCACCATCATACCGGCAAACACACCCCGGATCGAACTTTTTGTCGCAGCTTCCAGAATCTTTCTTAACTTTTCTCCAGCCGTCTTTTGAAGGCCGTCACTCATATATTTAATTCCAAAGAGGAAAATTCCCAGTCCTCCTAAGAAGAGAAACAGTATAGACTGTACATCCAAAGTCGTCATCTCCCTAATTCATTAAGTTATTATTTATCCCAAAAGTAACCATAACAACTCATTGTAAATTCTTTGTATTTGAATTATTAACATTTTGTAAAAGTGTTAATGACTGAATCAAATAAGAAATAAAGCAGAAAAGAAAGTGAGCAGAATTTTTAATAATAAGACCCCGACTAAAAAACTGAACAAAAAAGAACCCTGCTTTTAAAGCAGGATTCTTTGTCTCTTTTCTTCCAGTAATTCAATTTGATGCTCAATCGCCAGCCTGTCTTCCGGTTCTCCCGGAAAGTCCACTTCCAGCTTTTTCTTTTCATCGGTTATTTGCTTCGTCAGCTTATCGTATTCTTCTTTTTCTGCGCGGGGAAGGCTGTTCAGACGTGAATCATTAATAAAATCTTCTTTCATAAGCAGGACACTCCTTGTATATTGGATTGAATCTCTTTTCTCTATACCCTTTCTGTTTCGCAGTTATTCGTTTTCTGATTTTTTAAAACAATTCTTCTTCGACCCTTTCGAAGATGATTCAGCAGATATGTAAAAAAGAGACGAAGCTGATTATAAAGTATTTTTTATACATGCGTAGACATTTACCTGCTTTCGCCTCCGCAGGACGCTTTCCGGGCGGGCCGGCTTCAGCTAATTTCTTCCTCCTAAAACGGATCTTCAGCTCGTCCTATCTCGCCCCGGAGTCGACTGCTGCAGCTCCAGCAGGAAAATAAAAAGAAGTTTTCTTTTCTAAAAACGTGTCGATTCCGTCATTTCTTCCATTCAGGAGAGGCTTTTTCCTCCGGAACGTCCGGCGGGGACGCCGGTGGGATTAAAGCGAAGTCAGAAGATCCTTTTCCATGGCCGAAGGGCTGGAAAATAGCTGATGACGAGCCCCACGGCAAGCTTCCGCCGGGGAGTGCAGG
>PWLM01000094.1 GCA_003560495.1 Bacillus sp. (in: firmicutes) | reverse complement strand
CGGGTTCCGACCCACGAACTGGCACTGATGATGTCGATTGCCCTTCGCTTCATTCCGACACTGCTCGGGGAAACGCAGAAAATTATTAAAGCGCAGACGGCCCGGGGAGCGTCTTTTTCCCAGGGGTCGATCTGGAAAAGGCTGAATGCCCTGATTCCCGTCCTGATACCACTTTTCGCCCAGTCATTCAAACGGGCGGAGGATCTTGCCATTGCGATGGAAGCAAGGGGGTATGCCGGCGGGGAAGGACGGACCAAGTTCCGCCAGCTTGCCTGGAGGAAGCGGGACACACTGATTCTCGTGTTGTTTTCGGCGTTCGGAGCTTTCAGTATCACTACTAGAATTCTGTAAGGAGATTACTTGTATGAAACGAATTCTTGCCCATATTTCCTATGATGGGAGCGGCTTCCGGGGCTACCAGAAGCAGCTGAATGCCCGTACCGTCCAGGAAGAAGTGGAACGGGCTTTAGCAAAACTTCATAAAGCGGAGAAATGGCAGGCAGTATCCTCCGGACGGACAGATACCGGAGTCCATGCGCTGAGGCAGCCGCTTCATTTCGACAGTCCGCTGCAGATCCCGGAGGAGCGCTGGCCGATGGCGCTGAACAGCCTGCTTCCAAAAGACATTCACGTGCATACGTGCCGGGAAGTCGACACTTCCTTTCATGCGCGCTACGATGCTTCAGGCAAAGAGTATTTATACCGCATGACGACAGGCGAGGAGCACAGTGTGTTTAAACGTCACTACGAACACCAGCTCCGGAAGACGCCCGACCAGGAAAGAATGCAGCAGGCGGCGGACTTTATGCTCGGTACGCACGATTTTTCGAGCCTCTCTTCGCCGCGGACGTCTGTCGTGGATAAAGTACGTACGATGTATGCTGTAGATGTGCTTCAGGAAAAAAGCAGCTGGACACTCCGCTTTGTCGGGAGCGGCTTTTTATATCAGATGGTGCGTGTCATGACCGGTACACTCCTTGAAGTCGGTTTCGGGGAGAGAGAACCTGACTCCATCCCGGCCATTATCCGGCAGGAGGAGCGGGCCGCTGCCGGAAAAACCGCCCCGGGACACGGCCTGTATTTGTCTCAGGTATTTTATGAAGAAGAAGCGCTGAAAGCCCATTTGGCGTCCATTCGGAAAAGCTGAACGAAAGACAAAAATTTTTTTGAAAAAGCAACCCTGCCTGGTGTATTTCGTATTGACATCAACCGGCATGTGTTATATGATGATTAACGGTATTCTTATGCCCACTAGCCCCGGGTACGGAATCGATCGTAATTGACAGCAGTTTTTTATGAAGAGTCAGATTTAGGAGGGAAATAAAAATGCGTACAACATATATGGCAAGCCCTGAACAAGTAGAACGCAAGTGGCACGTAATTGACGCAGAAGGCAAGACGCTCGGTCGTCTTTCCACAGAAGCAGCCAGTCTGCTCCGCGGCAAGCACAAGCCGACATTCACACCACACATCGACACTGGTGACCACGTCATCATTATCAATGCAGAGAAAATTCACCTGACAGGTAACAAGCTGCAGGACAAGTACTACTACCGTCACAGCCGTTACCCTGGTTCCCTGAAGGCAACTTCAGCAGGTGACATGCGTGCGGAAAAGCCGGAACGTCTGCTTGAGCTTTCTATCAAAGGCATGCTTCCAAAAGGTCGTCTCGGCCGTCAGACAGGCAAAAAACTTCACGTATATGCGGGCAGCGAGCATCCACACGCTGCACAAAAACCAGAAGCGTACGAACTACGCGGTTAATTCAGAAGGAGGGATTTTTCTTGGCACAAGTTCAATACTACGGAACAGGTCGTCGTAAAAACTCCGTTGCACGTGTACACCTAGTACCTGGGGATGGCAGCATTGTCATCAACAAGCGCGGCATCGATGAGTACTTTGACCTTGAAACACTAAAAGTAATCGCAAAGCAGCCACTCGCTGAAACAGAAACAGAAGGTACGTATGACGTACACGTAAACGTAAACGGTGGAGGATACACAGGCCAGGCAGGCGCAATCCGTCACGGAATCGCCCGGGCCCTTGTAACTGCAGACCCTGAATTCCGCCCGGCCCTTAAAGCAGCCGGCTACCTTACTCGTGACGCACGTGAAAAAGAGCGTAAGAAATACGGTCTTAAAGCAGCACGTCGTGCGCCTCAGTTCTCGAAGCGTTAATTTTTTTACAACTGCAAACGGCGCCCTTTCCTGTGGACGGAAAAGGCGCACGTACACCCTCTCTGCTACCAACCCGGCAGAGGGGGTTTTTGTGTGCTTATGGGAGTAATTGCTGACTAAGCTGGAAAAGTGAAGGTACCCGTGCATTTGTAATACAGTGAAAGACACAAAAAATTATAAATTAGTGTCCCCCAGTCTGTTTTACATATGTCGCTGTTTGAAGATCGACAGTTTTTCCCATACATAAAAATTAAACATGGCTGATTGCATCTCTCAGCAGTATTGAAGAAGTGTATTACTGGTATTTCTCTAATTTCAGATTCTGTATATTTGAAGTGGAAGTGCCGAACATCTTTTTCTTTATGGTTTCGTAAATTTGTTCCTCTGTCCATGCTTCATCTGTTCGAAGGCGCAGAAGAGGAAAATCAGCTTTCTGAAGAATGCTGTTTTTAAGTTGATCATTAGCATTCTGCTTAGGGCGTTCTTCGTTATGGTTAGCGCTTCCGTCAACCTCAATGGCTAAAGCTGCTTCTTTACCTATTTTATAGTAAATGAGAAAATCTATAGTCGACCCATGCATCATGAAAGATAATTCTTCCTTAGTGTAGGAGGGAAGGGGTTTGACTAGATCCTTCAAGCGATATTCGTGAATGAAGGCGAGATGCTGAGAAGGTTCATTTTCGAAAATATCTCTTAATACACTGGCAATAATTTGCTCCGACATGTACTTGGAATCCTCGGGTTTAAGCTTTTGCTTTCGGTGCAGTAATTTATTGGAGGAGCGGCTGTACAGAATATCAAAAACGGATACCACGCCACTCTCATGAAACTGCACATGATTAGTGTGATAACTCATGTAGCGTATAAGATGAGCGATTTCTTTATTGCTTTTTTTGTAGGCAACTGGGTCACAAACGAGCACAAATTTTTTCTTGGCACGGGAAACGGCTACGTTCACGAGCGGTGTCTGTTCTACAAAGTGAAACATCCTGTTACTACCGGTTTGATCAAGTACTCCGGAAAAAATAATTCCATCACATTCTCTTCCTTGAAATTTATGAACAGTGTCCTTCTTAATTTCTTCGGGCAGTCGGTCTTCAGCATGTGCCACCTGCTTTCGGTAGGGAGCAATAAATCCAATAGTCCAGTTTTTTGGAAAAAGTTTCTGTTTCAGCGTTTCTTCTTTAAGAGATTCAATTTCTCTATTGTTGTAATTCCCTCCATATGTCCGCATATGGTTCCCTTCAGCTGTAGAAACATAAACCAGTGGTTTTTCGTCGCTTTCCTGGGAGAGTGGAATTAATTCGCCGTTGTAGTAATTTTCATTGCAGAATTTGATAATCATTGGGTCGCACCGGTAATGTTCTTTTAATAATGTAATGGGAATTTTTTCTTCAAGGACAGTCATTATAGAACTCAACAGACTTTTCGTAAGATAATCATAGCCTGGGTCTACGGAAGTCCTCCTTAGTTCGCTGCTTTCTACGGGAATATGCGGTAACTGCTTGTTGTCACCGACTACAATGACATTTTTGGCGCAGCTGAGAGCAAAAATCCCGGGCATTAACTCTAACTGCGATGCCTCGTCAATTATGACATAGTCATATTCGTAACCTTCTGGTGCGGAAGCAAGAAGCGAATGGGCTGTACTTAACGTAATAGGATAGCGCTTCTTAAAGCTGGGAAAATGAGTTATTTTAGTGAAATTTTCAATAGTGTAATTCTTAAATTTTCTCCCTTTATATTGTTCAGCTAATGAGGAATCAAACAAACGTACTGACAGATCGGAAATTTTCTGCCGGAGCTTGTCTGGTTTACCTTGAGCTAGTTGGATTTCAAGTTTTTCTTTTTCCTGAAGATGCTTTTTCTCCGTGCGTTCATAATATGTCATGCGCAGAAAAGACATAAACTGATCCCATGTTTTGCTGTTTCGGTACAAAGTACGATCGTAAATACCGTAGAAAAAAAACAGTTTCCACCAGGGTATTTTACCCTGCTTTTCTTCAAAAAGTAATTTTTGGATACGATGAGTACTCCAGTTCACGAAGGGAAGCAGTTTCGGTTCGTATCGTTCTTCCATACTGATGTGATCTTCAAACATTGATTTTTCTTTTTGAAGATCTTTTAATTCCTGTTTCAGTACAGCGAGACGATTTTCTCTCTCAAGCAATGTTTCCAGCTGTTCCACCAAACCAGGTAGTTCTGCTTCTTTCTGCTGTTTCAAATCCTTATTTAATTGATTCATTTCAACAGAGTCAGGCAGAGAACCCTGGTTTTCAAAAAAGGTTTTTTGATTTGTCTGGTTTCCGAGACTGGCAAAAAGAAAACCGTACCCGTTTTTCTCGAATTTTTCTCTCACATTGTTTACTGCATCGTTATTGCTGGAAACGACAGCTGCTGTTTTTTCGTCTTGAACAATGTTCGCTAAAATGTTTAGGATTGTTTGAGTTTTGCCGGTTCCAGGGGGGCCCTCTATTACGCTGATCTGAGATTTGAATGCTTGTTGCACAGCTTGCTTTTGACTCAGGTTTAATCCAAAGGGATATATAGTTTTTGTACGGGGAGGGTTTGTCTGCACCCTTTTCGATAAATAAGCATCAAGAGCACCAAACTTGAATATTTGTAGTTTCTCCATTGATGGTTTGAAAATAGCAGGCATATTATCGGGAGCGCTGTCCTTTTCCTCAGCCACTAATTCAAAATATTTCATGAGTTCAGTGTGAGTTTTATTTGAATTGGATAAAATTTCAACGTTTTCAGTTTTATATATGTAGGTTTTAGAAGAATTGCTAAATGTAACAACTGTGTATTTACTACCATACTCTTTTGCTTCTGACAGCCCAGACTCGATTTGACCTTTTATCCTAATAGAAGAATCAGGAATTTCCAGCAGATTAATCATCGGTTGGATTTCAAAATAAGCAGCATCATCCTCAATAATCTCCCCTGAATTAAGTTTGAGTTTTAGTCGAAGTTGGTTCTTTTCACTATTGAAGGTCATCGTCCAATTCTTCAATTGGTCTGTGTATTCTTTTCCGTCTTTTGATATATAAATATCTTTGTGCATGAGTTTCCTCCTTACAAATGACAAAAGAATAGTAAACCTGCTTGTAACTCTAGGTTGGGAAGCCGATTTTTCACTTGCATCACAGTGAATAGCCTTTACAGGATATAAGAAAGATAGTATAACCACATAATATAAAGAAGCCGAAGTGTAAGACGACGACTCCCGGAGGATTCAGCGCCGTCTGAAGATCCACTTATGCGGGAGATTTTCCCGCATAAGTTAGCTGAAGACAAGCCCTCGGGAAAGCGTTCGTCTGTAACGGAGGCTCTGTTGTTCCTTTACCTTTTTTACCGATTATGAAAAGAACACTGTTTTCTACTTTAAATTAATAAGCACCGCTGTTTTATCATCCGCGGGTTTTAGTCTCGGGTATTTATAACAGAGAGGGTCCGACTGTTCGAGTTCGTTCACTTTTTTAAGCAGCGAATGGACGCCGTGCTTAAACGAGTGCGCTGCTGCTTCGTTCCATCCGTCCGAACCGGAATCCGGGGAAACAGGATACTGCAGGCCGTCGGACAGTAATAAAACTTTTGAAACGTTAATTAGCGGGATCGTCCCGGACTCAATGAAACGTTCTGCTTCTTTACTGCCGTCAAAGACACCGTATCCATCGCTTTCATTCAGCTTCCGCCGGTTGGCGAGGAGAGTGGGGGACACATGCTCCTTTATTTCTTTATGCATCCGCTGCACGTCGTCCCCTGAGGGCAGGTCGTGCTGTTCCAGCCATTTCATGTGGTAGTTGTGTGCTTCACGGATAGCCACGCTGTCCAGCCTGGATAAATGATCAAACGTTACTCTCCGTACTGTCCCGTCGCTGTACTCAAGAAACAGCATGCAGTCTCCGAGGTGTGCGTATTCCAGCGCGTCTTCGTGGAAGCGGACGGCCGTTCCTCCGCAGGTACTTCTCTCTTCTTTTGGAGTCGCGGAAACAGAGAGGTACTCCGACTCAGCCACCGCTGTTTCGCTCAACGCAGCATTCGCTTGTTGAAACGCCGCCAGAGGGGAGGCAGTAACGCACTCTGTCATTGCCTCTCTGACCGTACGGGAGGCGATCAGGCCGGGCATACCGGTTTTGGCAAGGGAGGTGGCCCCGTCAATGACGGCAAAGAATCCGTGTGTCTCATTTGAGATATATTGATCTTCATTATGTTCGTTACTTCCCTGCTCGTAAACAAT
>PWLM01000066.1 GCA_003560495.1 Bacillus sp. (in: firmicutes) | reverse complement strand
TATGGTTATTCCGCCTCCCGTTTTCCTGCATCAGGTTATCTCCTGCTAATTATTATTCCAATTTCATGGATGATCTGGGACCGCCCGACGGCTGCCTTCGGTGTGATAAGTGCTGTTACAGTATCACTTTTTCTCATTCGAAAAATCGATCCGAAAAATGACCGTGGAGTAACTGAGTGCGAAAAGAGACTGCTGCTTCTGGCAGTATTCACTGCTTTGTGGCTCGGGATATTCTTTTGACCTGCCGGCATTCTGCAAGTCCAGTATTTCCGCCGTTTCTTCACCCTCCGCACCTTTAATTTCACGCCTGTACACTTCTTCTGTACAATCTGCAGCTCGAGTTAAATTTATTTTATAGTATACGATGTGAAAATTATAAGAATACCTGTCCTGGTAAACTGATCTTGTGCTAAGCTATTACTGATACTTTTCCCTAAAAAAATAGGCGTCCCCTTCTTATTCTCAACTACATATCTTTATAATACAGTGACAGGCGCCGCTGCCGATGTCCTGTCCTGCATCCGGCAGCTTAACTGCATTCGTCTGAAACTTTCAGGAGGAGATTAAAATGAAAACACTTGGACTGCTCGGAGGGATGAGCTGGGAATCGACCAGCGAATATTATCGGCTTATCAATAAAGAAATTCAGGATAAACTCGGAGGCCTTCATTCTGCTTCCTGCATCATTCATTCCTTCAATTTTGCAGAAATTGCCCTGCTGCAGCAGAAAGGGGACTGGAAAGCGCTTGAGAAAATGTTGATTTCAGCTGCTATTAAATTGGAGGAAGCCGGAGCGGAAGCTGTTGTACTCTGTACGAATACGATGCATAAACTCGCCGGAGCAATTGAGAGTTCTATTAATGTTCCGTTTATTCACATAGCAGATGCTGCCGCTGAAGCTATCCAGAAGCACAATCTGCAGACAGTCGGTCTTACAGGCACCTCTTTCACAATGCAGGAGACTTTTTACAGTGCTCGGCTGAAAACTTACGGAATTCAGACCATCGTGCCATCAGAACAGGACCAGCATATATTACATAATATAATTTTTGAAGAGCTCTGCCTTGGAGTCCTGAAAGAATCGTCCAAAGAAGCCTGCCTAGATATTTTCCGTACAATGGAAAATAGCGGAGCGCAGGGTATCATACTTGGATGTACAGAGCTGCCGCTGCTTCTCCAACCGGAGGACACTCACTTAATCCTTTTTGATACAACACGTCTTCATTCCAAAAAAGCAGCTGCTTTTTCTCTGAGGCTGCCTTGAAAATAAAGAGAAGCGCTTTCGCTTCCATTGGGAGGCTTCCCGAGCGGGCCGGCTTCAGTTTCCGGTAATAAGACAATGGCCTTTCTCCTACTAAGGACGAAGCAGGTGAGGGCGTATCCAACGATTTAGATGAATATTTACATCCATAATGGTGCAAAAACTTTGCATGAGTTTCTCTGTTAAAGCTCCGGGTTGTTATTGGAGAACCTGCAGCTTTTTTAATGATTAAAATTGTTCATATCAGGAATATGGAGGGCTCCTGCACAGCAGGTCTGGTTGGAGCGAAGTTTTCTACATTTATAAACACTAGACTTTAATAGAGCTTGCCCTGAAGGAAAGCCTAATTAACTTAGATTGATATTTTGAGGAGTTTCTTAAATTATGAATAAATTAAAAGCTATTATTCCGGGCCTCGTTTTGTGCATTGCACTGATGGGGGCCGCTCTGCTGATAACAGACCTTGCCGGGCGGCTCCTTGATACTCTCGGGATTACGGAAGGGGAAAACCCGCTTTCTGCGATTTTCATGGCTGTCCTTCTCGGCGTTATCATCCGCAATACTATCGGTCTTAATAAAGTATTTGCAGAAGGAATTTCATTTGCAATGAGCTTAGTATTGAAAGCAGGCATAATTATGCTGGGTCTCCGTCTCAGCCTTCTTGATGTAATTACACTCGGAGCCTGGGGGCTCCCTATCATAATTGCATGTATTACAGCTGCTCTAGTAACAACTTTATGGGCTTCCCGTCTTCTGAACCAGCAGCGGAGTATGGGAACCCTTACCGCAGTTGGGACGAGCATATGTGGTATCACAGCAATAATGGGAACTGCTCCTGCTATTAAAGCAAAAGAACCAGAAATTTCCTACGCCGTAGCTATTGTCACTTTATTTGGTATGGCAAGCATGTTTCTTTATCCTTATCTCGCCTATGTATTTTTCAGCGGAGACCCGGTGCGCGCCGGCCTTTTTCTCGGTACAGCTATTCATGACACCTCTCAGGTGATCGGTGCCTCGCTTATTTACGATCAGCTTTACGATTCCCAGCAGGTGATCGACACGGCAGCCGTCACAAAGCTGACACGCAACGCCTTTTTGATCGCTGTCGTACCTCTTATGTCTTATCTATATTTCCGAAATAGTCATGCAGAGAAGAAGCAGAAACCTCTCCGGGAGCTTTTCCCTTATTTTGTAATTGGCTTTCTGCTCATGGCTGTTGTCCGGACTATTGGCGACACTACAGCAGAAAATATGGCCCTCGCTTTCGGTATTCTATCTCCCGGTAGTTGGACAGCGTTATGGCAGGGAGTCAGTCACGCCGGCACAACATATTTTCTCAGCACAGCACTCGCTGCTGTCGGTCTCTCAACTAATTTAGCTATATTCTGCAAGCTCGGTATCCGGCCGTTGATCGTCGGCATCATTGCGGCACTGACTGTATCTCTCGTCAGTCTCGTCATGGTCTCACTTCTCGGAGGATGGATTTAATACTCATCTTAAGCTGAATAAGTAAAATTACAGCGTATAACAAACTCTCAAAAAAAGCTGCCCGCTAATACAGCGGACAGCTTTTTGAGTAAAATATATTATTTATCTTTCATTTCTCCCTTTTTTTCTTTCGCATAGCCTTTCGTTTTTTCTTTTGTACCTTCCCGGGCCATCTTATCATCATTCACTGCTTTTCCAGTCTTTTCTTTCATTACTCCTTTAGCCTGGCTTCCTTTTCCTTCAGCTTTATCTCTGCTGCCGTCGGACATTATGAATTCCTCCCTCTTGAATCGGTTTTCTTTAGTTAATAACAATCTGCTGCCGATATTTCTTTCCGGTCAGCACTGTTTTTAAAAATAGCTGAGCTTCTTCTCCCCATCTTCAGAAAGATCCGCATCAATTTCTCCCTGCACCTCGTCCCGCAGCAGGCCGACAGCTTCAGCATAGCGGAGCCACGTATCCACACTGGCAATGACGACACGCGCTTCGATCGTAATCGCCTCAATTCCGACTACAGAAATACGGGCATACAAGTCAATGACAATTCCTTTATCAAGTATGCGGTCGATGACTTCTGCCAGACTGGATGAATCCGTACTTTTTTGAATTCCCATTGAAACAGTTCCCTCCTCTCCTTCAATTATCGTATTGAATATGCTACTGCTGTTTCATTTTCCAGAGGATGTTAAAAGTAGTTGAGCTGGCCGCGGTCGCTTTCTGACAGATCGGAATCAATTTCACCCTGCACTTCGTCCCGCAGCAGGCCGACAGCTTCGGCGTAACGTAGCCATGTATCCACACTGGCAATGACGACTCGGGCCTCGATCGTAATTAATTCTATCCCTACTACAGATATTCGTGCGTACACGTCAATGACAATCCCTTTATCAAGTATGCGGTCGATAACTTCTGCCAGACTGGATGAATCTGTACTTTTTTGAATTCCCATATGATGATTCACTCCTTTTTCCAGATTCCTCCGGATATTTATATCAATCGTGCACTTCCTATTCCCGCCCAGCTCAAAAAATATACCTGAAACGAAGAAGTTTAATATTTTACACAGTTGTGTTTCATAATGCGACGTTTATTTTTCCTGTCCCTCTGCCTGATGCTTTATCGTTTTATGTCTTGTCCTTCTCAGGAAAATTCGGGCTCGCTCTCACTTCCTTTACCTGCTTCCCCTGCAAAAGGCATAGAAACACAAACTTATACTTGAAAAACACAATAAACCTTCACGACAACGATCGTGAAGGTTTTATTCAATCATCTTACTACATTAGGAAGGGTTCCGAAGAAGCAGATAAATAAAGAAGGGTGCGCCGAGCAGCGAAACGACTATACCTGCAGGCAGACCGTCCGGCTCCGTAAGCACACGGCCCACGGTGTCTGCCGTTACGAGCAGCCAGGCCGACAGCTGTTAAAAGAAGCAGTACTTGAGTTTGATGATGAGGTTTTTGAAATTACAGCGGAAGACGGCCGGATCTTTCTTTCCAAATCCGTAGTCGTCGCCGCCGGCGGAGGAATAATAACTCCCCAGCGCCTGCAGGTACGGTGCGGAAAGGTTTGAAATTACAAATCTCCATTACACTGTCCAGTCTCTCAGCACGTTCCGCGATAAAACGGTTCTTATTTCCGGCGGTGGTAACGCCGCTATCGACTGGGCCAATTTGCTGGAAGACGTCGCACGAAAAGTTATATTAAGCTGCCGGAATGACACGCTGAAAGCACACGAGTCAGAAGTGGATAAACTGCTCTGCTCATCCATCGACTGTCAGTTCCGGTCCTCTATTAAGCGGCTGATTGCGGACGAGAGCGGCACAAAAATTGACCGGGTCGAACTGCAATGCGGTACTGACTCCGGCAAAATTGTCGATATCGACCATGTGCTCGTAAATCACGGTTATGAGCGGGAGCTTGGTTTTCTAAAAGAAACTTCCCTGGCGCTCGATCTTACCGAAAAGCAGCAGATTTCTGCCACTGCGGACGGCCGTACAAATGTTGAAGGCCTTTTCGCTGCGGGAGACGTGATGCAGCATGATGGAAAACTGAACCTGCTTGCAGGCGCTTTTCAGGATGCCGGCAATGCTGTAAATGCTGCAAAGCAGTATATTGATCCTTCCGCCCAGGCGAAAGGGAAAGTATCTTCCCATAACGAAGTGTTTGCAGCCCGAAACGCTGCAATTAACCAGTCAACAACAACGTAAAAAGCCCAGTATTGTGTTTTCTCATAAAAAGCTTTGTCCGCAGTGCTGCGGCTTTCTCCTTTTTCAGTCGAAAACGAATCTTTCCAATACAACTTTTAATACAGCCTGTAAAAAGGTTTCCTGTCCCCTTTTTTTTTTATTATCCATGCTCCTCCTTTTCTGGTTACATTGAAAACCTAAAAAACTCACTATCCTCTGATGTCCTTTCTATTTGTTAATGAAGGAAAACGCTTTCTTTTATCGAATTAAACAAGTATCGGGATTTCATCTATCAGGAGGGGTTACTATGCAGGAGCAGTGGAAAGTAATGAAAGGAGCAGAACCGTTTAAAGTAGAGGGAATGAATGCAGGTGTCCTCGTTTCCCACGGATTTACCGGCACAACGCAGAGTATGCGTCCACTCGGAAGCGCTTTTGCAGAGGCTGGTTATACGGTGTACGGGGTCCGTCTCGAAGGTCACGGTACTCACTACGAAGATATGGAACAGTCCACTTATGAAAACTGGATTGCTTCCGTGGAGGAAGGCTATACGTGGCTTAAAGAGCGCTGCGAGTATATTTTTGTCGTCGGCCTGTCCATGGGTGGCACGCTGGCGCTTTATATGGCAGAACATCATCCGGAAATTAACGGTGTCATTACAATCAATGCTGCCGTTGATGTGTCTGCGATGGAGCCGGTGCGTCATATGGAGGAGCGGTTTATCGATCCGATCGGATCTGACATTAAAAAACCGGACGTGACAGAGCTTGCCTACGAAAAAACACCGACTGCCTCTGTTGGACAGCTGCTTGACTTGATGAAAAAAGTTAAGTTGGACCTGCCCCGCGTGGAATGTCCCATACTTCTTTTCGTTTCGAAAGATGATCACGTGGTACCGCCGGAAAATTCCCAGCTTATACACGATCAGATTTCCTCCACTGATAAAACTTTGGTACAGCTGGACAACAGCTATCACGTCGCAACTCTAGATCATGATCAGCAGAAAATTATCGAAGAATCGGTAACGTTTATGAAACACCATATTTAAAATCATGAGCTCTCCAGCCGCTGCTGGAGAGCTCTCAGAGTGTTGATTAAGTCTTGCTTCTGAGCGTATAACTTTCCCCTGCGCTCAGCCGGACGTTCCGGAGGAAAAAGCCTCTACTGAATAGAAGACAGGGTGGAATCAACACGTTATTTAGAAGAGAAACCTTCTTTTATTTTCCTGCTGGAGCTGCAGCAGGCGACTCCGAGGCGAGATAGGACGAGCAGAAGATCCGTTTGGGAGGAAGAAATTAGCTGAAGCCGGCCCGCCCGGAAAGCGTCCTGTGAAGGCGAAAGCAGAGAGAGGTATACGCCTGTATAAAAAATACTTTATAAACAGCCTGAAAAACCTCCCGCCGGCCGGCAGGAGGTTTTTTGGCGTTATAACAAAGGTTTACGAATCTCGTCCTTCAATAGCGTCTACGACTTTGTCAGCCGCACTCTGGCTGGACATCGGGTTCTGCCCGGTCACAAGACTGCCGTCCCGGACAGAAAAGT
>PWLM01000174.1 GCA_003560495.1 Bacillus sp. (in: firmicutes) | reverse complement strand
GATGAAGGACGAGCAGAAGATCCATTTCTTCCGAGCAGTGGGAGGAAGAAATTAGCTGAAGCCGGCCCGCCCGGAAAGCGTCCTGCGGAGGTGGAAGCAGGGAAATGTCTACGCATGTATAAAAAACACTTTATAACCAGCCTCAAAGCACCGGACGTAAAATGCGTCCGGTGCTTAGTTTACTCTCCAAGATATATAAAATAAAGCAGAAAGACAACAAACAAAACATACATAATTGGATGTACTTCTTTGTATCTTCCTTTAAATACCATTGTAATAGGATACATGATAAACCCAAGAGCAATTCCTGTTGCAATGCTGTAAGTAAGGGGCATGGCGATCATCGTGAAAAAGGCCGGTACCGCAACTTCGAACTTTTTCCAGTCGATATTTGAAATTGCCCCTGCCATCAAAACTCCGACAATAATAAGCGCAGGCGCTGTTACAGAAGCCGTAACGACCGCGAGAAGAGGGGAAAAAAGAAGGGCGATCAAAAACAAAATCCCTGTAACGACGGAAGCAAAACCGGTTCGGGCCCCTGCAGCAATACCGGAAGACGATTCTATATAGGCAGTAGTCGTTGACGTACCGAGAATTGCCCCGATCGAGGTTGCGGAAGAATCAGCCAGAAGGGCGCGCTGTGCCCGCGGCAGCTTGTTATCTTTCGTAAATCCTGCCTGGTGCGCCACAGCATAGAGCGTCCCTGCTGTGTCAAAAAAGTCCACGAACAGGAAAGTTAAAATGACAATCATCAGCTGCAGTGTAAAAATTTCTCCGAGACTCATCTCTGCAAAAGGTGTGAAAGCCGCTCCAAAAGTTGGCGCCAGGCTCGGAACCGACCCGACAATCGCGTCAGGACGCGGAATAACTCCAGTCAGTATACCTATAAAAGCGGTCAGTACCATTCCATAAAAAATACCGCCTTTTAACCCCATGCTCATAAAGATAACGGTAATAACCACTCCGACCACTTCCAGGAGCGTATTTGGAGCGCCGAGATTACCGATTTCCACAAGCGTCGCTTCGGACATAACGACGATTTCTGCATTCTGGAGACCGATAAAAGCAATAAAAAGTCCAATTCCCGCTCCGGCAGCATTTTTTAATTCTGCAGGGATTGCATTAATAATGAACTCCCTTACGCCGATCAGTGTAATAATGATAAAGATGATCCCCGACATAAATACACCGAGAAGTGCTGTTTCCCACGGTATTCCCATGCCAATAACGACAGAATAAGTGAAAAACGCATTCAATCCCATACCAGGAGCCAAAGCAATCGGATAGCGGGCAATAACGCCCATTATAATGGTTCCGATAGCCGCAGCGAGTGCTGTCGCTACGTATACCGCTCCTTCATCCATCCCCGTCGGTGCAAGAACATTCGGATTAACAAACAATATGTAGGCCATCGCCAGAAATGTCGTCAGTCCACCAAGTATTTCTCTGTTGTAGTTTGTTTCCAGCTCGTCAAAACGAAAATAGCGGTCCATCCTTCTAATCCCTCCATCAAATAAATAGCAGCCGTTTCGTATACCTCCTATGAATAAAAAAGAGAGCTGTCCTGTTAGGAAAACGGGAATCAGCTCTGGTCTGCAGATGGAGTCTACGGGATATCCGCAGCTCACTATCCGTAGTCAGACCATTTAAGGTGGCCTGGTAGAAACTGTCGGGCCGTATTCCCGACTTTATACGAACATTCGGCTTTATGAAATTACTTCAATATAGTAACAGGGTTAAGATCGTGTGTCAAACCTAAATACGAACATTTAATTGTTAATAAGTTTACATATTCGTAAATTATTCCAATTGTCCACCTTTATTATTAAAGCTGTGTTGGCTGTTGATAACTGGAGATACACTCCGCTTTCCACAGGCCGGCTTACGCTTCGGTTTTTCTTTATATAAAAATAAAAGCACCCTCGAAGTTTGAAACTAATTTATCTATACATACCGAAAGAGGGCTGCCCCGGATAAATGAGACAGCCCCTTTCAACCTGCTTATTATGCTGCCCCGGCGCAAACAATCCAGCGTCTTCACGCGGGTCTGCAGTCATTTAAATGAGGCTTCCCGTTTTACTCCCACTCAATGGTGGAAGGCGGCTTGGAAGTAATGTCATACACGACGCGGTTCACGTGCTTTACTTCGTTAACGATCCGTGTAGAAATTTTCTCCAGTACGTCATAAGGGATACGTGCCCAGTCGGACGTCATACCATCCACCGATGTTACGGCACGCACTCCTACCGTGTAGTCATACGTCCGTTCATCTCCCATAACACCTACACTCCGCATATCGGGAAGAGCGGTAAAGTACTGCCAGATTTCCCGGTCGAGTCCGGCTTTTTTGATCTCGTCCCGGAGAACGTGGTCGGACTCCCGCACAATTTCCAGCTTTTCTTCCGTAATTTCGCCCAGAACACGAATACCAAGTCCCGGCCCCGGGAAAGGCTGGCGCCAGACGATATCTTCCGGAAGACCGAGCTCTGTACCTACTTTACGGACTTCATCCTTAAATAGTGTGTTCAGAGGCTCGATCAGATCAAACTTCATATCCTCCGGCAGACCGCCGACGTTATGATGGGACTTTATTGTCTGTGCCGTATCCGTTCCACTTTCAATGATGTCTGTGTAAAGCGTACCCTGTGCAAGAAAGTCGACGTCTTCCAGCTTTGCTGCTTCTTCCTCAAACAAGTAAATAAATTCATTTCCGATAATTTTACGCTTCTGCTCCGGATCGCTCACTCCCGACAGCTTGGAAAGAAAACGTTCCTGTGCATCGATTTTTACAAGGTTCATATCGAAGCCTTCGCCAAACGTTTTCATGACGCTGTCTGCTTCTCCTTTACGAAGAAGTCCGTGGTCAATAAACATACAGATCAGCTGATCACCGATCGCTTTATGAACAAGTGCGGCAACTACAGAGGAATCAACTCCTCCGCTCAGTGCGCAGAGGACTTTTCGGTCTCCGACATTTTCACGGATTTTATCCACTTCCATGTCAATATAGTTTTCCATCGTCCAGTTTCCTTCGCATTGACAGATTTCGTAAACAAAATTATGAAGCATGTCCGTCCCATACTCTGTATTTCTTACTTCCGGGTGAAACTGCACTCCATAAAGAGAGCGGCTTTCGCTGCTCATCGCAGCTACAGGACACGAAACGTTTGTAGCATCTGTCTGAAAACCTTCCGGCGGTGCCTGCACAAGGTCACCATGGCTCATCCACACTGACTGCTGGGCAGGCAGTTCTTTAAACAGCGGAGATTCCTGCTGAACGTCGATCGTAGCTTTACCGTATTCCCGGTGATTCGACGCTTCGACCTTTCCGTTAAAATGGTGTGTCATCAGCTGCATACCATAGCAGATACCGAGCACCGGAATATCAAGGTCGAATATTTCCGGATCGCACTGCGGTGCCCCTTCTCCATAAACACTTCCTGGCCCTCCGGAGAAAATAATTCCTTTAGGATTCATTTCTTTAATTTCAGCAGCTGTTATTTTGTGGGTTACGAGCTCACTGAATACCCCGAGGTCCCGGATACGGCGGGCGATAAGCTGGTTATACTGCCCACCGAAATCCAGTACGATCACTTTTTCATTAATTTCTATCATTATTTCTATCTCCTTTCTTCCCTTCCGGAGAAGGGGTACAAAAAAAGCTGGAACGCTGACTCCGAATAAAAAAATACGAAGGCAGAATTTCCAGCTGAATTATCTGAGAAAAACCACCTTCATAGTCAGACCATTTAAGGTGGTCCGGTAGAAACTCTTGAGCCGTATTCTCAAGTATATATGAAGTGCTCATTTTGTTTTAAATACTGCATTATTGTATCAGCAGCTTTTCTGAAGGTCAAGCCTGCAGTAGTCTGACTATTTCCTCCCAGTCTTTTTTTCGTTTCTCCCATTCACCTTCCGGCGTCCGGCCTCCGTAATAAACCTTTTCATAAGAGGACGTCAGCTTGGTCATCGCCCGGGAGCTGAGTGCGAGATCGACACGCCTGGAATATTCCCGGAGTGTTTCCCCTTCTGCCCGCGGAAGACCTTCGTTTGCGAGCATCCACAGCAGACGCTGGTATGCACTGCTGAAAGAAGCACTTTTTCCGGAAAGTCTGTACCGGTAAAAGAAAAACTTATTCTGCAGTCTGCTCTGCTTCTGGTAGAGAATCATTACTCCAATAATGAGCGGTATGGAAATAAGCAGGTTTTTCAGTGTGAAAACAGCCGTTCCTTCGTCCGGGTCTTCATCTGTTCCTTCCTGCTCCCCTCCTTCTTCCAGGAGGTCATCCACTCCGCCTTCCGGCTCGGGGATGTTTGGAGCCTCCCCGGAATTATCTTCTCCCAGATCAATGCCCGGGTCACTCTCCGGTTCTTCAAAATCCGCATAGTTTGTAAAGCCTCTCGTTGGTTCAAACGGTACCCATCCCACTTCCGGAAAATATACTTCCACCCACGAATGAGCATTCGCGTTGGCGATTTCGTAAAGGTTCCTTCCGTCTTCCAATTCTTCTATTTCTTCTCCAGCTGTAAAGCCTTTCACCCAGCGGGCGGGAATATCAAGCGACCGCAGCATAACGACCATGGATGTAGAAAAATTATCACAATAGCCTTCCTGTGTTTCAAATAAAAACTGATCAACGTAGTCTTCTCCGTCTTCCGGGACTGCTACGTTTTCTGTTTCGTATTCAAAATCATTATCGGAAAAATAAGCTTCTACTGCAGACGCCGTTTCATAGCGGGAATCATGCTCCTCCGCTATTTCTTCTGCAAGTACCGTTACCCGCTCGGGAAGCTCTTCCGGAAGCTGCAGATAATATTCCTGAATATCCTCCGGGTCCTCTTCGGAACTGTTCCGCAGCTCCTCCATCGGAAAGACAGGTTCCTCGTAAGTAAGATCATAGCTGCCGAGCCGGACACTTTCTGCATTACCTGATTCTGCCTGAATGCGTCCGCCTTCTGCATCGGTGTAAAACTGGATTTCGTTTTCCTGTACTGTATTCCCTCCAGCCTCTGCTGCTGTATTCTGGACATCTACAGGCTGACCGGGGTAGAAAATCAGCTCGAAGTCCGCTGCTTCATCCATCTCAATAGATGTCTCCCCTTCTTCCAGTTCTGCTCCTTCTTCAAACATCCGGTAATCGATACCGCTCCCAAAAATCTGCTCCGATTCTACGTACGTCGGATCAGATGTCCATCCGTGACCGGTATACACATCCTTCGACTCCCCGCGCCAGTACTTTTCACCGTCTGCCGCTGCACGGAAAGCAGTTCCTTCCTCTTTTTCAAATCCACCGCCGAGACGTTCGTCGTTCACTCCATAACCGATCCTGCTTGCCTGGGCACCCCCGCCCGGACCTTCAATTCCGGCAATTTCCCGCATAAAGGGGACCGGGTCCTCCCACTGAGGTTCAGGCTTCGGAAGTAATATTCCGGCCACAACTGCAGCCCCGGCCATCGTAACGAGTGTATACATCCAGGCCGGGGAAATAAACGAACCGGGTCTCCGGCCGATCGCCCGCTCCTCATCCTGCACATTAAGCATGTGAAGCAGCGCCAGTATAAAAAAGCCGATAATAACAATACGAATAACAGCCTGGGAAGCATCAACGACTGTAAACGTATCGAGAATGGTGATATACGCCACGGTACAGATAAGAAAAAAGAATACTCTTCTCGTATATAATACCCAGTAGTAAAGCAGATAACATACGAGAGCCAGCAGCGTAAACAACAGAAAAGTCCGGAAAAAATCCGTCAGCGCTGCGAAATTCCCATTAAGTATCATCCCGGTATTCATTGTAAACTCAGCGGCAAAAGTGCGCAGAAGTGTTCCTGCACCTTCTCCGCTCAGGAAGGGCCCTTCCATAAAGATTCTGTGCAGTCCATACAAACTTCCTGCAAATAAAGCAGGCATTGTAATGTAAAAAGGAAACCGGAGATAAATCAGTACGGCGCTCGACAATGTAAACCACACAAAAATTTCAATCTGGCCCGTATTCGTTACGGCTGGAACCGGCCGGAGCCATTCCCATATTAGTAAAAAAGCCAGAATATATATTAACAAATGTGTAACGGAGGCCATTGATTTCAACTGGAAATGTTTCACTTAACCACCCTTATTCATAAAAATATCCTTGGACCATTTCCCTTCACTGATTAAATACGCCTCTGCTCCGGCTCTGCGGAGCTCCTTCAGCCTTTTGTGCTCCCAGGCGTCCACTTCTTTACCTTTATCCATGAGGGCAAAGAAAATACGTATCTTCCGGGAAAGCAGCACTTTGATCCGCTCCATAATTTCATCTGTCAATTCAAGCGATACAAAGACGAGTGTCACTCCTGAAGGAAGGTCGGCTTCGCACTGCTTTATTTCGCTGGAAAAAGACCCTGTACCCGCCGGAGCCGTCTGTGCCAGATAAGTAATGACAGCTTTCTGATTTCCTCCCCCGGCTCCTGAAGGAAAACGTTTCACACCCGAGCCGCACGATATAAAACCCATCTGCAGATGTTCTTTTGAAGCAAACATCAGTATGGAAGCAACTAATTCAATACCTTTCTCATAGGCATCGGAAGCGGCAAAGGAAGACCCTGGCATACGATTATTCAGGACGACGAGAAAATTCTGACCAGCGTAATCTTCAAATTCCTTCGTCATGAGACGTCCGGCTCTCGCAGAAGCCTTCCAGTCCATACTTGTCATTTTGTCCCCAGGCACATACTCTCTTGCTCCTGAAAGAGATGTCTGATCCTCCAGATAATCCTTAAAAGAGAGGGAAGCTTCTTCATCCTGCTTTTCATAGGCACTCCACTGATCAATCTCATGATATTTCGGATAAACTAGCAGCTCAGAAGGTATAGATACAAATTTTTCTTTATGAATAAATCCGAACATATCACTCGTAGATAATTTGACTCCGTAAAAATGGTATTTCCCTCTTTTCAAATGGGGAATCGTATACCGGTACACGAGCTCTTTTCTCGTAGTGGGATAAAAAATCATCCGGGAAGCCTCATAAGGAAGCTGTTTCGTCAGTTTTTCCTCCGTCACATCCTCTACGGCGAGATAAAGAAAAGGAAAAAGCCACTTTCGTTCTATCCGGATTTCCGTTGTAAGCTCTGCTCCCGATGGAAGAGCCCCTTCTCCGGAACGTCTTTCCACATGAAAGCGCCCGAGAGGAATTAAAGCATAGAGCAGCATGAGAAGTGTCATCGTCATTACACTGTAAAATAAAAACCAGCTGACAAAGTTCCCCTGAAACATCGCATAGCTGAAGAGACCGGCAATAATTCCTGCCGCAGCCGTCACCTTGGCAACTCTCTTCGTCCATGACCAGATTACTTTCATTGCGCCTGCTCGTTCCCAGCCGGCACGTGAACCTGTTCCAGAATATCACGGATAATCCGTTCTGTAGTCAGATCGGAAAGCTTGGCATCAGAATTGAGCATCAGCCGGTGCTGCAAAACAAAAGGTGCCAGATACTTAATATCATCCGGAATTACGTAGTCTCTTTCCTGCATGAATGAATAGGCCTGTCCTGCCTTCATCAGAGCAATCGATGCTCTGGGACTCGCTCCGAGATACACAGCGTGGTGCTGCCGTGTCGCATTGACGATACTTATAATATATTCTTTTACTTGACGGCCGGCGAAAACATTTTTAACGTCTGACTGCATCTGCAGCAGTTTTTCCAGCGCAAGCACCGGCTGAAGTGATTCTATCGGTGGTTCTTTTTCTGCGCGGTTCAAAACTTCCATTTCCTCGTTTTTTGTCGGGTAGCCGATTCGGAATTTAAATAAAAAACGGTCAAGCTGTGCTTCCGGCAGCGGGTAGGTCCCACCGTACTCTATTGGGTTCTGAGTCGCCATGACAAAAAACGGCTTCTGAAGCTCTCTTGTTTCCCCATCTGTCGTTACACTGCCTTCTTCGAGAGCTTCGAGCAGCGCTGCCTGGGTTTTCGGTGACGTCCGGTTGATTTCGTCCGCCAGAACGATATTGGCCATAACCGGACCAGGACGAAAATGAAATTCCATCGTTTTTTGGTTGAAGACAGAAACTCCTGTCACATCGGACGGAAGCAGATCCGGGGTAAATTGAATCCTTTTGAAATCTGCTCCAAGAGAACGGGCAATCGCCCTTACCATCATCGTCTTACCGACGCCCGGAACATCCTCAAGCAGAACGTGTCCTCCGGATAAAATCGCAATAAGACTAAGCTCAATTTCCCGGCGTTTGCCTACTACTACTTTTTCCACATTCTCAATCAGTTCGTATATTAACGGCTGTTTAACTGCCGGCTGCTCTTTTTTTCCCCGCATGATAAGCCCCCTCTGGCTGAATACTGGTACTTATAATGTTCCACCTTCTATTTTATCATGATTGAAGGGAAATATCGCTGTCCGGCTGATTTCAGAACATCAAAAAAGCGCCCGGATTTTTTTATCCGGGCGCTCCAAGCTGTTTATAAAGTATTTTTTATACATGCGTAGACATTTCCCTGCTTTCGCCTCCGCAGGACGCTTTCCGGGCGGGCCGGCTTCAGCTAATTTCTTCCTCCCACTGCTCGGAAGAAATGGATCTTCTGCTCGTCCTTAATCGCCCCGGAGTCACCTGCTGCAGCTTCAGCAGGAAAGTAAAAAGAATTGTTCAGTCTCTTCCCCTCCGTTTTTACAGACCCTGCTTCATTTGGTGATGAGGCATATGGTGATGGCCTTTCGGAGTCCGGTGTTCATCAATTAAGTCTTCATCTTCCACCGGAATATGACCGATTTCTTTATCCGACTCCACAACGACTACGTAATCCCCCTGTTCAAAATACCCGCTGAACGGAGACGCTTCTTTGTCATCTTTATGAATCAGTTCAATATTCTCCTCGGACACACCTTTTAATTCCAGTTCCCGGTAGACTCCGTCTTTTTTGTCCGGATCTTTCAATACAGCAACGACCTGCTTATTCATCTCCAGCACCTCCGTCCCGATTACGACCTACTTTTACTTTACCCTTCTCTCATACGCCTGAAACGCGCTGTGACAGTTCCTTCAGGCCGGGCAGTTTCTGCACTCAGCCTTCTGTTTGACAAACTATATTACCGGCAGTAAAATACGCTTAATTCCGATTTTTTCACTTTGTTTAGGAGGTTTTCAATACATGTCGACAACGTACGTTCATTCCACAGGGGCTCAGGAGGATGTGGAAAAAAGATCTACTGTCTCCCTGAATCCACCCCAAATGAAGCTGATTGGAGGCGGTCTTATTGTGACTGCTGCCCTTGCCGTCTTCCTGCTTCTTACTCAGGAACCGGTACAGCCGCTTCTGCTGCTTATCGGTCTCCTTCTCGGCTACACTTTATTTCATGCGCGGTTCGGCTTTACTTCCGCTTTCCGGAGGTTCATGGCTGTCGGTAACGGTCAGGCGATCCGTTCCCATATGGTCATGCTCGCTGCGGCTGTTACGCTGTTTGCTCCGATTCTTGCATTCGGCATTTCCTTTTTCGGCACCGGCGCCAGTGGTTATGTATCGCCTATTGGAACGAGCGTCATCGTCGGTGCCTTTATTTTTGGTATCGGGATGCAGCTCGGAGGCGGTTGTGCCTCAGGTACACTTTTTGCCGTCGGCGGAGGAAGAACCGTCATGTTTATTACACTGCTTTTCTTTATTGTAGGTTCTGTGATCGGCGCTGCTCATCTTCCATTCTGGACCGAAGATATGCCGAACGGTCAGCCGGTTTCCCTCGCGGAAACCACGGGGCTCGGCTACGGGGGCGCGTGGCTGATTTCTATCGTTCTTTTCGGCCTGATTGCGTGGATTACACTCGTTGTAGAGAAAAAACGCCGCGCGCCAAAAATGGCACCTGTTCCAACAACTTCCGGCTGGAAACGAATTCTTCGTGGTTCCTGGCCGCTGTTCGCAGCTGCCATCGTACTCGCTGTGCTGAATGCTTTGACTTTAATGACTCGCGGCCAGCCGTGGGGCGTTACTTCCGCCTTTACTCTCTGGGGGTCCAAAGCCGCAGAAACTGTCGGAATTGATGTTGCAAGCTGGGGTTACTGGCAGGGAGAAAATGCTGCCATGCTGGAAGCATCCATTTTTTCCGATACAACGACGATCCTTAATTTCGGTGTTATTATCGGAGCTTTCCTTGCTTCCGCGGCAGGAGGACTGTTTAAATTTTCTCCATTAAAAGGAAAGCACGTAACAGCGGCTGTTATCGGAGGCCTTGCTATGGGCTACGGTGCCCGTCTTGCATACGGCTGTAACATCGGCGCTTATTTCGGCGGCATTGCTTCTTTCAGCCTTCATGGATACTTGTGGGCCGTTATGGCGCTGCTCGGAACATTTGCAGCACTTTATATACGACCGCTGTTCGGGCTTTCGGTCCCGAAATCACGGGATACCTTCTGTTAGTAAAAGCCCGCTCCACTCTGGAACACTTAATAAAACCACCTTCTTCAAAGCAGAAAAGTGCTATTAACAAACGAAAAGACCTGTCCGGCTGTCCGGACAGGTCTTTTCGTAATGGGAGGCTCTGTTACGGCTCCGTGTTGATATAAGTATTTGGAGTACTTAGCTGCTTTTCAGTTTTTTCCTTTTAACCTGTGACGGTAAAGCAGGTAGGAAACACCGAGAATAAGCACGATAATCACAGAAGTTAAAATAATAAATACCGGTTCATACATAAATCATGGCACTCCTTTTGAAGAAGGTTCGTATTATTAAATAACAGGCTGAAAGAAAATTATAACAGGTTTCGTTAAGGTCAGCGGATGTTTTCCGGAGTAACCGGCCCCTGCTGTTTCCAGAGAGGTGTATTTTCCAGCATGGCAGCGAGCCGGAGAAGGAGTATTTCCTCTCCTTTGGCAGCAGATGCCTGAACGCCGAGAGGCATTCCGCTTTCAGTTACACCCAGCGGCATCGACACGGCCGGCTGGCCCGTTAAATTTGCCGACTGTGTAAACGGTGTATATACAAGACTCGGAAGAAACATATCGTAAATGAGCTGCTGACTGTTGCTGCCGCTCTTCATTGCTTCCCGGTACGTATTCTCCCTTTTCTTATCCGGCGTCAGTTCTCCGGCTTTGGGAGCCTGCCAGGCAGCTGCCGGTGTCAGGTAAATATCGTATTTTTCATGGAAATTGTGTATAACAGCAGAAGCTGTGTCCCATGACTGAAGACTGCGGGAATACGAGGCAGCAGACACATTCTTCCCTGCTTCTTTAAGCATCCAGGATTCCAGTTCAAGTTCCTCATCCGTAATTTTCCGGCCGAATGCTTCCTCCAGCTGCTGAATAACTGCTGCCATTTCTCCGCTGTTCATTAAATAATACTGCTCCATCAATGAAACTCCGTCCAGTTTTGGAGAGTCTTCTTCCACTGCGTGACCCGCTTTTTCCAGCCAGAGAGCTGTTTCCTTTACAGCGGACACGGCTTCTTCCGATACCGGAGTCCCCACAGGAGAAGCCGTCGAAAAAGCTATTTTCAGCTTATAGTTAAACGGGCGGCCGATAAGGTCAAATGCTGATTGGCTGATGAGAGGCGTCTGGAAAGCTGCTTCCACCTGATATGACTGCACCTCTTTAAGAAGAAGGGCACTGTCACGCACTGTACGGCTCACTGCGAAGTCCACCGCTGCCCCCTGCCATTTCCTGCCGCTTCCCGGACCGACAGGTGTTCTTCCCCGTGTCGGTTTGAGACCGAAAATCCCAGTGAAAGAAGCCGGAATTCGTATCGATCCTCCTCCGTCACCTGCTCCGGCGACAGGAACGATTCCTGCTGCTACGGCCGCTGCGGCTCCCCCGCTGGAGCCGCCGGCACTGCAGGTTGTTTCGTGGGGGTTACGGGTAACTCCCCATCTCTGAGGTTCGGTAATATTTTTCAGGCCGAATTCCGGCGTATTCGACTGACCGCCGATACGCAGACCCGCTTTTCGAAAAGCGGTGGTTAAATGAGCATCCCGGGGTGCCCTGCTGTTCAGCAGGCGGGATCCCGCTGTCAGTAATTCTCCTTCCACTGCCTGCGAAGCGTCTTTCGTAACAAAAGGGACTCCTGCGAACACCCCCGTTTTTGGCCATCCTTCTGTTTCCGCTTTATCGAAACGTGTTCTTACAACGGCGTTGACTGATGGATTCACCTTTTCCAGCCGCTTCTTAAATGCAGCAAAAACGTCCTCAGCTGTAACCTCTTTATTTTTGATCATTGCAGCAAGAGCAGCTGCGTCACTTTTCAAATACGTGCTTTCGTCCAGCATTTCACCCACTCCTTCTGCTCTTTGCACGAAATCAGCTGTCTCTATCCTGTCATAAACAATTCAGCTTCCGTCTGTTTCATTTTGTAGAAGACACCTTGCTTTTTCATTAATTCACTGTAGGTGCCCTGTTCTGCCAGCCTTCCGTTTTCCATCACGAGAATTTGATCCATGTCTTCCAGTCCCTGCAGCCTATGGCTTACGTGAAGGAGCGTTTTTCGTGAAGAGCTTTGGTATATTTCCTCGAGTACATGCTGTTCTGTCGACGCATCTACAGACGATGTCGGTTCATCCAGCAGCCAGACCTGTGTATCCCGCAGCAGTGCCCTGCTCAGGCCGAGGCGCTGTTTTTCCCCACCGGATAAATCCGAAGCTTTCTCACGAAGTTCCAGATCCAGACTGAGGTAAGGAAGTTCTACGCGCTCCAGTACTTCCGCCAGCTTTTCGTCTGAAGCTGTTTCATCAGCAATCTGGAGGTTTTCTCTCACTGTACCATAGAAAAAATGCTGATCCTGGAGCACTGCATTTGTGTGCTTCCAAATATCTTTTTCATCCAGCTTTCTTGTCGAAAGGCCGTTGAATTTCACCTCTCCTGCTTCCGGAATATATATGCCGAGAAGAAGCTGCAGAAGAGTCGATTTCCCTGAACCACTGGCTCCTACAACCGCTGCCGCCGTTCCTTCCGGAAGGTGAAAACTCACATCCTTAAGCGCCGGTCTGTTTTCGTCCGGGAAAGTAAAGGTGACGTTATTAAATTCAATCTCCGGAACCGTTTCCGGAAACGGGTGCTTTTCTTCTTTTTCGGGAATTTTAGACGCTTCATCTGCCATTACTTCATCCAGCCTGCCGGCTGCCTGCCGGCTCTCATGCGCGTAGGAAGGATAGGCGGCCATCGGCACAGCATTTTCAAATACTGTCAGACTGATCATAACGAGCATCGCGAGAAATACTCCGTCAAGCTGCCCTGCTGCAGTCAAAGCTGCTCCGGAAGCGAGAACGAGCCAGGAAACTGCAAAAGCTGCGGTCTGATTCCACGTTCTGCTTGCCAGGCGGCGGCGGGAAGCTTCCGCCTGCTGCGAAACGTAGCGCTCAGACTGCAGCAGCAGTTCTTCTTCTTTATGCCCGAGCCGCTGATGGAGCTTTAAATCCTGAAACCCATAAAGAAATTCTGCTGCTTCCGTGGAAACTTTCCCCCTTGCTTCACGGACATCCGCCGCGTTTTTACGCTGCCGGATGGCGTACCATGAAGGGATCAGCCATCCTGTAACGAGCAGTCCGGCGGCAAGAATACCTGCCGTCACTGGAGAAAAATATATGGTAACTGCAATCGTTGCTGTAAAAACGGTCAGCATAACGACCGGCGGATAAAACACACGCAAAAAGTAATCCTGAAGACTTTCAACATCCCCGACAATCCGGGATAGAAGATCTCCACTCCGGAATCTTTGGGAAATCCTCGGAGCCATCGGTTCCAATTTCTTAAAGAAATGTGTTCTGACATTACTGAGCATCGTAAATGTGGCCCGGTGGGAATACAGCCTTTCCCCGTAACGGCTGAGAGCCCGTGTAAAGCTGAAAAGTTTCAGCAGGGCAATCGTGACAGTCAGTACAGCCAACGCCGGCGTAACCGCCGCTTTGGAAATAAGATACCCGCTGTTGGCAAAAAGAGCCACCGCCCCCATGCCGGCAAGAAAACCGAACATAACCGACAAAAATACATCTCTTTTTTCCTGGAGAACGAGCGAACGAATCTGCTTCACGCTTTCACCCCCTGCTGAACCTGTACCATATTCCGGTATGATTCGTTTTTTTCCAGCAGCTGCCCGTGAGTTCCTGCAGCCGCTATTCTGCCGTTTTCCAAGAGCAGAATCTGGTCGGCTTCCCGGATAGTATGCAGCCGGTGAGCCACGGTCAGCACTGTCGCATTTTCCGAGAGCTCCTTCATCCCCTGCTGCAGCAGCTGCTCTGTTTTTACATCGAGTCCGGTCGTTGGTTCATCAAACAATAGAAACCCCGGCTTTTTAATAAAAGCACGTGCCAGTGCCACACGCTGTTTTTCACCACCGGAAAGTCCTCTTCCACCTTCTCCGACCATCGTCTCCAGTCCATTCGGGAGAGCGGCCGCAACTTCTTTTAAGCCCGCTTTTTCCACCGCTGTTTCCAGCTCCTCTTCCGAAACGTCCGGCTTTCCGAGTACAACGTTTTCTCTGAGGGTCCCGGAAAAAAGATACGGTTTTTGAGTAACGTAAGCGAGCTTTTCATACCAGGAAGCTTCTCCAATCTCTGTCATTGGAGTGCCGTTCACAAGTATTTCTCCCTCCGCCGGCATAAGCCCGGAAATGAGCTGCAGCAGCGTCGATTTTCCCGATCCGCTCCGCCCGATTACGGCCGTATGAGAGCCTGCCTCCAGATGGGCGTCGAGCGGGCCGAGTGCAAAACGGTCCGTCTCATATTGAAAATGAGTTCCTCTGAAGGTCACAGAAGGAACCGGCGGTGCTTCTTTCTTCCCCCATTTGACCGGCTGTTCTTCTTTATCCAGCTCTGCGTAGATCCGATCGGCGGCTGCCATACTTCCGCGTCCGGAATGAAAAGCACTTCCCATTTCCTTAAGGGATGCAAAAAACTCCGGAGCGAGAATTAACACGAAGAAAGCAGTGAAAAACGACAGCTGATCGTAAATAATCAGGCGGAGGCCGACTTCAAGAGCCACTATGGAAACACTAAGCATGGAAATGAATTCAAGCATCAATGAAGACAGAAAAGCAATTTTAAGCACGCTCATCGTGGCATCCCGGTAGTTCAGGCTGCTTTTTTCAATTTCAATCTCCTGCTTCCGCGCACGGCCGAACAGTTTCAGCGTCGACAGTCCCTGTAGAATATCAAGAAACTTACCTGAAAATGCGTTCAGCTTTTCCATCTGTTCTTCCGATTTTTTCTGTGTGTTTCTTCCGATGACTATCATCATAATTGGTATAAAAGGTGCTGTGATTAAAAGAATCAGTCCGGAGACCCAGTTCATGTAAAAAACGGCTCCGAGCAGAATGAGCGGTACGAGCGAAGACTGCATCATCACTACATAATAGTGGCTGAAATAAGCATCCAGTTCGTCCACGGCATCCAGCATCACACTGACTTTGGATCCAGCTCTTCCTTCTGCAGAGGCCTGTACCGGGTTTTCGGTGTATTTTCTCAGCAGCTTCCGCCGAAATTCCTGCTTTACTTCCGCTGCCATTTTCTCACCTGTTCGATTATTCACATATTGCAGTGCAGCACGCAGCCCAAGTGCTCCCATCACACCGGCAAGCTCTACGTATATATCGGAAACAGACGCTCCCTGCAGGAAAATCTGATCCACGACAGCAACAATAAAATAAGCCTGCGCCACAATCGTCAGGCCGACTGCTGTTGAAATGAGCATCAGCAGATATCTGGACTTTTTATTCTGCTTCGAGAGCTCCTTCAATCTTTCTTTCGCTGTCATACAGGCTGGTCCCCTTTCCCGTAAACTATCTTTCCATTATAAATCATTTCTATCCATGA
This sequence comes from Bacillus sp. (in: firmicutes), assembly GCA_003560495.1. Classification (GTDB taxonomy): domain Bacteria; phylum Bacillota; class Bacilli; order Bacillales; family Salisediminibacteriaceae; genus Alkalicoccus. The sequence goes on along the minus strand of PWLM01000174.1, from coordinate 7,004 downwards.
CACACCCGCCGCGCTCAAAACTGCAGCTCCTCCGTAAAATTTTTTGGAGTTTTTGTGAAGATTTATGTCATTTTCGTTTTTTCACTGCTGTCCGTCCGGAATGAGCTGCGCGTCTTTCGCAGCCTTCCCGAAATGCTGCCACGGCTTTGTCTCTCACTTTGTAAACTCTTCATTCAGCAAAAGTATTTTCTCCTCGCAAATAAAAATAAGACAGAGCGCGGCGTAATTTTATCAAAGAAATACGCTTGACGAAATCGAGCAGTTCCTTTCAAAAAATTCTTCACTTACGAATCAGACTAACAAAAAAAGCCTTTATGACAAGTTCTGTCATAGAGGCTCAGGCTGTTTACAAAATATTTTTTATACAGGCGTAGACATTTCCCTGCTTTCCCCCTCCGCAGGATGCTTTCCGGGCAGGCCGGCTTCAGCTGATTTCTTCCTAAACGGATCTTCTGCTCGTCCTTATTCGCCCCGGAGTCACCTGCTGCAGCTCCAGCAGGAAAATAAAAAGAAGTGCTCCCTTCTACAAAACGTGTTGATCACGCCCTTGTCTTCCATTCAGGAGAAGCTTTTTCCTCCGGAACGTCCGGCGGGCACTACAGAATGAGCGAAGTCAGAAGATCCTTTTTAAAGCCGGCAGGGCAAACAGCTGATGACGAGCCCCACGGCAGGCTCGGGAGTGCAGGAAAAAGCTGTACGTTCAGAAGAATAGTGATTCTGAAATCAAGACTTAATCAACAAACTGAGCATCCATGACAAGTTTTGTCATCGAGGCTATCCTGACAGGACAAAAAGTTAATGGGTCATCCATTTAGGCGGGGTGTTCTTGTCCCAGTAAATATCCCCCAGCTCATGATGCTCTTCAAAGCCATCGTCTTTCAGATGATAGTGAAAATTAAAGTAATATCCCTGTTTCGGCTTCATATCCCTGCGTACATGAAAACGGACTACATCCGTGGCAGCTTCTTCATCATATATATGGAAAATCCGTTCTCCATAGCCTCCTGCAGGCTGTTCTGTTATGGATAAGTTAGGTACTGCTTCTTCCCCGGACTGTTCATAGATCGAGGATATGACTTCCTCCATCTGCGGCAGAATATCTTCTGTAATGTCCTCTTCCACACGGCTTAAAATTTTAGGACCGAGCTTCGTCATCATCTGCTCTCTTGCCTGAGCAGTCATATCGTCAATATATTCATCCAGCGACCAGAGGTCCTCTATTTCTTCGTCAATTTCTTCTATTGAACTGTCGGCGATGCTGTCAAACGCACCACCCGCCGGATTTTCCTCTCTATCCGGAAGCTCTGCCCCGCTGTCGTCATTCCAGTCCAGCGGAGGTATGTAGGCTCCGAGCGTTATAATACTCATCATGATTATAGTCAGTCTGCGCATCCAAAGCTTCATTTTCTTCCGCCCCTTTGCTTCATCTGCTTCTTATTTTAGCATGTTTTGAAATGAAAACCTATAGAGTTCCTCTGCTCTTTTGATTCCTTCGGACAGACAAAGAACAACTTTCCGGCATGGGCAAAAACATGGAGACGGGCAGTGGAAGAACCAAATAGTATATCCGACGCATTCGTTAAAATAGCAGTGACATCCTTTCTTAGCTGCACAAAAAACTGTCTTCTTTCCTTTTGTCGTGCGCATGAGTACTGACTTTTGATATGATAAGATCAGCTGTTGAAAAATCCGGCTGCTTCATGCAGTATTATGAAAGAAGCATGCTTCAGGAAATGAGGGACCAATCACGCATGAGCGAAGAAAATATTACGCGTCTGCAGATAAATGGTAAAGAAATTATTTTGATCGGCACCGCCCACGTATCTAAACAAAGTGCCGAACAGGTGAAAGAAGTGATTGACCGGGAACAACCCGACACTGTCTGTGTAGAGCTTGACGAACAACGTTATGCTTCGGTGATGGATCACGAAAACTGGAAGAAGATGGACATTTTCAAGGTGATCCGGGAGAAAAAGACGACACTTCTGTTTATGAATCTTGCAATTTCTTCTTTTCAGAACAGAATTGCCAAACAATTTGGCATTAAACCCGGCATGGAAATGATACAGGGCATCCAGTCCGCAGAAGAAAACGATGCGGAGCTAGTGCTTGCTGACCGTCACATCCAGACAACCTTTTCCCGAATTTGGGGAAATCTCGGTCTTTCCGGAAAAGCAAAGCTCATCACTTCCATTTTCGGAAGCATACTCGTCCAGGAAAAGATCTCCGAGCAGGAAATGGAAAAAATGAAACAGCAGGATACGCTGAATGCAGCCATGCATGAATTTTCAAAGGCTTTTCCAAGGCTGAAAAAGCCGCTGATCGACGAGCGGGACCAGTTTCTTGCTCAGAAAATTAAAGACGCTCCCGGAGAAAAGATCGTCGCTGTTCTAGGAGCAGCTCACGTGCCGGGTATTCTCGAAGAAATCAATCATGAACAGGATATGGATAAACTGATGGAAACGCCGCCGAAGTCAAAACTTCCAAAGATTATCGGCTGGATGATTCCTATTCTAATTATCTCTGTGATCGCTTATACCTTTATGAATAACCCTTCTGCAGGACTGGAACAGACAATCAGCTGGCTTTTATGGAACGGGTCGTTTTCTGCAATCGGTGCGGCTATCGCCCTCGGCCATCCTCTGACTGTTATTACAGCATTTGTGATCGCCCCGTTGAGTTCATTGAATCCTCTGATGGCAGCCGGCTGGTTCGCCGGATTCGTCCAGGCTTATATGCGGCGTCCGAAAGTAGGGGATCTTGAAATGATTTCCGATGATGTGCAGACGATGAAAGGCTTCTGGCAGAATAAAGTAACGCGCATTCTGCTTGTAGTCATCTTAACAAACATCGGCAGTACGATCGGTACAATGATCGGCGGAGCCGACGTCCTGCGCGTCTTTTTCGAAAACCTTTAAATTCCCCGGCCGTAAAAACCCGTCCTCCGAACACTCCGGAGGACGGGTTTTTAACGTATTCATACAGTTATCAAAACAAGTGGAAAGCAGACTTGAGCAGTTATTTTCCGAGAACGTCTGAAGCGAGTTTTTCAATGACGGCATCGTCCATCGGCGGGTTATGAAGACCCGCACGTATATCACGGTGGTACCGCTGAAGCGGATTATCCTCTGACAGGCTTCTTGCTCCTGCGGTACGCATCGCAAGGTCAACGATTTGAAGCCCGTTATTGATCACAATATGCTTCGCTGCGGCCAGATCCCCGGCAGAATTCACCCGTTTCTCTTTTGATGCCTTTTCCCATTTTTCTGCCGTGTAGTACAGCACTGCTTCACTTTCTTTAAGAAGCAGAGACATTTCTCCTATCTTCTGACGGACGTGGGAAACAGAGGAAATAGTGCCTTCAAGACTGTTCGGAGAATACGTAAGACTGAAATCCACAGCGTAGTGAAAAGCCGCTTCCGCAATGCCAAGATAACACGCCGGAATATGAAGAAGCCATCCGGTCCCGGGCTCAGCCGGCTGCGGTTTCATTTGAATCCGGTTTTCTCCGGGTATTTTAACATTTTGAAGCACAAGATCGTGGCTTCCCGTACTCCGCATCGCTGCGGAATTCCACGTTTCCTCCATGCGGATTCCCGGCAGATTCAGCGGAACGAAAAAATAGGCACGTTCTCCTGTTTCTTCTATCATTGCAGAAACTTGAGCGTAATCAAGTACAGGAAGCATCGTCGTAAAAGTCTTCCTTCCGGTTACAAACCAGCTGCCATCCTTTTGGACAGCTTTCGTTTCGGGCATTCCGCCGCGGGTCGGACTGCCTGACGAACGTTCTGTCGACGCCGCATTAAATAAAGCTCCTGAGACTGCTTCTTTAAACAAAAATCCGGGTAACTCCCCTTCCCACAGATCGTAGGATGCAATATGATAAATGAGTCCATTATGCCACCCGAGCGACAGAGCACTTGCTCCGTCCACGGCTGCCAGCCGCTGCTGCATCTGAAGAAATTCCGTTAATGAAGCTCCCATCCCGCCGTACTTCTCCGGTACAGTAAAACGTGTAAACCCCTGCTCACGCAGTTCGTCGAAGGTTTCTGTCGGAAAAGTTCCTTCTCTGTCGTGAAAAAAGCCTCTTTCCCGCAGTTTATTTTCATTCTGATCAAGCCAGTCGTACAGCTGCTTCATCTGTCCGTCCCTCCTTAAGCGTGCTAATTCGTATCTTAACGCAGGAAGGTCTGCTAAGCTAGAAAAGTGATATAAAGGAGGTTCAATTATGACTGAAAAAGAAAAAATGCTGAACGGTGAAATGTATAATCCCCAGGACGAAGAACTCCGCAGAGACCGCTATATTGCAAGAAGAATCGTAAAGCAGCTGAATGAGCTGCACGAAGAGCATGAAATCGACCGGGCGGAAATGCTCCGGGAACTGCTTGGCACTACTGGAGAGAACGTCTATGTAGAATCAAACTTCCGCGTCGACTACGGTGAAAATATACACGTAGGCGATAACTTCTTTGCAAACTTTGACTGCACCATTCTCGATCCTGCTCCGGTGACCATCGGAGACAACTGTCTTCTCGGTCCCGGCGTACACATATACACGCCGCTTCACCCGCTTGATCCAACGGAACGGTCTTCCGGCCTGGAATACGCCCTTCCGGTTACTATCAAAAACGATGTCTGGATCGGGGGCAGAGCTGTCATAAATCCTGGAGTAACCATCGGAGAAGGGGCCGTTATTGCCTCAGGCTCTGTCGTTACGAAAGACGTTCTCCCGCGGACAGTCGTAGCCGGATCTCCTGCCAGAGAAATTAAAAAGACTTGAACTGCAGAAAGTCATTAGGCTGAAAAGAAACATCATTTGTAAAGCACTCTGCGTGGTCAGGACATACTTTGTCCTGACCACTTTTTTATCACGGACCCCTCGCTTTTAGTTTCAGCTCTCGTTCCAGAACCCCGGCTTTTTCTATATGACTGCCCCTCGTCATTTTCCGGTCCGGCAGCAGCGAACATCGATGAAGCTCTAAAGGTTAATCGTGAACAGCTTTATCTTTCTTTACCGGCTGGGCCGAAAGAATATGATCCAGACGGAAAATTCTTTTTTTCTTTCGGCTGTGGCAGTAAACTTTTATATAATTCCCTTCACATTCGTATACCGTTACCTGCCGCTGAGTAATCCGGCTGTGCTCATCCATATATATTACTTCCAGCGGTTCCGCTGTCTGCATATGTCGGAGAAAAATATTTTTCATGAGAGGCCGCTCCTTTCTCTTTATATTCTACACCTTTCATTATATAAGAACAAATGTTCTCTTTACTACTAATTTGTTTCTTCCCTCTTTTAAATTATTTAGTTTTTAAACATTTAAAAAAGCACCCTGTTCAGGTGCTTTAACTGCCGCCATTACTTTGTTTCACTTCCGATTACCTCGAGAGAATGAAAGTCCTCCATCGTGTTGAATATCTGTACGACGTCACGCTCACTCATTTTTGAGCTTCCGCTCAGCGAAATAATCAGTGTCCCGTATTCGGTGTTTTCCGTCTCATCCTCATCGACCGTCGTAATATCCGTGCGTTTTTTATCCGGACTGTATTCTATCCGTTCGATATTTGTAAACCCGCCCTGCTCTTCTGCTTTTTCTTTAAAAAGATTTTCAAATTCCTCCAGCGACGCTGCCGGAAAATATTTTACTTTAAGCATTATTTCCATAATACGCCTCCTCTGCATATTAATTTCAGTATATATGAGGTTATTTATTCCACACCTGGGAAATTTCAAACATATATGCTCTGAAGACGGAAACCGCTCTTCGATGAACGCTGAATATCAGGGATGCTCCTTATCCTGTGATATACTGTTTTCATTGCCTTGAAACAGTTTTTTTACATATACAGCAAACGGCTTTCCATAGCATAGTTTTTAAAAAGGTGGGCTTATTTTTGGAATTATCTTTATTCAGTCTCCTTATTGTCATCGGATGTGCTTTTTTAATCGGCATTTCTAAAACCGGGCTGCCGACACTCGGTATTTTCGTCGTAGCGGTAATGGCAGGTGTCTTCCCGGTACGGGAATCGATCGGTATCGTTCTCCCGATGCTTATTGCCGCAGACATCGTAGCCGTACTTTATTATCGTAAAAGTGCTGACTGGCCGACTTTAATCCGGCTGATTCCTTGGGTGAGCGGAGGACTTATTATTGGATTTTTCTTTCTTTTTTTTATTGAAGTAAACCGGCCGATCGAAATTTCCCTCGGTCTCATTATTGTAGCTATGGCCTTTCTGCAGGTCTGGAGCAGGTTTCGTTCACCCGGAGCCCCCCGGGAAAACCGTTCTGCTTTTTTTACCGTCATTCTCGGTACACTCGCAGGCTTTTCCACCATGGTTGGGAACGCCGCTGGTCCCGTGATGGCTATCTTCCTTCTCGCTGCAGGACTCCCTAAGCAGGCTTTTATCGGAACCGGCGCCTGGTTTTTTCTTGCAGTGAATGTAATTAAGGTGCCGCTGTATGCTTCTCTCGGCCTGATTACAGCAGAAACGCTGACGCTGAACGCCTGGATGATCCCTGCCATTCTTGCCGGGACATTTATTGGCATCAAAACACTTCAAAAAATCCCTCAGCACTGGTTTAACTATATTATTCTCGCACTCGCTGTTTTCGGCGGACTTCGTCTTTTAATGGGTGCCTAACAGTTGCTTTTCCTGTCCGCGGTCGATATTATCAGTCTAGAAACTGCGCAGAGGAGGAATAAGCATGCCGGAAGGACCGGAAATACGAAAAGCGGCCGACGAGGTGGAAAAAGCGGTTAAGAACAGGGATGTACTGGAAGTCCATTTTGGTCTCGAGCGTCTGCAGGGGTATGAAGAACTTCTTCAGGGTGCTGTCGTCACCGGCGTGGATACGAAAGGAAAAGCAATGCTCACCCGCTTCAGCAATGGATACACCGTCTATTCGCATAATCAGCTTTACGGAAAGTGGATTATCCGGAACGTGTACAACTATCCAAAAACAAACCGGCAGCTCCGCTTTGCCATACACAATGAAAAAAAAT
>PWLM01000121.1 GCA_003560495.1 Bacillus sp. (in: firmicutes) | reverse complement strand
CGTAAACATGGGGGCAATGAATATGTCTGTGGGATAACCACTTCTGGGATGATTGTTGCAATGATCGATATCCCCAAGTATCTGCAATACTATGTCCGAGAAGGCTTTGACTTGATTCGGAGAAATAAACTAGAATATAAGAATGTTTGGAGGCCCGTAAAATGACCCGTGAAGAAAGACAAGTTTACACTGAAGAGTTCTATAACCTTTTTGGGGGCAAAGAGCTTCTAGTAGTTAAGGCCCCTTATGGTTTTAGAGAGTTAAAGCGAGGAGATGTTATCTATATCTCCCGAGGCGGATTAGTTGGAGAGCATATCACTCATGCTTATAGTTATGTAGATATCCAACATGAGGCTGGGTTGCCCCGATTGTCCACAGAGGTTGAAAAGCTCTTCCCTAAGGATTTCATTGATGAGGATAAATACTATCAAGATGCGGAGTCCCGACAATTTGTGGGGAAGACCGATTGGCAACTTTATGAGATGTATCAGTCAATCAAAGAGGGAGGTTTAGTTTTCACTGAGCGCCATAAGTTTAAGTCTAATATGTTTTGTTCCTTTGTAGAGCAATTTCTGGAAGAAGATGAGTACGATTACTGAGAGATGCAGTAAAAATAGATAAAAAGTTGTTTATATTATAATTGTATCAATTGTAATAAAAAAAATGATTATAAATGCGCTGGATATTCTAATTTTACTAGTTCTTGTCATCTTATGGTTATTCTACGTCAAAGGTGATTAATATGGCAAAGATTCGATCTAAAAAAGGAACAACATACGAACTATCCCGAATAAGGAGAAGATGGGATAAAACGTATTATGCCCAGGTTATCATAACTGGGGCTTCGGGAATGCCTTTCCCTACTGTCTACCTGTATTTTGATGAGAACAGGAAACTCTCTGATTATGCAGGAGTAACTAGCGTCCCTTTAGGGGTAATAAAGGTTGCTGAGAAAGCAGGCTTTATAATTTAGAAGGGATGAGACCTATGTCCTGGGGATACCTTTTATCGATAAGGTATTCCCAGTTAATTATGATATAAAAAATCAATCAATGAAAATAACGCTCATAAGCCTAATAGCCCTATTGGTTATTACTGTCAGTGTATACCTTTATGTAGAGAACCAAGACTTAAAAGGCCAGATAAAGAGGCTCCAGGAAGACTTAGAATCTCTTGAAACTCAATCTCAACGCTTTGAGAGCAACTGGGCAAAAGCTGCAAATCAGTTAACAATGTGCAGGGAGACAAATTGGGCTCAGGAGTCTTATATAAGTGGCAATTAGATATGATGCAGTAAAAAAGGTAAAAATGTTTTTTATATTATAATTGTTTCAATTGAATAATCACTCAACAACACTCACATGGCACAAGATCATACTCCCTCTCTCTTTGATACTCCCCTTGAGGAGTTAGCCGAGAGATACCCCTTTGTCACTGAGCGGCCCCTTATGTATCGATTACTGTTCGATTATGTAAAATCGGGGGTCTATCCCAGTTCGGGATTCATAATGGCATTATTGGAGAATAACCTGAGTCAGGCTTGGCTCCTTGCAGATGAGGATAACCGGACTCGATTGCATGAATATGCAGAGTTTCTTTGGAATGAGATTCCCGCAATCTCTTGGGGCTCTGAGCAGAAGATTACAGATTACATCAAATCCTTTGAGCAGTACTTAGAAAAATGAGGTTATTATGGATGCTATAAAATATATAAACACAGGTCGTTTAGCCCTTATTCTTTGGAGTTTAAGGGTATCAATGAATAATACCGATGATACTTCTAGAATTGATAAGGAAGTTGCGGAGTTCGTTGATGAGATTGAAGGTGAATTGAAGCAAAGAGGCCATGACCCAGATAGGGTGGTTGATTTGTGGGAAAGCACTCGAAACTTAAAACAAATAGAGATATGAAAGATAAAACGAATGGAAGGCTCGGAGAAATCCTTGAGCATGCTTTGGAAACAGGGCAAGAAGAGTCTATTGTAAGAGCCCTAGCTTCCCTGTTAAGACGGGAAAGAAATGGAGCTGAAGTTGAGCTTTATCATGATTTTGCTAAATTCAGTATGCAGTTTGCAGTGATAAAAGATGGCCAATGCCAGATGAATGGCGGAGTTATTTATCACGGAGCTCCCGATGAGGTCATTCCTGATAATTTCACCGTGACTATGAGAAAAACAACTGGTTGGTCTATACATACCTAAAGAGATAATGTCATGACTGAGAATGCGATTTTACTTGAAGATAATGTGCACGGGGTTTGGATTCCTCATCGATTTGCTAATGTGATGAGGAGTTATACTCGGAGCAACATCAAGGATGTATTTGATGATATGCTCATCTTGGAGGAAGGTAATCCTCATTTAACAGAACATTACTGGGAAGCCTGGGATAATATAATCCGGGAGTTCTGGTTTGAAGATGTAAATGAACAAAGGTTCGTTCTCTACCCATCTAAAAACGGAGATTTATGGGCTATTCCCATAGATGAATTAAAACAACTAGGGAAGAAGATTATGACAGAAGCTAAAAGAGCTCTCTCTGAGCAAAATAAGAAGAGAGTACAAAAGTTCAAAGATAATGCGATCAAATACCACCTTTTCGGAGGTGACTCTTATCGTATTGACTTTAAAGACGGGTCTTCGATATACGTTAATTTTCTAAAGCATCAAGACCCAATTATTCAGGTCAATGGTTTTAGTGATTCTACGGGCCAAGAATGCGCGGACCTTTTAAGAAGGGGGATTGTTGATGTCTCTCTTGTAATAGAAGAACTTATCCAAGCATCGGGAAAAGCGGGTTATATCTCACCAAACATGAGGAAGTAGGGTTATGATACGTAATCAAATGTTGGCTCGGAAATTAACTAAGGCCTTACAAGTTAAGGGGATAGACGTGGAATTGGAGATAGCCCCTCAACCTGCCTTATCAGAGCACTTGGTAGAGATACCAGGTAAGCTTTCCATTCAAGTTGCCTCAATGGCTATATGTCCTTATGCGACCCTCTATACTTACTCGGAAAAGGGGGGAGAGATTAAGTTTATAGAGACTATAGAGTTCGGCGACAATGAAGAGGTCACTATGAAAGAGTTAGTGAAAAAGGTTCTAGAGACAATTGAGATGAGAGCTTAAATCATGTAATAATAAGAGTTTTAAAGCTTAAAAACTTTTGTATTGATAAAATCCATAACGACACAACTCAGATATCCTGGTAAACTCTATCATAACCTCTTCGGCGGCGCCCCAGCGGGTTCGCCCCGAGGTAGAGGCTCAGTTTCAGTAAAAAAGGCAATTGGGTTTTGTATATTTGATTATTCAATTTTTTAAACAACAACAACAAAACGAGGCTTGCCATGACATTTCACCTTAAAACCAAAAGACTTAAAAAAATCGGAGACCGTTTCTTTCAATTCTGGCTCTGGCTTCATTTGAAACTTGAGCGGGTTGAACGAGAAGATCACAGGGTCTATGACCACTGGGGGGTAATCGATACCCTTGGCTATTCCCTTGACCGAACAAAATGGACTCGGTCATATTCCGAGGAGGGCTATTCCCTTTACTCTCTTAGGATCCCCTTCACCCATAAATGGCTTACCCTTGCACTGGATGCTTGGCCATGGGATACCTTTGTAATTGAAACCTTTATCCATGACAACAAATGACTATGGAAACTACAACTGACACCCGCACCGTAGAGGTCGAAATCTGGCCTGGAAAACCGGAGAACATCACCAAAGCACAGTTCATACAAAGGTGGATGGATCACGTCCATGAGTTTAATAAGCTTGTGGAGAATTCATCTGACATAAGAGAGCTCACTTCATTTAAGAACTGGGTCCGGGATAAAGCTGGCCAGGCATTTGAGGAAACCTACGATAAGCAAACCGCCCAACGAAATTGATTGTCTAACATGGCGTTGTTGTTTTCTATGAGGGGCTGATACCCTCTCATAGTTCTACCTAACCTCCACTAATAATACTGCTATGGAAAAAAGTGTTTCTGAACAGATTGAACATTATAAGACTATGGGTCTTCACTTTAACTCCCTGGACACAGTCATAAAGATCAGACGGATTGCCTCTCATTTGGGGAAACCCGTTACAGTAAGGGAGACTCTTGATGAAGGAAGAGTTAATGTATACCACGGGACCCTGATCATGGTTGAGCTCACAGGCTTCTTTGAGATTTGGGCTAAAGCCCCTCACCAACGATACCACCTCTTTAATCTTGATGAGGAGAACATCGAGATTATTATTGAAGAGAAACTTGGACCTAAAGAATAAGCTCATGTCACGATTTGAACCCGATTTCCCCGAACCCCCTTATGACGTATATGTTAAAGAGGAGGGCTATGCAGACCTTAGATTCATTACTGATAAAGCTAAGCGGGTTGCTTATAAGCTTCGTATCCCGAACTCTCTTCTCCAAATCGGAGATACCTTCTGTGGGGAACCTGTTTGGACACCTCAAAATCCCGTTGGTATGTATCAATGCGGATATGATTATGAGAATGTTGACTTTATGGTCAAACTTCTAAGATCTGAAGGACTAATTGTCGAAAGTGAATTTGAATAACTATGAAACCTCTTGACGAACTTAATAAGGAAGACTTTATCCGGAGAATAGAGCAACTCTATCCCCCGGATTCTGAGTATCCTGAAGTAGCTGAGATCGGAGAACAACTTCTTAATAAGGCTATGAGGACTACAGATTTTACTTGGATGGATCTTCCTCTTGAAGTTCTCAGAGAGCTTTATTGCCTTTGCCTTGATAAGGAACGTGAGATCTTTGCTCCTAAAAAGAGGACAACTAACATCATCCACGGCGCCCCAGCGGGCTCGCCGAGATAGCCCCCTGAAGGGATGCAGTAAAAAAGGCAAAAGTGTTTTGTATATTGAATTATTCAATTTTTTAAACAACAACAAAATGGAGGCTTTTAGCATGGATAACCCATTTGAATCCTCTAACCCAAAATACTCAAATATCTTCGTTCTTGAGGTTTGGAACGATAACTTAACCGGCCATCAAACCCCTTGTCCCATTGTATTAGTTACACAAACTAAGGACCTGGATGAAGCTCTTGATTGCCTTATGGCAGGTCAAGGCAGTTTCAACTTTGAACATCGCCTTTACCTTAACTGATATGGATACCTTCAAAACTCAACAACTAAAACCTCTTGGCCCGGGGGGACTCAAGTGCTATTGTTGCACTTGGAAATCCCGCAAAAAGGGGCATAAAGATCCTACCCTTAATCGGAGGGCACGAAGGGTACTCAAACATCAACTCCAACAATCTCTATCTCACTATGGAAAAGACCTTAACACAACGACTTGAGGAGGAATTTAACCCTCGGCATTATGATAATCACCGATGGCTGCTTGCCTGGCTTATCTGGCTTCATGCTCAAGGCAATTTAGCACATAACCTTTCGGAATCCCTGAAACTCGAGAAAGATTCCTTAGACTTTGTCTTCTATAATCAGGTAATATTACCCTTGAAAAACATGGAGGTTACTCCTGATAATACTCAAGAGTTCTTAGACTTTATCAATAAGTATTACGAACTTAACCCCCGGCATTTAGACATCTATGATATAGGGGAAATGGAGCGAAAAAATGGATAAAGAAACCAACACTGTACTCCAACGGACATTAACTAATCTCCGCCAAGCAATCTCATATGGCCAGGAGGTTATCCATGACCGACTCCCCTTCAAAACTACCCACACTTGGGTAGTTGCCTCTACCGATAAGGAAATGATTTACACTATCTCCTTAAAAGGCACAGAAGTCAACATCAGGGTTGAGGAGTTCTCTCCTCAAGTCTTTGACTTTGACCGGGCTCAAGAGATTGCTAAGAACACAATTGTCTCTAACCCTAATGGGCCAATACAGTTCCGGGTAATCCCTGAAAAGCAGTATTACGCAACTAAGATCCCGGTTTGGGAAGACGTTGTCCAAACAATTGAAAGAGGTCTTAATACCTCCAAAAGCATATAAGCTATGAGAAATAAGATCAGATTCCTACTCAAACAATTCCGAAGGATTCCCAGAGGCAAGTTTGCTTATACTCTCTATCTAATCCTATACTCCCATGAGCAGGATAATTATTATTCCCTGATGAGCATGATTACTAATATCAGGGTATACCAATACTGGGGATATAGGGAGGTTGAGATAACTACCCCCCGCCCTGGTTTCCTTATTGGGAAAGCAGGCTCAACTAGTAATAGTATCGAAGGCCGTCTTGCCGATAAGCTGGAAACAAATATCCAGATCACCTTTAAAAAGCCCACTTTCTGGAAAAAACCCAAAAACTATAGTTCCCCTTAATCATGATAAAGATTGAACCGCTCACTCCTTTTGAAAAGATGCTCCTGGAACATGCAATGGATTACATGGTCAAGGAGTCTGGCAAGGGCCCCCAGCGAGGCCCCAATATCATACCTCAGAAAACCTTTGATACAGTTTACAAAGAGGTAAAACGCAAACTCAAAATCACCTAACCATGGGAAATACAGT
>PWLM01000099.1 GCA_003560495.1 Bacillus sp. (in: firmicutes) | reverse complement strand
CTCCCAGTGTCAAGTATTCGACCGCTACAAGCTTTAATTTACCATTTTTCATCGGCTCATATACGAGAGCCTCCGGCTCTTTATGAGCCACGTTCATATCCAAACGGCTTTCTTTAACATAATGAATTCCCATATTTTTTATACAATTATCCTCCTGAGGATCTTCTGCATAGCCATCGGCAATGGCATTTTCAACGTTATGATATTTAGCAGTAACCTGTTTTACTTCTGCCAGCTGTTTATTTACGTCCGAACCAAAAGAATGGGCTCCCGCAGCAGAGGCTCCTAACAGTCCGAAAATTAACACCACCACAAGATGCAGTAATACTATTTTCCCCGGTCTCATTTTCATACATCCCTTTCTTGTAGATTTATACAGGAAAAATCAGTATGTGGTGAGCTGCTGACAACCCGTCACGAACCTCCTTTCCTCCTCGATTTTCTATCTCTATATAGTGAAACGTGAGGACAGCTGGAGCGGCACAGCAGAATATCAGACTTCACTAAACAGCTGGGAGAAGCTGATTCAGAATCTGAATAGTATACAAAAACACCGAAATATAAGTATAGGAGTACATTCTTTTAATGAAGTTAATTAATTATACAGCCATAAGATGAAAAAATCTCTCTTTTTTCAAATTTACACAATTTCACACTTTACAATCAGAACATTACATTTTCACTTCACGAGTTAATTATAACCTTCTTTAAAAAAGCACCGGTATTTTTATAGATTTCATTTAAAACAATGGATAACTGACTATTCCTACTATTATACCTGCAATAACGACTCCGACGCTGATGCCTAAAAACGCGGTCCGGACCGGAACACCAAAAATGATAGCTGCCAGGCAGGCACTGTAAGCACCAGTAGAAGGAACAGGCACAGCCGTAAACAGGATGAGCCCGTACCCACCATATGTTTTTACTTTCGTTCCTTTCTGCATAACCCTGTCATAAAGCCAGTGGTAGAATCTGTTGTACAGTTCTATTTTTCGCAGCAGCCTGCTCACCGGCTGGAACAAAAGCAGCACCGGGAGTACAGGAGCTATATTACCGGCTATACTGATCAGCAACGTACTGATAAAAGGCTCTTCCAAAAAAGCACCTGCAGGAATTCCTCCTCTAACTTCCATAATTGGCAGTAAAGATATAATAAATATGACGATCTGAGGCCCGAGGAAGCCAAATTGTTCAATAACAAAATGTTTAGTTGATTCTCTGATTTCCTCCACTTATCCAGCTCCTTTGAAGTTTTCACTGTTTCCTTTCATACTATAGTAAATCCCTGCCCCAATGAAAGGAGATTCTCTAATGAAGGAATTTATTGGTTATTGCAGCATATGCAGCCGCCCTGTCTACTGTTTAAACGGCTTTCTGAATGGAACGGCAGACAATGGAAAGCTGTATTGTTTTAAATGCGCAGAGAACCGGTATAAACAATAGACTTGCAGGCTCAGGGATATGCTCTGTTCATTCAATCATTTGATGCTGATACCTTAATTTTCGACGCTATTTTTTCTGCCTCCGTTTTCCTACGACTTTCTTTCGTGAATCGATTCTGTTTAATTGAATATAATGAAACATCTTTCCTGCAAAAGCAACGAGAAGGCCGACACCTGTAAAAATATACACTATCGTAAACAGTTTTCCGAAATCTGTCTGCGGTGTAAAATCACCGTATCCTACGGTGGATAGGGTAATTACGCTGAAATAAAAAGCATCAAACAGACGAAGCCCTTCTACTCCGGCATAAAAAAAGGTACCAGATAGAAGAGTTATAACCATTAACGTCAAAAGTACCTGAAATTCCGGGTCTTTCACTCCGCGTCCTACTGCCTGTAACATACGGTAAAATGTCATCAAAAAGGAAACCATGTTTTTCCCTCGCTTCCTTCACCCGTCCGGGGATTACTTAAACTGCAGACAAAACGTCAAAAAGGAACCGGTGATTGTTCATGAACAATTCGACGATTCCTGTTTATTCCCCTGCAAAGAGGTTACTCCACTGATTTCTTTTTAACTACTGCCTGAATAACGTGCCCGATTCCTGTATGTTTTGTTCCCTCCACCCGGTCAGCTTCCCCGCAGTAGAAGTATGGGCAGAAATGCGGACGGAGCCAGAGAAGCATTTGTTCGGGATCGTACAGCAGCTCCCTGGACGGTGGACCACCCGTATTATACTGCAGCTGCGCTTCAGAATACACTTCTATAAGAAGCAGTCCTCCCGGCTTTAAAGAATGAAGTATATTCTCAATCAAAAACTGTTGATATTCCCGTGGTACATGGCCAAAAACCATCACTGCAGCATCATACATTTCCTTCGGAGGTATTTCCTTAGTTAAATCTGATATCACGGTGTTCAACGAAATGCCTGCCTCCCGGGCAAGCTCCCGGGCCTTCTCCAGTCCCACTTCTGACTGATCGTAAGCCGTTACCGCGTGACCGAGTCCAGCCAGATAAACAGCATTCCTTCCTTCCCCTTCTGCGAAGCAGGCTGTAAGCGAATGATTTTTTAAAAGGTATGCTTTTTCCTTAACGAACGCATTCGGCTCACTTCCATATAGATATTCATCCTGATCGAAATTATTATCCCACATTTCCTTTGACATGAAACACTCTCCTTTTTAATGACTTATATAAGCGTACCTGAAAACTCCGGCAGTTTCATCTACTTTTGCTTCAGCAGTAAAGGATAAACGTCTTAATGCTTTCTATAAAAGCCACTTGCGGCTGTTTTTTAAATCCAGGCGAGCAGACAGGACGCGGAATAAAAATTTGTTCGCCGCGGTTGGGTCCTTCTAAGCTTTACAGAAGCAGCACGAGGAGCTGGGAAACAAAGGCGATGAAAATAAGAGCAAATGGGTACGCTGCAGCATAAGCGATAGAAGGGTCCTCTGAATCTACAATTTGGTTCAGGGCTCCAAGCCCCGGGGTACTCGTCATGCCTCCGCAGATGGCTCCAAGTGAATGAAGCATGCTCAGGTGAAACAGTTTTTTGGCAGCCAGAAAAACCAAAAGAAGTGGAACAATCGTAATAACGACCCCTGCCGCCAGCAGCTGAAGCCCTTCCTCTGCAAGTACCTCAACCAGGCCGGCACCCGCAGTCGTTCCCGCTCCGGCAAGAAAAAGCACCAGCCCGAGGTCACGGATCACTTCATTGGAGGGCTGAAAAAATCTCGCTCTGATAGGACCAAGTTTTCCAAAGTGTCCAATAATCAGCGCAGCCAGCAGAGGTCCTCCTGCTGTGCCAAGCGTCATCGAACCGAGCCCTGGTATGTAAAGAGGAATCGTACCGACCAGTACTCCGATAAGAAGTATCAGACTGAGAGATAAAATATGGATATTTGTTACTTCCAGCTCCCGGCGGCTGAATAAACGCTCTACTTCAGCAATTCTGTCTTCACTGCTGACCACGGTAAGAATATCCCCTGTTTCCAGACGCCATCCAGGATGCTGGTTAAACTCAAACCCTCCACGCTCAATTCTTGTTACCGTCACTCCGTAATTTCTGCGGAGAGCCATTTCCCGAAGGCTTCTACCAACTACATCCGCTGCATCAACGGTAACTTTTCTCAGCTTGACATGATCGTGATTTTCTTTACCATATACTGTTTCCCTGCCGATTGAATCCCTGATTTTTTTCAGATCTTCCGGAAGCCCGACTGTAACAAGCAGGTCTCCTTTTAAAATGACCGTGTCACTCAGGCTGATAATGTTTCTATCCCCGCGGATTACACGGCTTATCACTGCCGAAGTACCCTTACCAATTCCAATTTCCCGGAGCGTCCGCCGGTGGACCTGATCACTTGTTACTTCAATAGTCATTACTTCCGGGGAGCCTTTGTGCCGGACCGGTCCACTTCTGCGATTTAAATCCTTCATTAAATCCACCTTGAGTATTTTCGGGAAAAGCTGTACAAAAAGAACAACGGCGAGCACTCCGAAAGGATAAGCAATTCCATACCCGACAGAAGCCAGGGGATCCCCTGTCGCTTCCAGAGAGGCAGCAAGCCCAGGCGTACTCGTCAGAGCACCGCTCATAATACCAACGCTGAGCGCAGGTGAAATATTGAACAAGTAAGACATGACAAGTGTTGTCCCCGCCGCAGAAACAATCGTCAACAGTCCGAGAATGCCAAAGACCACCCCAGAAGACCGCAGCATTTTAAAAAAGCGCGGACCTGCCTGCAGTCCCACAGCTACAATAAACAGACTCAGTCCAAAATTCTGAACGACTCCCGACACCTCATAGCCAAAGTGCCCAAACACCATTGCTACAAAAAGCACGGCGCTCGTCCCAAGACTGATTCCTTTTATTTTGGCCTGCCCTGCCACCGAACCTATAAATAAAATCACAAATAATAGCACGAGCGGCTCATTGAGCACCGTGCGTATCCCTTCCATCCAGGAGCCCCCCTTTTATCTTTTAATAACGATGTGTTAAAACTGTCGATGGCTGAAGAAAAAGAAGTGTTTCTGTTTTTCATGAACGTTAGTTTTCCTTCAGTAAAAACCAGTGTCAGCCTGCGGAAAACGAGGAGATTCTCCAGCCGCAGGCACTTCTAAAGCAACACAGAGCTTGTTCAGAGCCTTTAATTAAAGAAGCTTTCATTTAAGTACTATACTATTTTGAAAAAAGTCTCGGAAACGATGATGTAAGATATTCTTTCTTTTCGTCTCCTGAAAAAGTTAGAAGGCCTCCTGTCTCCAGCGGTGCACTGAAGATGTTACTGAACTATTCGAAAAATCATCCTACGGGAATATTTTAAGCAAAGACATTCCACCCAAAAATCCAGATTAAATGTCAGATGACAGCCTCATAATAGTCTTTAGTAATCGCGGTTCTAAAAACAAATCAAAAGATTTTTATGAATTTCTGTTCGTGTTATTCGGAAAGCGTCGTTTCTTTCCGAAGTAGAGGAAGCTGGTTTCTGAGCTTTAACAGAGCTGCAAAAATTGTAAAAGAGGCTGAGGCAAATTACTGGTTTTTAAACATATGAATGATTAAAAAGATGCCCGCAGTAAAGGCAGCAACCAGAACTACGATAAAAAAAGAAAGCGGCATACCGACATTTTCCAACCCGGTTATATTACCAAACATCAGCCTCTCCCCTTTCTAATGCTCTCCCTTTTTCTATTAAGTTTAACACATCCCTATTACTACCTGTGCATCCTCCGACTTCCCTTCATCCGCTTTATTACAGCCGATGTTCAGAAACTATTGGACGATATATTGCAGAAAATACTGTTATTTAATCGTCTTCCTGCCCAAAAAATGGCTGCTCCTATTGGAAACAGCCATTTTGCTTCTAAAGCTTCAGAAGCACACGCCCCCGGATGTTACTTTTTATAATATTTTCCAGGGCTCCCTGGAGACCGTCCAGTGATACTTCCTGGGCAATTTCCTCCAGATGCTGAGGTTTCAGATCCGACGCAGTACGTTTCCATACTTCTTTTCGTAAATCCATCGGGCAGTAAACAGAATCGATGCCGAGCAGGTCCACACCGCGGAGGATAAATGGGATAACCGTTGTCGGCACTTCTATCCCTGCAGTCAGTCCGCTGACTGCGACTGCACCGTTATATTTGGTTGAGCTCAAGATAGAAGCGAGAGGCTTTCCTCCTGTAGGATCTACCGCAGCGGCCCAGGTTTGTTTCCCGAGTGGTTTAATTTTTTCGGGAGTAACTTCGTCTCTTCCAACAATGTTTTCAGCACCGAGCTTTTTTAAATAGTCATGTTCTGAATCTTTTCCCGTACTTGCTGTAACGCTGTATCCTTTGCTTGAAAGCATATCAACAGCCATGCTTCCGACACCGCCGGTTGCCCCGGTAACGAGTACCGGTTCATCTTCCGGCGTAAGTCCGTGTTTTTCCAGCTTGTGAATGGAGAGAGCCGCGGTGAACCCGGCTGTTCCGATAATCATCGCTTCACGGGTCGTCAATCCTTCCGGAAGCGGAACCACCCAATCTGACGGTACACGAGCGTACTGACTGTAGCCCCCGTCATGTCCAGTGCCGAGTGCGTAGCTTGTAACGATTACTTCATCACCTTTTGTAAAGCTGTCGTCCTCGGATTCCACCACTTCCCCTGCCAGGTCAATCCCCGGAACAATCGGGTAATGTCCGGCAATTTTTGCGTTTTTATCCAGTGCCATGCCGTCCTTATAATTAACACCGGAGTAGTGAACTTTAATCGTCACGTCTCCTTCCGGCAGATCTTCCGTGGTACGTGTAACAACACGGCCTTGTTTATCCCCATCAGTTACAAATGCCTTGAATTCCTGAGTCATACAAATGCCTCCTTGAATAATTGGCTGAAATACTTCTGCCGTTCATTACAGGCAGTCTGTTAGTAGCCATTCCCTGATTTGCCTGACTATATTCCTTTTTTTAATGCAGATAAGAAAAACCAGGGCGGTAAACCGTGCAGATCGAACGGCGTACGTTTACCGAGAGAAAATCAACTGCCCAACAGAAACCTGCTGGACTTTATTGGACAGATGCTTTTCAGCAGATTTTCTTTTTAATTTAACTGGAGTTG
>PWLM01000081.1 GCA_003560495.1 Bacillus sp. (in: firmicutes) | reverse complement strand
CCGGGTAAATCCGGCGCTCCGCAAGTTTCCGGTCAAGATGCAGCTCCATATTGCCTGTTCCTTTAAATTCTTCGTAAATGACATCGTCCATCCGGGAACCGGTTTCTACAAGTGCGGTGGCGAGAATGGTAAGGCTTCCGCCTTCTTCAATGTTACGCGCCGCTCCGAAAAAGCGCTTCGGACGGTGGAAGCTCGCCGGATCAATCCCCCCGGAAAGCGTCCGTCCACTCGGTGGAACGACAAGGTTGTACGCCCGGGCAAGACGGGTGATGCTGTCCATCAGAATGACGACGTCCTTTTTCGATTCGACAAGGCGCATCGCCCGGTCGAGCACCAGTTCCGCTACTTTAATATGGTTTTCCGGTACTTCGTCAAACGTGGAGCTGACAACTTCCCCTTTAATGGAGCGCTCCATATCCGTTACTTCCTCCGGACGCTCATCAATAAGCAGCACGATGATTTCCATATCGGGGTGGTTGGCGGCGATACTGTTCGCGACTTCCTTCATCAAAAGCGTTTTTCCTGCTTTTGGCGGAGCAACGATCAGGCCTCGCTGACCGTATCCGACCGGTGCAATCATGTCGAGTACGCGGGAAGCGACCATGTTCGGCTGATGCTCCAGCGTCATTTTCTTTTCCGGATACAGCGGTGTAAGCTGCGGGAAATGCGGCCGTTCGCTCGCCTTTTCCGGATCTTCCCCGTTCACGGCAGCGACCTGCAGCAGCCCGTAGTAGCGCTCGTTTTCTTTTGGTTTACGGACTTTGCCGGAAACGCGGTCCCCGTTACGGAGTTTAAAGCGGCGGATCTGGGAAGCAGATATGTAAATATCCTGCGGGCTCGGCTTGTACGTGTTGGACCGGAGAAATCCGAAACCTTCCGACTGAATGATTTCCAGGATGCCTTCCATAAACATTAAGTCTTCGTTTTCTGCCTGCTTTTTGAAAATCGCAAATATCAATTCTTTCTTTGTAAGCTGGCTGTAGTAGGATACTTTGTGCTCCTTTGCCAGATCGTAAAGTTCTTTGAGCTTCATATGCTCCATTTCTTTCAGCGTTACTGCCATATATGTCACCAGACCTTTTCTAAGTTTCAGTGACGGAAACTGCTCCGCCGGGCATGTGGGAATACTGGGATAATGCTTCTGGAAGAAATCCGGGGGTGCTGAACCTGCGTTCAGTATCAAATCAGCTTTATCTATCTAAGCATATTTTCGGAGGACTGACAATGGGAGGGGAAGGAAAAAATCTGCCGCCGCCTTTTATGCTGCGGGCAGATTTCTCCTTCCGGCTGTTAGTCACGAATAACGAGGTCGGGCTTTTTATCAAGGTGATGCTTCCCGTCGATAAATCGGACCGTTCCGGATTTAGCACGCATGACGAGCGACTGGGTTGTGCCTGTTTCCCCTTTGTAGCGCACCCCTTTCAATAGCTCACCGTCCGTTACGCCGGTTGCGGCGAAAATAGCGTCATCACCGGAAACGAGATCCTCCATGTGCAGTACACGGTGGATATCATCAATGCCCATACCTTCGCAACGTTCTCTCTCTTCGTCGTTCTGCGGCAGGAGTCTTCCCTGAATTTCCCCTCCGAGACACTTCAGACCGATGGCTGCGAGTACGCCTTCCGGAGCGCCTCCTGACCCGAGAAGCATATCGACCCCTGTGTCTTCAAAAGCCGTGTTAACAGCCCCGGCAACATCTCCGTCCCCTATGAGCTTGATCCGGGCTCCAGTCGCACGAATCGCTGAAATAAGTTCTTTATGCCTTTCGCGGCGAAGAATGGTTACGACGAGGTCGTCTACGTCCTTGCCTTTCGCTTCGGCTACGGCACGAATATTTTCTTCCACCGGAGCATCCAGGTCAATCCTGCCTACAGCTTCCGGACCGACAGCGATCTTGTCCATATACATGTCCGGTGCATGCAGAAGGTTGCCTTTGTCCGCGACTCCGAGGACTGCAAGGGCATTCCACTCTCCGTTGGCGACGATGTTTGTTCCTTCGAGCGGATCCACCGCTACGTCCACCCGGGGACCGTAGCCGTTTCCAAGACGCTCGCCGATGTAAAGCATCGGAGCTTCATCCATTTCTCCTTCTCCAATCACTACGGTGCCTTTCATTGGAATTGTATCAAATACGTCGCGCATCCCTTCCGTAGCGGCATCATCAGCTTCTTCTTTCTGACCGCGGCCCATCCAGCGGGCGGATTTCAATGCGGCTGCTTCTGTTACGCGTACAAGTTCCATTGATAAGCTTCGTTCCATTTGTGATCACCCCGGTTTAAGAATTTTGGATTTCCTGTATCTCCGCTTCTGTCAGCTGTTCTCTCCAGATTACAGCTCCCAGGTTTTTCAGCTTTTCTTCCAGGCTCGAATAGCCCCGGTCGATATGAAACACGTCGGTGATTTCTGTCACGCCTTCTGCCATCAGCCCTGCTGTGACAAGAGCTGCGCCTCCGCGGAGATCCGTTGCGCGGACCTTTGCTCCCTGGAGGGCTGTTCTGCCGTAAACGAGAGCGGAGCGGCCGTCCACTTTAATCGAGGCGCCCATTCTCCGGAGCTCGTCCACCTGTTTAAAACGGGCATTGTAAATGGTGTCGGTGATCATGCTGCTTCCTTCGGCTTTTGTGAGCAGTGCCGTGACTGGCTGCTGAAGATCAGTTGCAAACCCTGGATAGACGAGTGTTTTTATGTCCACCGGCTCCAGCTTTTCCTGCGTTTCAATGTGGACCGAGTCGTCTCCTGCCTCCACCCCGACACCCATTTCCCGGAGTTTGGAGCTGAGCGACTCCACGTGCTGGGGAATAATATTATCGATCGTTACCGAACTGCCCGCGGCAGCGGCAAATATCATGTACGTCCCGGCTTCAATGCGGTCGGGAATAATCGTATGGCGGCAGCCTTTCAGCTCCTCTACGCCTTCGATACGGATCACATTCGTTCCTGCCCCTTTAATTTTTGCTCCCATGTTGGAAAGCAGTGTAGCGACGTCGATAATTTCCGGTTCCTTCGCTGCATTTTCAATGACGGTTTTTCCTTTTGCTTTCACAGCAGCAAGCATTATGTTGATCGTGGCGCCGACGCTTACAACGTCAAGATAAATCCGTGCTCCACGCAGTTCTTCCGCCTGAAGATACAAAGCTCCGTGCTCGTTGGTCACTTTGGCTCCGAGCGCTTCGAATCCTTTAATATGCTGATCGATCGGGCGCGGCCCGAGGTTGCATCCTCCCGGGAGGCCAATAACCGCTTTGTTAAATTTGCCGAGCATAGCACCCATCAAGTAGTAGGAGGCCCGCAGTTTTTTGACGTGGCCGTTTGGAAGCGGCATAGGAAACATGTTTTCCGGATAAAGCGTAAAGGAATCTCCTTCCCGCTTCGTCTTTGCTCCGGCTTCTTCAAGCAGTTCCCCAAGAATTTTAATATCAGAGATGTCCGGCAGGTTGTCAATAGTGACAGCTGTGTCAGCCATTAAAGCTGCCGGGATGAGTGCAACGGCACTGTTCTTGGCACCGCTTATCGTCACGGTGCCTTCCAGCGGATGACCGCCTTCAATAAGTAATTTGTCCATAAATGATTCCTTTCCCTGCCTGGTCTTTTATCGTGATGGGTAGAAAAACGGCCTGCTCGTTCCGGCAGGCCGTTCTTTTTAAACTCCGGCCTGGCTTTTCTGCCAGTCGCTGAGGAATTTTTCGATACCGATGTCTGTGAGAGGATGTTTTGTCAGCTGCTCAATGACTTTGTACGGCAGCGTGGCAATGTGAGCCCCCTGCAGCGCAGATTCGCTTACGTGCTGCGGGTGACGGATGGATGCGGCAATAATTTCTGTTTCGATGCCGTGCAGATCAAAAATTTCTGAGATCGTACCGATCAGGTCCACCCCGTTCTGCCCGATGTCATCCAGTCTTCCGAGAAATGGAGAAACGTAGGAAGCCCCGGCCCGTGCAGCAAGAAGCGCCTGATTCGCTGAAAAAATAAGGGTGACGTTGGTTTTGATGCCTTCTTCGCTGAACGCCCGTACAGCTTTCAGACCTTCCACCGTCATAGGAACTTTCACTGTAATATTCGGTGCGATCGCTGCGAGTTCCTTGCCTTCCCGGATCATTCCTTCCGCATCGAGGGAAATAACTTCTGCACTGACCGAACCGCTTACAAGACTTGTGATTTCACGAAGGCGCTCGTGAAAATCGGCTCCTTCTTTTGCTACGAGGGACGGATTTGTCGTGACCCCGTCCAGTACTCCGAGCTCCTGTGCCTGCTTAATTTCATTCATGTTGGCTGAATCAATAAAAAATTTCATATGCCTTTTCTCCTCCTCTTCTTAATGATAACGCTTACTATTGACTTGAAGAAGGAGTCCGTGTCCGGAGACACAGACCTCCTGTCGTTCTTTATTTTGCCTGTCCGGAAGATCCGAACTCACGCATTTTGCCGATTACTGTTGCTTTAATCGCTTCACGTGCCGGTCCAAGGTATTTACGAGGATCGATCATTTCCTGGTTCGCATCGAGTACTTCACGAACCTTCGCCGCGGAAGCGATCTGGCTTTCCGTGTTTACGTTAATTTTGGCTGTACCAAAAGAAATGGCCTTTTTAATATCCTTTGTCGGGATACCTGTACCACCGTGAAGCACGAGCGGCACTTCCGTGTTGCTGGAGATCGTTTCCATACGGTCGAAACCGAGGTTCGGTTCGCCTTTGTAAGGGCCGTGTACGGAACCGAGTGCCGGAGCAAAGCAGTCCACTTTCGTTTCACGGATAAGCTGGTCGCACTCTTCCGGAATCGCGTAGGCAGCTTCTGCGTCGTCAACGATGATGTCGTCTTCCTGACCACCGATGCGTCCGAGCTCTGCTTCCACGGATACGCCGAGAAGGTGGGCTACTTCCACTACTTTTTTCGTAAGAGCAATGTTTTCTTCCAGCGGAAAGTGGGAACCGTCAATCATTACAGATGTAAATCCTGCATACATTGCTTCCACACACTTTTCGAAGCTGGAGCCGTGGTCGAGGTGAATTGCTACAGGAACTGTCGTGTTGTAGCTGTCCATAAGACCTTCTACAATTGCGACGACGGATTTGAATCCGCCCATGTATTTTGCTGCTCCTTCAGATACACCAAGGATTACCGGAGACTGCTCTTCTTCTGCAGCCTGCAGAATCGCCTGCGTAAATTCGAGGTTATTCAGGTTGAACTGTCCTACTCCGTAGGAATTGGCTTTTGCTGTTTCCAGCATTTCTTTCATTGATACTAAAGGCATACGATAAGATCCTCCTTCGATAGGTCACGCGCAGATTTAGTCTTTTCTGCCTGTTTTCTGCACAAATGTACGATACAGCTCCGGATGCCTGTTCCGGTGAAAACAGCTGTATCATGCGGACGTTTGCAGATGAAAAACAGGTGAAAAACTCACAAGCCCATTATAGCATATCCGGCCTGTATTTTTTGAGAGAATAAAATATTAATTTAGTTGCAGCGCTTACAACTTCTGCTTGGAATCGAAGAAACTACGGATCTGTGCACGCACGCTTTCGATGTCGAAAGGCTTGGCAAAATGTTTCAAGGCTCCGAGATGCTCTGCTTCCTTAATCAAATCGATTTCTCCGTACGCCGTCATAAGAAAGACCGGGGTCTTCATGTCCCTGCGGCGCATTTCGCGGAGAATTTCGATGCCGTCCATTCCGGGAATTTTCATATCGAGGAGGACGAGGTCCGGATGATGCTGCTCGAGTATGGCCAGAGCTGCCTGACCGCTTTCCGCTTCATAGGTTTCATATCCGTCTTTTTCCAGCACTTCCTTCAGCAGCACGCGAATACCGAACTGATCATCAACTACCAGCAGCTTTTCCGTCATAATAAACCCCTCCCCTGCTCAGATGTATGTCATGGTGAATTACCTATTGTTACCATAGTATGTTACATTTATGGAAAATTCAATGTTTTCTCTTCGACAATATCTTCAGATTCGCCCGAAAGACCTGCTACAATAGAAAAACGATTGTTTAAGGAGGAATATCAAATGATGAAAATATTTGAAACGCAGCTGTCCGGTATACTGCGGAAGCTGAATAAATCGGAAATGGACATAGAAGATGCCGCCCGTGTTACTGCTCAGAGTATTTTGAGTGATGGGAAAGTTTATGCAGCTGCTTCCCCGGAACTTGGAGGTATCGTTTCCCAGGCAGTCCACGGAACGGATGCTGTTCCGGAATGCAATCGTCTCGAAAAGGAAACCGTTCTTTCTCCGCTTGATACTGTATGGGTATTTACAGCCCGCGTGGAGGATACTGAAGCGGAGATACGGGCGGTTCAGGAAGCCGGTGCCGCACTCGTACTCGTGCTCCCGGAGGCTTACGGCCACGAGCTGGAACAGGCTGCTTCCTTTTTGATCGAAACCCATGTGACTCGGCCGCTCATACCTGTTGAATCCGGGGAGCGGATCGGTGAACCCCACCTGCTCGTTTCTTTACACGTTTATTACGCGCTGTTTTTCCAGCTTCATGAAATTCTTGAGGAGCACGAGGAAATGTAGCACAAGAAGGTGCAGGGGACACCTGGAAATAAAACACTGCTTTCAACCTGCAGGCCGCGGAGAAGCTCTTCGGGCAGACTTCGGCCTGCGGGATCT
>PWLM01000245.1 GCA_003560495.1 Bacillus sp. (in: firmicutes) | reverse complement strand
TAATTTCCACCTGTTCCCCCTGCTCCCGAAAATAATCAGAAGTGAGCTTAGGATATTTGGAAGCTATTTTCGGCGCAACGTCCTTTCCGGGATCGTAGCTTGGAAGAGCAGCTACTGCCATGTAGCAGGAGCTGATTTTCAAATCAAGTACTTCATATACATCGCGCTCTTCTTCAATCATGACATCTTTTCCTGCCACTCCGGCGTCTGCCACTCCGTGCTCCACATAGGTCGGAACATCCATCGGCTTTGCGAGAATAAAACGCATACCCGACTGTGGCACATCGATAATCAATTTTCTTGAATCCTCAAATTCAGGAGGAAGATCATAACCTGCTTTGCGGAGCAGTTCAACTGCTTCTTCAAAAATTCTTCCTTTGGGCATTGCTACTGTTACGAGTTCACTGCTCATGAGCCGCTCCCTCCATTTCCGTTTGATCCTATAAAATATTTTACTTCCTGAAACTGGGCAGAGTAGGCGTCCACCTGCTGGATACCTGTAATCTCCTGCATAACGACCGAGCGGCCGCCGCTGCGGTGGCTTTTCGCTTCGTTCATCGCTTCTTTCCGGCGTTCTCTGCTGAAAATAATGCACAGGTCAGAGGCAAGAGGCTTTTTTTCCTTCCCGAGGGCTTCTGTGAGCCGGTCTACTCTTAAGCCGAACCCTGTAGCCGGTTCTTCGTGATGAAAGCGTCCGAGCAGCTGATCGTAGCGTCCGCCGCCGCCCAGCGGATAACCGAGTCCTTCGCTGTATGCTTCAAAGACCGTTCCGGTATAGTAGCTCATATGCATAACGAGGTTCAGATCGATCATTACGTTCTGATCCATATCGTAGTCAGCAAGTATTTCCAGCAGCTGCCTCAGCTGTGAAAGAGCTTTTTTTCCTTCCGCTGATTCGGTCAGCGTTTCAGCTTTTTCCAGAATTTCTGTGCCGCCTTTAAGACGGAGCAGTTCATACAACCGGCGTTTGTCGAGGGAAGAGAGCGGCAGGTTGTCCACCGCTTTGCGGAACCCGACGTAATTCTTCTCATAAAGATAACGTTTGAATTCTTCTACACGAGCTTCCTGTCCGAGCACTTCCAGAAGCAGAGCGTTGACAAAACCAACGTGTCCGACTGCCGTCTGATAGGAAGGAATGCCCGCTTTTTCAAGAGACGAAATCATTAAAGAAACCATTTCTGCATCCGCGCTGGCAGAAGCATCCCCGATAAGCTCCACACCTACCTGTTCAAATTCCGCCGGTTTCCCTCCTTCATACTGCTGGGCCCGGAATACCGGAGCGTCATAGGTGAGACGGAGCGGCCTGCGGGCATCTTTTAAAGTGGAAGCTGCAATTCTGGCAATCGGAGCTGTCATATCCGGCCGGAGCACCAGTGTATTGCCTTCCTGATCGAGAAGTTTAAACAGCTGCCTGTCAAGAATAGCTGAAGCTGTTCCTACCGTTTCGTTAAACTCCACCGTCGGCGTCTGAACCGATTTGTATCCCCACTTTTCGACTTCACTGGAAACAGCCTGCTTTACCTGCTGTTTCAGCTCGTATAGTTCTGGAAGTGTATCCCGCATTCCCTGGGGTTTTTCAAACATAAATAACTTTGACATGTGCCCTTCCGCCCTTTCTGCCTAGTAAATACTTTAGTCTGCTAACGTGATAGAGTAATAAAGATCTAAATGTTAGTTTACAGGGGGAGCCCTCCCCCGTCAACCTTCCTTCTTTCAAGTTTCATTAATGAAGAAAGAGCGCCTGCTGGAAGTCTGCTTTGAAGATAGAATATAAATAAGAGTAATATCCGCCTTCGTTTCCATGGGGAGGCTTTTTGAGCGGGCCGGCCTCAGCTAATTCCATCCTCCTGTGGTGGGATCTTCGGCTCGTCCTGGATCTGTAATGCCCCCATGTCTCCTTCAGCTTCCGGCTATTCTTTCGTATGGAGCAGATATTTCAGTTTTCTTTTCCTCAGGCATTTTGAAAAATCATCTTTTCGGAAGCTGAAAAACGAAAAAGTATTGTCTATTTATTCTTTAGCGTGTAGTTTGTGCTCCTTCGCTTACGTTGGAAGTTCACTGCAGTTCTTTCTATGCAAATTATTGAAAAGCCATCACATTTTCTGCTGAACGCTGTAATGAAACGACTATAATTTTTCTTACCATAAACAGCCTATTTTGTACCGCTTTACTTAAATGCTTCAGCGGCAGCGGGCGACTCCGGGAGGATCAGGACGCGGCGACAATCCATTCTATCCGCCTGTCGGGCGGATAGAATTAGTGGAGGCCGTGCCCTCCGGAAAGCGTTCCGCGAAAAGCAGAAGCAGCAGGCTTTACGATTATTAATTCAAAAAGTATTTCACCAGTTATCAGCAGTACCCTTAAAAAAAAGCCAGCCGCTTAATCATTAGCTGCTGGCTCTTCCTTCGTCCGGATGATCTGCATCGGATTTCCGCCGACAAACGCACCGGGCGGAACATCTTTGTGCACGAGCGTAGCCGCAGACACTACCGCCCCATCCCCGATAGTAACCCCGGGGAGAATAGTTGTGTTTGCTCCGATCATGACATTGTCTCCGATTCGTACATGGCCGAGACGATATTCATCTATTAAATATTCGTGGGCGAGTATGGTTGTGTTGTAGCCGACGACAGAATTTTTTCCGATAGAAATCTTTTCCGGGAACATCACATCAAACATCACCATAAGAGCAATCGCTGACCTGTCTCCAATTTCAGCACGCAGAAATGTCCGGTACAGCCAGTTTTTCACGCCGAGAAAAGGCATATAGCGCGCAAGCTGAATCACTGCGAAATTCTTTACCACTTTTAGAAAAGGCACTGTTTTATAAACCTGCCAGAGAGAATTTGACGTAGTAACTTTGTAGCTTTCTGTCCTGCGCGCCATTATACCGTCTCCTTACTTTACGTTCGGTGTTTTAATATAGTTTAAAAGCTCCGGCATGCTGTGCAGCATGATGTCCGGACTGTAGCTTTCCAAATGTTCCTTCCCTTTAATGGACCAGGCAACACCCGCTGCTTTTGTTCCGGCATTTTTACCGGCAAGAATATCATGCTCGCTGTCACCGACCATAAGCGCCTGTCCTGCTTTTCGCCCTAGCTGATCCAGTGCCGTATAAAGCGGCTGCGGATCCGGTTTCGGTTTAGTTACCTCATCCAGTGAAACAATGACAGGAAAGTATTTTTCCATATTCATCAGCTGCAGTCCTTTTACCGCTGTGTCTCTTCTTTTCGAAGTAACGACTGCCATGTTATATCCCGCATCGTAAAGTTCGTCCAATGTTTCCTGGACTCCTTCATACTCCAAAACAAGGTCGTCGTGATTCGCGTGGTTGAACTTCCGGTACATACCGATCATTTCCTCTGTATAGCCGGGATTCAGCCGTCCGAAAG
Organism: Bacillus sp. (in: firmicutes); assembly: GCA_003560495.1. Lineage (GTDB taxonomy): Bacteria > Bacillota > Bacilli > Bacillales > Salisediminibacteriaceae > Alkalicoccus. Next base: position 3,232 of record PWLM01000245.1, on the reverse strand, counting down.
TTTCCGAAAGCGGGGGACCGATGAAGGTGGCAATTTCCTCTCTGCCGTATTTCCCCGGGAAATAATGGTCAAGTGTATGCTCAAAGGAGGCAACGATCAGATCGATCGTATTAATCAGCGTTCCATCGAGGTCAAAAAGAATCGTATCAATTTTATGATTCATGCTTTTTTCTCCTTTCTGTATCAGGCGGCTGCTACCTGTCGGAAGCTGCCGGTCTTCTTTCTTCGGTTGTTTCCTCCTGCTCTTTTTTCTCCAGACGGTTCCAAATAAAGGCGACTGCCACCGTCAGCAGTACCGCCGTTACGAGCCGTACGAGCAGCAGCGGCCAGAGCGGTATTCCGAGCGGCGCGAATATAAGTGTATCCTCTATGACTGCGTGACATGCTGCAAGAAAAATAAATACAAGGTACAGATCCTTTTTGGAAACACCGTCTTCCCTCGCCGCCTGGATCATTACTCCCGCCCCGTAGGCAAGACCGAAAAACAAACCGGCAGCAAGCGTTGTCGACGTGTTGGACTTTACTCCGAGCAGTTTCGTGAACGGTGTCATCCAGCGGGAAAATACAGGCAGCCAGCGCATATCCTTCATCACCTGAATAAAGATCATTATGGGTATGACGATCGCTGCAAGCTGCAGGATGCCGATGACCGCACTTTCCATTCCATAAAAGATAATCGGAAGAAAGCCTTCCACTTCCGACGGTCCCGACGGAACAAAACCGTATTCCGCCCGTTCGCTTCCTCCCTGCCAGACCAAGTGAATAATCCATGCAGATAAAAGCGCAAGACCGATACGGACAGCGAGCGTAATCGTGACGCTCAGTCCAACCTGTTTGGCTACTGCAGACTCTACAAATAAATTATGCGAAAAAGACAGCATAACAGCAAGAATAAAGACTTCTTTCACGGTCAGTTCCATCGTAAGCATGGCCCCGATAGCCGCATAAAGATTCAATACGTTCCCAAGAACAAGTGGAATTGCAGCTTCGCCGGGGAGACCGATCCACCCCATCATCGGGGAAAGCATCCGCGTCAGCCAGTCCATTGCAGCTGTCTGGCTGAGCATCGTGACAATCAGCGTAATTGGAAAAATTATTTTTCCGAGTTTCCACGTTGTCAGCAGTCCGACAATGAGTCCTTCTTTCAGCGTCCGCATCCACTTTCCCCTCCCTTACTTTTTTGACTTTTTGCCGAAACACCTTTGTGCAGCGGATAAACAGTTATCGTAAAAACATCATTTTACCACGTCATTTTTATCAGTCATCCAAATATCGTTTATCAGCAAGTCCTGTTTTTCTGCGGTAAATAATCAAAATAATACTTCCAATAATAAGTATAATGGACAGCACCTGTGCCGTACGCAGCGTACCGAAAATCAGCAGGTAATCCGTGCGGATTCCTTCGATAAACAGCCTCGCAACAGAGTAATAAATAACGTAGGTTAAAAACATTTCTCCGCGCCGGAGGTTCCATCGGCGGAGATAAAGCAGCAGAGCCACTCCGAGCAGATTCCAGACCGATTCATACAAAAATGTTGGATGGTGGTACGATCCATTAATAAACATCTGCTCGATAATAAAGTCAGGCAGCATCATCCCTTCCAAAAAGCTTCGGGATACTTCTCCGCCATACACTTCCTGATTCATAAAGTTTCCCCAGCGGCCGACAGCCTGACCGAGCAGAATACCCGGTGCTGCAATATCAGCAAGCTTCCAGAAAGAAACTTTCTTCACCTTTGCAAAAATAAGACCTGTAATTACCGAAGCGATCAGCGCCCCGTGAATCGCGAGTCCGCCCTCCCAGATGGCAAAAGCCCGCATCGGGTTGTCCGCAAACTGTTCCCAGCGGAAAATAACATAGTAAAGCCTGGCACCGATAATCGCTGCCGGCAGGGCAAATATAAGCAGATCGGCCAGCATATCTTCCGGCAGTCCTCTTTTTTTCATTTCTCTGTTTACGAGAAGATACCCAAGAAGAGCCCCTAAGCCGATCAATATTCCGTACCAGTAAACCGTAAGCGGCCCCAGTTCAAAAGCGATGGGGTCCAGCGGCTGTGCAGTTAACAACAATCTCGTCACCTCATTCTATAAACTTAATCCTGATCGGCGTCACTTTCTTCAATAACAGAAGTCAGTCTTTCTGAAAACTGTTCTGCAGCATTGATTCCCATACGTTTTAACCGGAAATTCATTGCTGCTACTTCAATAATAACGGCCAGGTTTCGTCCAGGCCGGACGGGTACCGTGATCTTCGGCAGATCCGTTTCAAATACTTTTAAATGTTCTTCATCCAGTCCGAGTCGGTCGTACTGCTTTTTTTGATCCCAGGCTTCCAGATCAATTGATAGCCCGATGCGCTTTTCATTCCGTACGGCCCCTGCTCCGAACAGAGTCATCACATTGATAATCCCTAGGCCTCTTATTTCAAGCAGGTGCCGGATCAGTTCCGGCGACCGGCCGACGAGCACCCCTTCCTGTTCTTGACGGATTTCTACAGAATCATCCGCGACAAGCCGGTGGCCTCTGCGGACAAGGTCGAGAGCCGTTTCACTTTTTCCGACCCCGCTCGATCCGGTAATTAGTACCCCAATACCGTAAATGTCGATAAGCACTCCGTGCATCGCAGTCATTGGAGCCAGTTTACTCTCCAAAAACGTCGTCAGTTTACTGCTGAGACGGGTCGTCGACATATCTGCAGAAAAAACAGGAACGCCGACTTCATCAGCAGCCTCTGTAAGTTCAGCAGGCGGCTGCAGTCCTCTCGACAGTATAATTGCCGGGGTATCATACGTACAGAGCCGCACCATACGATCCACCTGGTCTTCTTTTGACAGCTGTTCATAAAAGCTCATTTCCGTTTTACCGAGCAGCTGAATCCGCTTTGCCGGGTAATATGTAAAAAAACCCGCCATTTCCATCCCAGGGCGGGAAATATCACTCGTTGTAACAGGACGGAACGTCACTGATTCCTCGTCATTCAGAAGCGTGAGTTCAAATTCCTCCATTAATACTTTTGCTGTTATTTCTGCCATCTTCATTCTCCTCTCAGCAAGCAGCCTATTTATCCATTTTAGCATATCAAAACCGGCCCTGTGGAAGAAGTCCTTCTGCACATTTTAAAACGCACAATTTGCAGGTTGATTTTCATACCGTCTGTGTCAAAGCAATCCCTGTAAGTCGGTGTAAACTTCGTTTCAGCACAGCCTGCCGTGAAGGCGCCCTTCTATTAACC
>PWLM01000190.1 GCA_003560495.1 Bacillus sp. (in: firmicutes) | reverse complement strand
CGTTCTTCAGGATATTTTCCGCTATAAGGAAACAGGTGCAGATGAAAACGGGCGTCTGCAGGGGGAATTTCATCCGACCGGCATCCGGCCGAAAGCTGCGGAAGATCTGGAACTGAACGGGTTCAGGCTGCCGGGCACCTGGTTCGACAGGAGATGGGATCATGAATAGTCTGCTTGTAATTGTACTCCTTATGCTTGTCAGTACAGCGTTTTTTTATCAGCTTTTTATCCGGATCGTAAAACGAAACCGCCTGAAAGACAGGATCAGCCGGTTCGTACCGGCAGGTGGATCAGAAGAAGCAAAAACGAAAGGCCGGCAGAAGTTTTCGCTGATTGAAACTGCCGGGAAAGGGCTGAAGTTCATTCCGAGCCGGAAAAAAACAGAGGTTCTTCTTCAACAGGCGGGGGTTTCTCTGACTGGTCCGGAGTTTCTGGCCGTACGTATCGGTTCAGTTATCATTACAGCAGGAGTCTTCTGGATGTTTTCGGATTCCCTGGTGGCACTCACAGCAGCAGTGCCGATTGGCTTTTTTATTCCTTTAATATATATAAAACGGAAGCGGACAAAGCGCCTGCAGCTGCTTACTTACCAGCTCGTGGAAACGCTTGGGACGATGGCCAACTCTCTGCGGGCCGGTTTCAGCTTTATGCAGGCGATGCAGATGGTCGCTAAAGAAATGCCGGATCCATTAGGCCCCGAATTCGGCCGTGTTGTGAGAGAAGTCAGTCTCGGACGGCCGACGGCGGAAGCACTTCACCGGATGAGTGGAAGGCTGCCGAATAAAGAGCTCGAAGTCATTGTTCAGGGAATTATCGCTCAGAGAGAAAGCGGGGGGAACCTGGCGGAACTGCTGCTCGCAATGGAAGAAACCATCAGTGGAAGGATCCGGGTGCTGGATGAACTGAAGACGCTCGTTTCGCAGGGGAAAATGAGCTCATGGATTATTACGCTTCTTCCGGTCGGGCTTGCACTGTTTATGTATACGTTCAACTATGAATATATGTCGATCATGGTGGAGCATCCTCTGGGGCTTACGCTGTTGTTTTTCACAGGAGTATCTATTTTAATCGGCTGGTTCATGATTCAAAAAGTTATCAGGATCGAGGTGTAGATCATGAGTCCACTTGTTACGTTTCCATTTATTGCTGCAGCACTCGTGCTGACAGCGGCTGCTGTCTATTTCACGGTCTTCCGCAGGGAACTCCAGCTGCAGAACCGGAGTGAAGCGTACGTAGGAGTGTCGGAGAGAAGTGTAACTCCTGAAAAGAAAAATGCTCCTCCGCCTGTACTGCATTCTTTATGGGAAAAAGGAATTGAATTCACGAACAGATACATCACTTCTTCTGAACAAAAGAAGGTGGAACTGCTTCTACGGGATGCGGGCTACATGAAAAAGAAAACCGCGGTGGAATTCCGTTTCACCCAGCTTGCAGCAGCGCTCTTACTGGGTGGAGCCGGAGTGTTGTTTTTCAGCTCAGCTGCAGGAGAATTACTGCCGGCACTGTTTATCGGGGTAGTGATGGCCGTCCTCGGTTTCCGCCTGCCTGTATTTTATTTAAAAAAGCAGCGCGATAAGCGTGTGAAAAAGATTCAGCTCGAAATGCCGGACTTTTTTGATACGGTGAACCTTCTTATCGAAGCAGGAGTCGGGGTGGATGCGGCAATTTCCTCCGTCTGCTACAAAAAACCGGGACCGCTCTCAGACGAGTTTTTAATCGTACTTGATGATATGAAGCGTGGCAAATCCAAGCGGGAAGCCTTTCAGGATTTAAAACGGCGGGTGCCTTCCCAATCGTTCCAAAGTGTGGTGACGTCCATGATCCAGGCAGATGAACTCGGTATCGGTATGTCCAACGTACTGCGGAATCTGACAGCACGTATCCGGGAGCAGCGCCGGGAAAATGCACGGGAACAGGCGATGAAAGCACCGGTGAAAATGCTCATTCCGATGGTGCTGTTTATCTTCCCTGCACTGTTTATGGTCATTCTCGGACCATTTGCAGTCGACTTGTTTGTGAACGGTCTTTTTTAAAAAGGACAACTTTCTATAGAAAAAACTGCTTCGGGGGTTTCCTGAAGCAGTTTTTTTAGTGCCGGCTGTTTGCGTAAAGTTTTGCGGAAAAGGTGTGATAAACTTAATGGAAAATACATAAGGAGGGTTTGGATGGAACTTCTTTCGTTATATGCCGGACGTCCGAAGACAAATGAATGGCAGGGAAGAGAAATTACCACTGCCCTTGTCAAAGAGCAACTTTCCGGGGCTGCTTTTCTGGGAAGGATCAATCTTGAAGGAGACGGGCAGGCCGACTTAGTCCACCATGGAGGCGTGGATAAAGCGGTATGTGTATACCCGGCGGAGCATTACACCTACTGGCAACAAGAACTTGGATGCCGCTTACCGGAAGCGGCCTTCGGAGAGAATTTTTCCGTTGGCGGAATGGAAGAATCAGCTGTCCATATCGGAGACGTTTTTCAGGTTGGGAAAGCGGTGGTCCAGATTTCCCAGCCGAGGGAACCATGCTACAAACCGGCTGCAAGGCTCGGTATAAAAGAACTTCCTCAGTTGATCCGAAAGACAGGATACAGCGGGTACTACTTGAGAGTACTGGAAGAAGGGACTGTGAAACCGGGGGATAAGCTGAAACTGCTCAAAACGGGAGAAAAGAAAATAACGATAGCCGAAGCAAATCATATTATGTATCATGACACGAAGAATGCTGAAAAAACGGCAGAACTTCTCCAGGAAGCAGCACTTGCAGATGCCTGGCGTATCCCTTTGGAGAAAAGGGTGGCCAAATTAAACGAAGAGAAAGGGTTTAAAGAATGACTATTCCAGTTTTATATGAAGATAACCATATTGTCGTTATTGAAAAGCCGGTCAATCTTCCTGTGCAGGAGGATCAGACCGGAGATAGAGATGTTTTGTCCCAATTAAAAGAAGATGTAAAACAAAGATATAATAAACCGGGAAACGTATATATCGGGATGGTTCACCGTCTGGACCGGCCGGTCGGGGGCGTGATGGTTTTTGCAAGAACGTCCAAGGCTGCATCCCGTCTGTCGGATGCTGTACGACGTCATGCATTTGATAAGGAGTATCTTGCGGTGGTCCGCGGTAAACCAGTCCATAAAGCGGGAAAGCTGGAGAACTACCTTCTGAAAAATACAGATAGGAACCAGGTGTACGTGAAAAAGGAAGGGACACCAGGAGCCAAGCAGGCAGTGCTTGAATACCGTGTGCAGGAGCAGCAGAAAGATCTGGCGCTGCTGGAAGTAAATCTGATGACGGGAAGGCCTCATCAGATCCGGGTACAGCTGTCCCATGCCGGCATGCCGATTTACGGAGACCAGAAATACGGGAGTCATGTAAATCAGCCGGGAGAACAGATTGCCCTCTGGTCGCACCGGCTGACCTTTGTGCATCCTGTGAAAAAAGAAGAAATGACTTTCGTTTCTTCTCCTCCTGCAGAATTTCCATGGATTCAATTCAACCGCCTCCGTGAAGAAACCGTCTAATCTTTTGCCTCCAGTAGAAAACAGTTTTTCTTCAACCGTTATTCAGCTGTGACGCCTCCTGCTTGTTAATAAAGTATGGGAGGGTATAAACTCAAAGGAGGAGGGATTACTATGTGGAAATGGCTGATCACCGGAATCCTGATAGCGGTTGCAGCAGCTTTTGTTTTTTTGAACTCGTCTGCAGCGGAGGAAGAGGAAATTTCAACAAAAGAACTCGAAGAAAAACTGACAGAAGAACAGGCGGACGACTATTATTTTGTGGATGTCCGAGAACCGGATGAGTTCAGAGAAGGACACATTGAGCAGATGAAAAATTATCCTTTGAGCATGCTGTCTGAAGACTATGCTTCTCTACCACAGGATAAACCGCTGGTTATTATCTGCCGGAGCGGAAACCGGAGTGAGCAGGCTGTTGAATTTTTAGAACAGGAAGGGTTTGACGACCTCATTAATGTCGAGGGAGGAATGCTCGACTGGGAGGGAGAAACGGTTCAATAACAAAAAAATCTCCTGGCAAATAGACGTCAGTTGAAATAGACAGTTTATAGTAATAATTTAATGTCCTGGTGATTCTGTGATGATTTTTCAGCACCAGAAACGGGTTTTCGTATTAAAAAAGGCTTCCGGTATGCATACCGGAAACCTTTTTTTAATGAATTTATACTTCTTTTTTTATCTGTTCCACTGTTTCTTCCACTTCGGCCCGGGACATTTTCTCGCGGCCGCTGCGGAGCGCTTTTAATGTTTTCTTGGCAAGGGAAAGCGGTACCTGGCAGAAGAGAATGATCGTTTTGGTATTCAAATCCTTCATGTACTCATCGCCGAGAGCAAGGTTTTTTTCCGCATAGGCGAACGTATCTTCCAGCGTCCAGCCTTCCGGGATAAACGAGACGCCGCGCTCGCGGTCTTCTTCCACGTTACGGAGAATATTTACCGTCTGGAGACCACGGCCGTAACCGATGGCAAGATCCCGGTCGGTTTTTGTTCCGTCGTGCCATTCCCATATATCAGACAGCATTACACCTACTAGTCCCGCAACATAGTACGTGTAGCTGTCGAGATCAGCTTCTGTCTGGATATGCCAGTTTTTTTCTGCCCAATAGGCCATACCGTGGGCCATTTCACTCGTGAATTCCTTTACTTTCGGTACGTAGCTTTCCGGGCATGTATCGAGCCAGTCACCAAGGCGGAGAGCAACTTCCGGGAGCATCGAAGCGTAGGGGGCGGTAAGAGCTTCGTATGCGGACTGGTCAAACGTTCCTTCGAGCATACTGCTTGTTTCGCGGAGCAGCCGTGCTTTAATGTCGGAAGCAAGTATTTCGCTGTCCTCAATTTCATCAATAGCACGCATGCATAGATAAGCAGAAGCTACTGTTTTTTTCAGCTCAGGGTTCAGGAGTGTGATCGGAATGTAAAAAGTCCGGCTCGTGTCCTTCAGCATTTTCATCGCTTCTTTTTGCTGCTGTTTTTCAGTCTGCATGCAGAGAAAGCCTCCTTATTGTATCTTATAGTCTGATGCAGCGTTCTTTTCAATGACTGCACAGCATTCTATAGTAAAAATCATTTTAAATCGTAACGAAGGAAATTAATATGCTTACATGAATAATCACATAAGAATGAATCATGTAAAAAGCTTTCCGATGAGTGATAACAGCACCCGGAAACTTTAAAAATACTGCACCCCCTTAGTATATCGAAAAAGAACTCGTTTTTCTATTAAACAAGGGAAATTTATCAATCATCAACAATTAAGTTTTATTGTGAATATATTCACAAAACGGTGTACTTTCTTTTACAAAAGGGAATATAATGAATGTAGGTAAGGTACGATAAATTTTGAAAGGAGTGATGTTTTATGAAAGCAGCTGTATGGTACAAAGCGAAAGATCTTCGGGTGGAAGAGGCCGAGGAACCTTCTGTCAAAGGGGCACACGACGTCAAGATTAAAGTGAAATGGTGCGGCATATGCGGCAGTGACCTCCACGAGTATCTGGCAGGGCCGATCTTTATTCCGGAGGGCAGTCCTCATCCTATCAGCGGTCAGCAGGCTCCTATTATTATGGGACACGAATTTGCAGGAGAAGTCACGGAAACAGGGGAGAAAGTAACAAAAGTAAAAGCAGGGGACCGGGTGGCGATTGAACCTATTCTGGCTCCGAACGAAAACGGCAGGTATATTGACGAAAAATATAACTTAACAGAGCTGCTCGGATTTCATGGGTTGTCCGGGGGAGGCGGCGGCTTCTCCGAATACACGGTTGTCGGAGAACATATGGTGCATGTGATTCCGGAAGAATTGTCCTATGAGCAGGGAGCTCTCGTAGAACCGGCAGCTGTAGGGCTTCATGCGGTGCGACAAAGTTCCATTAAAGCTGGAGATACAGCGGCGGTATTCGGAGCCGGTCCTATTGGTCTGATGGTTATTGATGCTTTAAAAGCGGCAGGAGCTTCGAAAATATACGCGGTGGAAGTTTCTGAATCACGCCGGAAAAAGGCAGAGAACCTTGGAGCGGTTGTTATCGATGCCTCTACTGAAGACGCGGTGAAAGTGATCCATGATGAAATCGGAGGGGTGGATGCAGCTTTTGAAGTGACCGGCATTCCGAAAGTGTTAAATCAATCCATTCACAGTACGCATACCGGTGGAGAAATAATCATCGTAAGCATATGGGAAGGGGAGGCTTCCCTGCAGCCGAATGATATCGTTATTAAAGAAAGAACGGTAAAAGGGATTATCGCCTACCGTCATATTTATCCTGCTGTAATGGAATTAATGAAGCAGGGATATTTCCAGGCAGATACGATGGTAACAGACAGAATTACGCTCGATGAAGTCGTTGATAAAGGATTCGAAGTTCTCTCCACGGATAAGAGCCAGGTGAAAATTCTCGTCTCACCGGAATAAACAGTGCTGATAAAATTCAATGATATGTAAAAGAGAGCCGTCCCGGAAAATAACCGGGCGGCTCTTTTTTCTTCGCTTGCCGCGGAGAAAGCATGCGGCTGTCCTTCCGTCCGGGAGGATCTTCACGCTTCCGCAGGCATCTCTGCCCGGGCATCGGTTTTACGTAAGAAAGAACAGAGTTCATGAAAAGCAGACACATTTCCTTTTCTATAAAAACGAAGCGGAAACCGACGGACGCCAGTGGAAGAAGGAGGTCGGAAGATCCCGCAGGGCGTAGCCCGAGGAAGCTGTAGATCTCCTCCACGGCAAGCCTGTCGGG
>PWLM01000088.1 GCA_003560495.1 Bacillus sp. (in: firmicutes) | reverse complement strand
TGTAATTAATTTGAAGGAGTGGAATAGATGTTAAAGAAAACAGCGTTAATATACTGCGAGGATAATTTTGGGACGATGGACGGAAAGACAGCGAACGGGTTGATCAGAAGCTCCGGCAACTATACAATTACAGGTGTGATAGATAGCACGAAAACCGGTCAGGATACGGGAGAATACCTGGAAAAGAAAGTGAACTTTATTCCTTTCTTTCAGAATCTGCAGGAAGCAGTCGCCCATCTGGATACCGTGCCGGATCAATTTATTATCGGGATGGCACCATCTGCCGGACTGCTGAAAGCAGAAGAAAGAAAAGTCGTTATGGAAGCGATGAATCTCGGGATGAATATCGTCAACCCGCTTCACGAGTTCTTCACGGAAGATGAAGTGTTCATGAATCAGGCCCGAAAGTCCGGAGTGGAAATTCAGGATATCCGGAAGCCGCCGGCGAAAAAGGATATGCATCTATTTTCCGGACGCAGTCTGGATATCGAGACGCCGATTGTAGCTGTCCTCGGTACTGACGGCGCGGTAGGAAAGCGGACGACTTCTGTCCTTTTAGAAGAAGCGCTGGAAAAAGAGGGATTGAAGGTCGCATTTATAGCTACGGGTCAAACCGGGCTGATTCAGGGAAAAAAATACGGCGTAGCGATCGACGCAATTCCTTCCCAGTTTATGACGGGAGAAATTGAACATCAGATCTTAAGAGCCTACGACGAAATGCAGCCGGATATTATGATTGTAGAAGGACAGGGCGCGCTCAGCCATCCGGCGTACATCAGCTCGTGTGCGATTATCCGCGGTTCACGGCCGGGATCGGTCATCATGCAGCACCCGCCGAAAAGAGAGAATCTCGGAGATTTCAGCTATATGCCTATGCCGACGCTGGAAAGTGAAATCGCACTGATAGAAAGCTTCTCCACTGCAAAAGTAACGGCTGTTTCGATTAATCATGAAAATATGACGGACAAGGAAGTGCTTCAAACCATTTCCGATTACGAAGCAAAATACGCTCTGCCAACAACAGATGTGCTTCAATTCAGTTGCGATAAGCTTGTCGAAACGATTTTCACCTCGTATCCACAGCTGGAAAAAAAGCGGTCAGCTGTTTACAGTAATTGATCCATTTACCTACCCCGAGAGTAGAGGTGGACCTTTCTAAAGTTGCCTATAATGCGGAGCGTATTGTGCAGCTTTATCATTCGAAAGGCATTCAGATTATGGGAGTTACTAAAGGTGCGGGTGGCTCTCCAGAGGTTGCGAGAGTATTCTGCGATGCAGGAATTAAAATGCTCGCTGATACGAAGCTGAAAAATTTAGCTGATATGCAGGAAGCAGGTATTAAAGCAGAGTTCGTCCTCTTAAGAACCCCGGGACTGAGCGAAGTGGAGGCGGTGGTAAAGGCCGCTGATATTAGTATGAATACAGAGCTCAGCGTATTGAAAGCTCTCTCGAAGGCTTCTTTAAAGCAGGGGAAAATACACCGTGTCGTTCTGATGGTGGAAATGGGGGATCTTCGCGAAGGGATCATGCCGGAGGACCTGGAAGATTTTATCCGGGAGACTCTGGCGTTCAAAGGAATTCAGATCATCGGAATAGGCGCTAACTTTGCCTGCTTCGGTGGTATACGGCCTACGGGTGAAAAAATGATGGAGCTCTCCGGACTCGCCGACAGGATGGAAGCAGTGTTTTCGCTTAATTTCACTTGTATTACCGGCGGAAATTCCGGCAGCTATCAATGGTTTATGGAAACCGTAGACACCGGGAGAGTCAATAATTTACGAATCGGTGAATCCATTTTGCTCGGATGCGAAACGCTCGACAGAAAAGAGATCCCCGGTCTATACACCGACGCTTTCACTTTGCTTGCAGAAGTCATCGAAGTAAAGACAAAACCTTCTCGGCCTTACGGTGAAGCAGGGCAGAACGTCGACGGAGAGTATACCGATTTTCAGGATCAGGGTCTGATGCGGCGGGCTATTCTTGCCGTCGGATCACAGGATGTTCTCGCCGGAGGACTGAGACCGGTCATCGACATCGATATTCTCGGTTCCAGCGGTGATCATTTAATTGTTAATGCAAAAGAGGAGCCGCTTCAAGTAGGTGATGAAGTCACCTTCCGCCTCAACTACAGCGCGCTGCTTTCCTTAATGACTTCTTCCTATATTTTCAAAAACTACATTATCAGCAAAAAACCTCATTTAAAAATACTTCCTTCTGGATAGGGCTTCCTGATCCAGAAGGATTTTTATGTGGAAAGATTCCAGCATGCGAATACCAAAGAAAAGAACAAGGGTCAGTTATATTTTGGTACTATATTGATAAACAACTAAAAGAGAACGGATGTGAAAATTATGTTCAGCAGTGAAGAAAGAGACGCTTTATATAAAGTTATCTACAACAGGCGGGATATCCGCACCTTTCTGCCTGATCCTGTGCCTGAAAATAAAATCACTAGAATACTCGAGGCCGCTCACCATGCACCGTCTGTAGGTTTTATGCAGCCGTGGAATTTCATTTTAATTTCTTCCGGAGAAATAAAAGAAAAACTCGCCTGGGCGGCGGATAAAGAAAGGCGTGCGCTGGCTATTCATTATGAAGAGGAAAAAGCATCAAAATTTCTCGGCTTAAAAGTGGAGGGGCTGAAAGAAGCGCCGTTAACGATATGCGTCACGTGTGACCCGACGAGGGGAGGTTCCCACGTATTAGGGAGAAATTCCATTCCTGAAACAGACATGATGTCCACAGCCTGCGCGATCCAGAATATGTGGCTCGCAGCCTGTTCGGAAGGACTCGCCATGGGCTGGGTCAGCTTCTATAAGAAAAATGATATCCGGGACATTTTAAACATTCCGCCACACATCGACCCTCTGGCTCTTATATCGATAGGGTACACCGACAACTATCCGGAAAAACCGATACTGGAAACCGCAGACTGGGAAAAAAGACGTTCCCTCGACAATCTTATTTTTGAAGATAAGTGGGACCATTGATTATTAAGCTGTAAATACAAAAACTCACCAGGTGAAATAAGGAGGAGACCGTATGACGAAACATAAACCGGACTTACAGCTTGATCACACAGTGCACTATGTGAACGATCTTGAGCAGCCGAAAGCTCTTTTTCAAGAGCACGGTATAAACGTTTTTCACGGAGGATCCCATGAGCTGTGGGGAACGCATAACGCGCTCGCCTATTTCGGGCTCACATACCTGGAATTTATCAGCGTGGAAAATCGGGACGTTGCAGAAAACCCGCCGGAGCCGAATCTGATTGCCCAAAGCGCCCTCACGTATCTTCCGGAAAACGAAGCGCTCACCCGCATCGCCATCCGTACAGCCGATCTGGACGCCACAGCTGAATCCCTGAAGAAAAGTGGTCTCGATGTCTCGCCAATAAAAGAAGGGAAGCGTACAGACAGCGAAGGGAAGCTTATCGAATGGCGCATGCTCACCATTGACGGCGGCTTTCAGGGGCTGCTTTATCCTTTTTTCATTGAATGGAAAGACGCCGGCCCCGACCGCCTGGCTGCCCTGCAGAAAAAAGGGCTGACGACACATCCCGCCGGAGAAATCACCCTTCAGAAAGCTGTCTTTGAAGCAGCCGCTCCGGAAGACACCGTTGATCACTGGCACAACCTGTTTGGAATAGAAAAAATTTCCCCGACGGCACTGCAGGTCGGCGGCAAAACGCTGCTTTTTCAAAAAGGCTCTGCCGGCACTCTTACAGAACTGCATTTCCATACAGATAATTCGGACCTCGCCGGAACGGTTATCACCCTCGGCAGCGGCCGTTACGTTTTCACGGAGGCTTAAGCTTAAAAAAAGTGTTAACTTGCAGATCGTCTGCGCCGGAAGGGAAAGACAGTTTTACGGACGTTTCTTGCAGCTTGTTGATTAAATCATCGTGCCGGAGTATTTATTCCAGTCGTTGTATGAGCTCCTTTTCTGACTGAAGCCTGCCGCGGGGGTGGTCTTCAGCTGATTCCGGTCCGTCCGGAAGGTGGAAACAGGGAGCCATACATAAAAAAACACCGCCTCATCCGGCGGTGTTTTTTTATTTGTCAGGAAGGCAGGAGCCACTTCTTTGTTTTCCAGAGCTCACTTACGAGCGCTTCTGATTCACCGGTATTGGCATTCATGTAATACACTTTTTTCGAACGGTCTTTGTAGACGTTTACCTTCCAGAGCGGCAGGTAAACGAGTTCGATACTTTCTATTTCATGCCTTGGCTTTTTCAGAATATAGCTTCGGTTAATCTGCTTCTGCTGAATGTCAGGCACGTATTTGTCCAGTGCTTCCTGCCTGGATATAGTCGGCTCTTGAAGCTGGCGGGAAGAAACGTCTGTAAGGTTTAATTCCGGAACTTTGGAAAACAGGCCGCGGTACCCGGAGACACTGTCTATAAACAGCATATTCGGCATCACTTTCGAAGGAAAAGGTTTGCGGTCGGCAATCACAAGCAGCTTTACGATCCACATCGGATGAAAAATCAGTTCCGGATTCTTCATTTGTTTTTCTAAGGAAGCAGGAGACACTTCCCGTTTCCATTTGTCTGACAGTTTGAGGCTTTTATAAATACAGGAAGCAAGTTCTTCTTTCTGAATAAGATTTCCGCTTCCTATAAGCTTTACTTTTTCCGGCAGTTCTTCACTTGCCTCCATCAATACACCACCTGCTTTCGTTTAGGAATACCCGTGATAGCGGTCGACTTCCGCCTGCATGTCTTCAGAAGGGGCTTTTGTCAGCAGACTGACAACAATAACAAGAATCGCGGAAACCGGCAGGGCTACAATAGGTTCAGCGACGAGCGCAAACGGAAGAGCAATCATGATGAGAAAGGCGATGCCTCCCCCGATCATCCCGGCGAGAGCACCTGCAAGGTTTGCTCTTTTCCACCAGATACCGAGTACGAGCGGAAAGCCGAAGATCGAAACGAGGGCCCCGCCGACCCAGCCGACCATGACGGCAATCAGCTGCGGAGGATCGATCGCAAAGTAGATACCGACAAAACTTGCGAGCATCATCACAGCAAATCCAAGTCTCGTAACAGTTTTTTCGGAAGCATTTTTATTAATATATCCTTTGTATATATCGTGTGCCACCCCGGCTGATACTGCGAGCAGCATCGCATCCGCGGAGGACATGATTGCAGCAAGCAGTCCGGCGAGGAGGACTCCGGCAAGAATGGCCGGCAGATAATTTTCTATGACGGAAATAAAGATCATGTCCTGGTTATCGAGAGAATCGACAATGCCGAGGCTTGCTCCGGCTGAAGCGATGAAAAAGCCGAATACAAAAACAGATAAATAAAGAAAACACGCGCCAAGCGCTGAACGTCGGGCTGTTTTCGCGTCCCGCGACGCAAAATTACGCATCACCGCAGACGGAGAAACGACACCGAACCAGAGAAAAGCGAGAAACAACCCGAAATAGGACATCCACGGCTGGGTCACTGATCCAAAGTCCGGGTCGGCAGCGAGCGCATCCTGAACTAAGTTTGCAACACCCTGATGTTCAAAGAAAATCACGACGGCTAATACAAACAAGCCGACGACCATAATAGCTCCCTGGATAAGATCTGTATATGTAATGGCCCACATGCCGCCGAGTGCGGCATACAGTGTGAATCCTACCCCGAGAAGAATAACAGCAATTTCATAATCGATTCCTAATACATACGATCCGATCAGACCGGAAGCTGTCAGCTGGGGCACCATATAAAAGGTCATCGTAACGACAACCACTCCGGCCGCTACGAGCTGCGCCGGTTTTCCGAAGCGGAACTTAAAAAACTCAGGGACCGTTTTTACACCGGAACGGCGGATCTGTGCGGAAATTAAAAATAAAGCAAACGAAGGGATAGCCACAGCCCCAAATCCATAAGCAAACAGGAAAGGGACGCCGAGTGCGACCCCGGACCCGACAGCGCCCATAAGGGAACTGGAGCTTGCTACTGCTGCAAAGAGTGCAAAAGAACCGACGAAACTGTTAATGTTCCTTCCGGCGGTCCAGTAATCGTCTTCGGAAGAGTGGGCTCTTTTTGCAAAATAAATTCCGATAACGGTCATGAGAATAAGATACAGCGTCAGGATAATCGCTTCCATTATCAGCATAATTTAAGCTCCCTTCCCGTTGTCTTTTTCAATTTTTTCGACCCACAGAACATGTAGCAGCGTCAGCAGCAGCCAGATAAAAAAACAGATAAACATCAGCCAGGCGACAAGGGAAATACCCATCCAGTATGTATCAGCCGGCCACCAGATCCATACGATGGCAGAAATAAAAACTAAAATGCCCGTCATAATGATTCCGGGATCTTTCCATTTTGATTTGGTAATTTCCTTCAATTGGTCCATCTCCTCTGCTCGTTTTATTTGCTGTTTTCGTAAAGTGCTCTTACTGTAACGAGATCGAATATGGCGTCACCAACGGATTTGAATATAATCAGCTTATCATCAGGCTTTTCAGGAAAATATTTTTTTATGATCAAATCTTTCAGCGTATAGGAAGAGCTTTTTTCCCGGCCGAGTTCCTGCGCCTTCAGCATATCGCCTGATTCCCTGAAAGCACCGTCCGCATCCACGTGGATTTCGTCAGCGTTTTTGAGAATACTATCGGGAATTTCCTGCATGTCCGGGCGGAAAGAACCGACACCTACGATTAATTTCCCTTTCCAGAGGTCTTCGTCCCATTCCGGCAGGACCGGCGTTTTTGACGTCGTGGCTGTCACGATAATATCCGATTGTTGGACAAGTTCTTCTACACTTACCGCTTCTATATGTACATGAGGAAACTCCGATGCCGCTTTTTGAATAAAATCTTCGGCCTTTGCTTTCGTACGGT
>PWLM01000145.1 GCA_003560495.1 Bacillus sp. (in: firmicutes) | reverse complement strand
GTCTTCGTTCCGGTGGATCACGCCGATGACCTGCGGGAAGCGTTGGGAAATGCGGGGGCAGGCCATATAGGCAACTATACTCATTGTTCCTTTTCCACAGAAGGCAGGGGAGCTTTTCGTCCGGAAGCAGGGGCAGACCCATTTATCGGAGAGCCCGGCAAAATGGAAAGACCTGCGGAGGAAAAAGTGGAAACTCTTTTTTACGCCTCCGAAGAAAAGAACGTACTGCAGGCAGTAAAGAAAGCCCATCCGTATGAAGAAGTCGCCTACGACATTTTCGACATGGCGGTGCCCGGTAAAAAACAGGGACTCGGGCGTATTGGCAGGCTTCCGGAAAAAACGACGCTGAACGATTTTGCAGAAAAAGTGAAAAAAGCATTTGGTGTTGAAGGGCTTCGGGTCGTCGGTGAAGGTTCAGCTCAGGTCGAAAAAGTGGCAGTACTCGGCGGGGACGGAAACAAATATGCAATGACAGCCCTCCATAAAGGTGCCGACGTCTACGTAACCGGAGATCTGTACTTCCATGTAGCTCACGACGCCTGGATGGAAGGGCTGATGATGATCGATCCCGGACATCATGTCGAACAGATCATGAAGCAGGATACTGCAGACAGACTCAGCAGTTTTTTTGAGGAAGAAAAGTGGAATACGGAAGTAATTGTATCAAAAATCAATACCGACCCTTTTCGTTTCGTATAAGCTGATAAAAAAGTCTGATCCGGTATCGGATCAGGCTTTTTTTATGAGCTGTGTTGATGTTGACCGCAAAAACTCTATTCGTAAGAGGACGGCCCCCTGGATTGAAACACCTGCATAAAAAAAGCTTGAAACTCCTTCCGCACGCGGGGAAGAGAGATTCAAGCTTTCATAGCTGTTTATTTAGCTCCCGGATTCCTCTTTTTACGGATTTTCGGAAGAATTTTAGATAATTTCACCATGCTCGTAGTGTCCCACGTATGAGGATCATCTTCATCAAACTGCTCGAGAAATCTAATGACCTCTTTTGTAATCAGTGTAGGAGTACTTGCTCCGGCTGTCACAGCTACTTTACTGATACCCCGGAGCCATTCTACATTGATATCAAATACATTGCTTATACGGTAGGAAGGAGTGCCTGCGACTTCTTTGGATACTTGGGCAAGTCGGTTGGAGTTATTGCTTTTCGGGTCTCCGACGACGAGAAGGAGATCTGCTCCTCCTGCCTGTTCTGCAACGGCTTCCTGTCTTACCTGCGTAGCGTTACAGATTTCATTATGAATTTCGGCATGAGGATATTTGTCCGCAGCAGCTTTTATAAGATGGCGGACGTCCCACTGGCTCATCGTTGTCTGGTTTGTAATAATAATTTTATCCGACTTAATATCCAGATCCGCTACATCCTCAAGGTTTTCAACGAGATGAACAATGTCGGGAGCCACACCGATGGCACCCTCCGGTTCCGGATGGCCGTGTTTACCTATATAAATAAACTCGTATCCCTGACCCATACGTCCACGTATCAGATCGTGTGTCACGGTTACATCAGGACAGGTGGCATCAATCGCAGTCAGCCCTTTCTCATCCGCAAGGCGTCTGACTTCAGGGGAAACACCGTGCGCAGTATAAATAACTGTTCCTTTTTCCACTTTTCGCAGTATATCAAGACGGTTCTCACCATCAAGTGTAATGACTCCGTCTTCTTCAAATGCGTCTGTTACATGTTTATTATGGACAATCATCCCCAGAATATAAATCGGCCTCGGCAGTTCAGGGTTTGCTGCTGCTTCTTTAGCCATTACCATTGCGTCTACTACACCGTAACAGTAGCCGCGGGGGGATATTTTTAATACTTCCATTCGACTAAATCCTCCTCCGGTTGAGTTCGTACTGTTTCTATTATAGTACGGGAGAAATGTTGTGACAAATAATGTTCAGCTTGAAAGGATTATGCTTCTTTAAGAGGAGTATTTACCCGGGCTTCAAGCATGGAAACAGCTTCCATCTCAGTCGTGTTATGAACGAGCATGAGTTCACTGATTAAAAGTTTCCGTGCAAGATCAAGGCTTTTCTTTTCTTCTATGTGGAGTTTCTGAGGACTGTGGGATTTCTTGCATGTCAATTCGAAATAAACTTCGATACAGTCTTCAATAGTTCCCGAAGCAAGCCGTTCGTCCTGCCGGCGGGAAGGCTTTTGAAATTCTTCTTTAATATTTTTTCTGCCGCAGTCTTCGAGAAGCTGCATCAGATGTTCTGCGTCTGTAACCGGCCGCAGCCCGGACTTCATAACTTTTTTCTCAGGAAGCATAAGTGTAATACCTTGCAGAGGAAAAAAAACAACAAAGTACAGCTGCTTTTCATTTAAAATTGTTTTTTCCATAACTTCCTGTACTTTTCCAGCACCGTGTCCGGGATATACGACATGATCTCCTACTTTAAACATGCGCACTCCTCCTATCTTTGTGTAATAGTACCAGTTTACCATATTACGAAAAATAAGCCTAATCATAAATCACATAACAGTAGGCACACGGATGCATTCGTGCTAAAATAAACTGTTAGTGATTTTGAACGTACAGGTACGAATAAAAAGGATGATGAATAAATGAAACATAACTTTGAAAGATTTCAGCTGAATCCCGTGTTAATTGAAACGTTAAAAAAAGAGGGGATTGAACAGCCGACAGTTATACAGGAGAGGCTGATTCCTTCCATTGATAAAGGAAGCGATGTAATTGGAAAATCCCAGACCGGAACCGGGAAAACACTGGCGTTTCTTCTTCCGATTATTAACCAGGTAAATACAAGTCAGAGGGAAACCCAGTATTTGATCACTGCTCCGACAAGAGAACTTGCTTCTCAGCTTTATGACGTATGCCAGGTTTATACCGAAGAGACAGATGTTACTTCCCAGCTTATTGTCGGGGGAACCGATCGGAAGCGTATGGCCGAAAAAGTTTCTCAGAAACCTCACATTATAATCGGGACTCCAGGAAGAGTGCTGGATATGATTAGAGAAAATGCCATTAAGACAGATGCAGTGAAAGGCTTTGTCGTCGATGAAGCTGACCAGATGCTGGACCTTGGTTTTCTCGAAGAAGTAAACGGCATCGCAGCTTCTCTGCATGAGAATGTACAGCTGCTCGTCTTCTCCGCAACGATCCCGGAAAGCCTTATGCCGTTTCTTAAAAAATATATGAATCAGCCGAAACAGGTGGAAGTAGAGCCGGAAACAGCAGCGCCGCAGAAGATAGAGCACTGGCTGATAAACGACCGTGACAGGGAGAGAGAAGAAGTTCTTTCCCGTCTGACGGATAGAATCAATCCGTTTCTTGCCATTATTTTTGCAAACACGAAAGAGTCAGCGGATGCATTTTACAAAGTGCTTCTGGATAAAGGATTGAACGTCGACGTACTTCACGGAGGAGTTCCTCCGAGAAAAAGAAAAAAAGTACTGAAAAAACTGCAGGATGCCGAGGTTCAATATGTAGTAGCTACGGATTTAATAGCACGAGGTATTGATATTACCGGTGTGAGCCATATTATTAATGCGGAGATACCGACAGAACTGGAGTATTATGTACATCGTGTTGGAAGAACAGCCAGAGCCGGATGGGATGGAATGGCACTGACTATCTACGGCCGGACGGATGAGGCTGCAATTGCAAAGCTGAAACAGCGCGGGATACAGTTTGTATATAAAGAATGGAAGCAGGGAAGCTGGAAAACGGTAGAGAAACGAAGCGACAACCGGCCGAAGCATAAGGAAGCTCCTCTGCCTCCTAAGAAGAAAACAACCAAAGTAAAACCCGGTTATAAGAAAAAAGCGCGAGAAAAGGCCGAGCGGGAAATGAAGCGGAAGCGCCGTATTGACCGCAGAAAAAAATAATTATCTGTCAGGAGGAGAAATAATGCTTCTTGGATCCCACGTTTCAATGAATGGAAAGAAAATGCTTCTGGCGGCCAGTGAGGAAGCCGCTTCTTATGGAGCAGATACATTTATGATTTATACAGGTGCTCCACAGAATACGAGACGTAAAGCTGTGGAGGAGCTGAACATTGATCAGGGACAGTCACACATGAAAGAACATAGCATTTCCAATATTGTTGTGCATGCTCCCTATATTATTAATATTGCGAACACTGTAAAACCGGAAACATACCAGCTCGGAGTCGATTTTCTCAAAAGTGAAATTGACCGGACGGAAGCTCTCGGTGCAAAACAGATTGTTCTGCATCCGGGGGCACATGTCGGGCAGGGAACTGAAAAAGGAATTGCAAAAATTATAGAGGGTCTGAATGAAGTTATTGATCCGGACCAGGACGTTCAGATTGCTTTGGAAACAATGGCTGGTAAAGGTTCCGAATGTGGTAGAACATTTGAAGAAATAGCAGAAATAATCGACGGAGTGACACACAGCCACCGTCTTTCAGTCTGCTTTGATACGTGCCACGTGCACGATGCCGGATACGACCTGGTGAACGATCTCGACGGAACGCTGCGGCATTTTGATCAGACTGTCGGACTCGACCGTATAAAGGTACTGCATGTGAATGACAGTAAAAATGAGCAGGGAGCACACAAGGACCGTCATGAAAACATCGGTTTCGGACACATCGGATATGACGCAATCGAGAGAATTGTTTATCATGAGGCTTTTAAAGATATTCCAAAAATATTGGAAACGCCATATGTAGGACCGGATAAAAAGAACAAAAAGCCTCCATACGAACGTGAAATAGCAATGCTGCGAAAGCGGCAATTTGATGCTTCCCTTAAAGATGAGTTAACTGCAGAGATATCTATTAAATAAGCAGCTGTACGCCTTCCGGTAATGAAGAATTTACTTTCTCATTATTACGGGGGGCGTTTTCTATTTTATACTCTGACGGTTTTACGTAATAGTACCAGCGAATGCTGACAGTGACACTCATGCAAAATCGTTGCACTATGATGGATGAAAAATGAACTTTTATACTGTTGGACTATACACCACCTGTTATTTCCTGCGAAGCCATAAAGGACTCTGTATTTTTAGCGGAAACTGCAGGAGACATGGGGGAATTCGGAGCGGTAAAGGCCGAAACGAAGATTCACTGTGTTTCCCCCGAAAACAGGAAAGCACAGCAGACATGAGCAAAAACAGCCGATGTTTCTGAAAGGAAGGGAAGCCGGTCTTTGTTTCCTTACTTCGTCTGTGTGGAGACGTGCTCTCTCTCGAGAAAAAGGCCCGCCCGGAAAGCCTCCCATGGAAAAGAAAGCAAACCTTCCGCTTTATTTTCAAACCGGATTTACGAAAAAGCATTCGAGGTAAATAAAAGCCTGTATTCACATATAACATAGTGTATATTTCTGAAAATCGTCCGAGCGAGGGAATAATTTGCAGAGAAAACAAATTATAAAGACAGATGAAGACATTTGCCATGAGAAAAGATATGAATTATAATAGAATCAGCAGAAAAAGTTGTATTAAGGAAACTTTTTAGTCATTACACAAGTTTCCTCGGGAAGGAGGATAACAAAATGAAACAAACAATAGAATTAAAAAATGTATCGGTGCACTATTACGGAAACACAGCAATCGAAAATATTTCACTAAGCGTGGAAGAAGGAAACATTATCGGAGTAGTGGGGCCGAACGGGGCTGGAAAATCAACATTGATGAAAGCGGTGCTCGGACTCGTAAAGTACCGGGGATCGGTAGCTGTTTTCGGACGGAAAGTGGATCATGTAAGAAAAAATATTGCCTACGTGCCTCAGCGCACTTCAATCGACTGGGATTTTCCCGTCCTTGTAAAAGACGTAGTTCTAATGGGCAGGTACGTTCATGTTCCGTGGTATAGAAACGTAAGCAGAAAAGACCGGAAACGGGCAGAGGAAGCACTGGAGGAAGTTGGGATGGAGGAATATAAAAACCGCCAGATCGGAGAGCTTTCCGGAGGACAGCAGCAGCGTGTTTTTATCGCGAGGGCCCTGGCACAGGACACGGATCTATTTTTTCTCGATGAGCCGTTTGTAGGTATTGATGTAAACTCAGAAGAAATTATCGTTAACCTGCTTAAACAGCTCCGGTCAAAAGGTAAAACGATCTTTGTCATCCATCATGATCTCAGTAAAGTAGAAACATATTTTGATCAGATTCTTATATTAAACAAGAAGCTCATTGCTTCCGGAGGTGTAAAGGAAGTGTTTACTCCTGCGAATTTAAAACAGGCTTATGGAGGAAATGCTGCAGTACTGGCTGATGATTCGGAAATGGTGGTTGTCGGCCCATGATCAGCGAAATACAGAATTTCACCAGCCAGCTGATGATGTACCCGTACCTTCAAAGCGCTCTTTTAACCGCCTTGCTTGTCGGTATTATTTGTGGCGTTATTGGATGTTTTATCATTCTAAGAGGAATGGCGCTGATGGGGGACGCCATTTCCCACGCTGTCCTTCCCGGTGTTGTGTTTTCCTATATGCTTGGTACGAGCATGTTTATTGGAGCTTTTATTACGGGAGTGGTAACAGCTCTTGCGATCGGCTTTATTTCGAGAAACAGCAGAATAAAGGATGATGCTGCCATCGGCATCATGTTTACAGCCATGTTTGCTCTCGGGATCGTCGTTATGACTTCTCTGAGAGGCACATCTGTGGATTTGATGCACTATTTGTTTGGAAATGTGCTGGCTGTTTCATCCGTGAATTTTGTTATTACACTGATTATTGGAGTGCTTGTATTAGTTTCTGTCCTATTATTTTACCGACCGCTTCTTCTCAGCACGTTTGATGAAACCATGGCCAGGGCAGCAGGGCTGCCGGTTAAATGGATACACTATCTGTTTATGCTTCTTCTTTCACTCGTAACGGTGGCTTCCCTGCAGACAGTTGGAATTATTCTTGTGGTAGCTATGCTGATCACCCCAGGCGCTACGGCTTATCTGCTGACAGACAGATTCCCGGTTATGCTCGTACTTTCTGCTTTTTTCGGAGCGCTTTCGGCAGTAATCGGTCTTTTCTTTTCGGTCATGTACGATGTCGCTTCGGGAGCCTCTATCGTTCTCGCTGCGTCCGCGTTTTTCCTTCTTGCCTTTCTTTTCGCGCCGAAACAAGGTTTATTGTTTAAAAACTTGAGACGGCCGGAAAAGCAATCCGAAAGAGCGGCATAAATATTCTGCTCTCCAGCCGGTTTCTGCTGAAAAGAACAGGATAAACGTGTATTACGTAGAGTAACGATTCGAAAAAAATTATGAGCCCAGGCTGTCTCGATGCATCATTCGGGACAGCCTTCTTTGCAGTTGTACTTATACCGTCTATATTTATCAGGGATTTTCACCGAATACCGGAACGGTGACTAACAAAATTCAGGTGCCTGCACAAAGATTCCGTATACTATATAAAAGCTTAGCTGTCTTCAAAAGGAAGAACTGCTTTTTTTCGGAATATTTCCTGACTGTTCAGCCGGGCCTTCGAACGGGAGGGTAGATATTTGTAAGAGCCGTCGGACTGCAGCATCCTTGCTTTCTGATTGTCTTCGAGCGAAATAAACAGTACTTCTTTTATACGTTCTTTAATGTGTGCTGAGTAAACAGGAAAAACGATTTCAATTCTTTTCTCCATATTTCTCGTCATCCAGTCGGCGGAAGACAGGTAGATGACTTCTTTGCCGTTACGGTGAAAATAGAAAATCCGGCTGTGCTCGAGATAGCGTCCCAATATACTCCGGACAGTAATATTTTCACTGATCCCGGGTATTCCCGGCTTCAGGCAGCAGATCCCGCGAATGATCAGTTCAATCGTCACTCCTGCACAGCTTGCTTCATACAATTTCATAATAATCGGTTTATCTGTCAACGAATTCATTTTAGCAACGATCCGGCCCCGCCCGTGCTTTTTATGGCTTTGAATCTCTTTGTCGACAGCTTTCAGAAAAAACTCCCTGATTTCGAAGGGGGCAGTTGCAATTTCTTTCCATTCCGGCCTGCTCGTATACCCGCTCAAGTAATTAAAAAAATGTGTTGCGTCTGCGCCGAAGGAAGGGCGGCTCGTAAGGATTCCCATGTCTGTATAAATTTCCGCAGTAGAATCATTGTAGTTGCCGGTTCCAAGATGAACGATACGCTGTATTTTATCCTGTTCATGCCGTACAATTAAAGTGATTTTGCTGTGTGTTTTTAAGCCGGTAATCCCGTAGATAACGTGGCATCCGGCTTTTTCAAGTTTTTTGGCCCATTGAATGTTATTTTCTTCATCAAAACGTGCCTTCAGTTCTACGAGTACAGTTACCTGTTTCCCAAGTTCGGCAGCTCTTGCAAGGGCTGCAATGATGGGAGAATCACCGCTGACTCTGTAGAGGGTCTGTTTAATCGCGAGAACATTTTCATCCTCGGCTGCCTGTCTCATTAAATCAATGACCGGCTGAAAAGACTCATATGGGTGGTGAAGAAAAATGTCTTTTTTCAGAGTTGCCTGCAGTATGTTTTCCTGATCGATCAAATCCGCTGGAGTCTGGGGCAGCGCCGGGCTGTAAGTAAGCTTTTCGAAATGCAGGGATGAAAGTTTATAGAATTGAAATAAGAAAGAAAGATCAAGCGGCCCGTTCACGAGATAGATGTCTTCCTCCTGAAGCTCTAAAACACTCACCAGCAGTGACAGCACGTTATCGTCCATTCTTCCTTCTTCTGTTTCGAGACGAACGGCCGCTCCCCATCGTCTTTTCTGCAGTTCTATTTCAATTTCCCGAAGAAGGTCTCTCGCACCTTCTTCATGTATCGTTAAATCCGCATTTCTTGTAATTCGAAAAGGAGATACTGACTCAATTTTATAACCGGAAAATAAATGATGCAGGAATGCTGTAATTACATCTTCAAGCATCAGCCAGGCAGTTTCTTTCGTCCCGGGCACGGGTATTGTCCGGTTTAATACGGAAGGTACCTGGACGATGGCGAGTCTGCGCAGCTCATTCTCCTTCAATACGACTGCCAGATTGATACTTTTATTGGATATAATAGGGAAGGGCCGGTGGGCGTCGATTGCCATCGGTGTCAAAACCGGAAGAATATAATGCTTAAAATGTTTTTCCACAAGTTTCTTTTTTTCTGACGAAAGTTGACTCATCTTCGTAAAAATTAAACCTTCTTTATGAAGAAGGGGGAGCAGCTTTTCTTTATAATGGCAGTACTGCCTCTGTACGAGAGAACGATTGAACTGTGCAATATGCTGCAGCTGCATACCCGGTGTGAGGCCGGTTTTATTATCCGGTTTCGTATATCCGGCTTTCACCTGATCTTTCAGTCCTGCTGCACGAACCATAAAAAATTCGTCGAGATTGGAACTGAAAATGGCAGTGAATTTGAGTCTTTCGAGCAGAGGATTCCCGTCATCCTCTGCTTCTTCCAGTACTCTTTCGTTGAAACGAAGCCAGCTTAACTCTCTATTGTGATAATAGTCGGGATGATCGAAATTATTGATAGACGGCATCTGTTTCCTCCGTTCTGTCTTGAAGGTTTACTCACGGTGAATTTATAAAGATAGGTCTTCCTGTACGTAACGAAGACGTACATTCCGTTTCAGCGGTCGTTCCAGATGTTTTTTATACTTGTCGGCCTGCTCTTCTTCAAAATGAATATCTCCACAGCAGGTGAGTTTCAAATAAAGATTTTTCTTGTCTGCTTTTGTTATTTCGATTTTTTTAACGGCCTGCTGTCCGGTAATGTTCAACGCATAGGCAAGCTTGTTCACAGCTCCGAGAAGTTCATATGAAGCAAGGGTCTCTTTGTCCACCCAATGTCTGAAAGGGCGGGCATAAAACTTAAGCTTGGAACGGGAAGTAAATGAAGCGGTAAAGGCCAGACCGAGACGGTCCATATGGGAAAGACCGTCTATAGACTGGTTCGTAAGCATATAAAATGTATGCTGGCTTTTGGATTCCGGATGGATAGTTTTTCCGACATAAAACATTTTCGCTCCGAGACGAAGAAGCTGGATCTCCTGCTCCGAAAAATCGGCCAGTCTGTGCTGTATAAGTTCATTCGCAATATAGGAAGAGAGTACAGCCATCTGTTTTTGATCTTCTGCTTTTAGGCGGTAGTGATTGCTCAGCTGATAAAGACTTTCTTCTTTTACACTCGGGAAATGGGTGACCTGGATCGGCTGGAGAAGCTTTTCAAAAAACAGTCCTTCTCTCAGGCCGTAATTGCTTATAATAAACTCGTTGGATTTCGTTTCTGTCAAAAGTACCTGCATTGCATGAACTGCCGGAAGAATTATATCAGCCCGGTCTTTAGACAATCCGTCAGTTTTTTCACGTTTTTTCAACGACATGTCCGTCAGCCATTCAGATGTTTCTGTCGTTTCTTCAGCTGTCATTACGTACTGATGGAGGCCGGAGAGGGGATAGGCGTTACGGTTTTGATGGACGAGTGCAAGATTTCTCGCAGAACCTCCAATACCTATTACGGGAACCTGCAGATCTTTCAGCCACGGGAGCGAACGGTAGGATTCCTGAAGAAATTCGATCAGGCGCTTCTGTTCTTTTTTAGTCGGAGTATGTCCTTTAACGAACTTTTCTTTGAGTGTGAGTGCTCCGAAGGGAAAGCTTACAGAATGTTTCAGTTCTCTGTTTTCAAAATACGTAATCTCCGTGCTTCCACCACCGATATCAATAGTCACACCCTCCTGAAAATCGGTGGAATTGGTCACTGCGAGATACCCGTAATACGCTTCCTGTTCTTCAGAAAGTACTTCAAAAGGAAACGCTGACTTCTGCCCGATCGCTTTGAGTATCTCTTCCCGATTTTTAGCGTTGCGGACAGCTGCCGTCGCAGCACCGCGTACTGTCGTTAAGTTGTAACCTTCTGCTATAGATTCAAATTTATTCAGAAGGTTTAGTATTTTTTCGATTCCTTCGCCGGTCATCTCTCCTTCATCATTTATATATGTACTCAAACGTGCCGAAACTTTCAAGTTTTGAATCTCCTGATGGTAGCCGTCAGTATCAACTTCGTAAATCAAAAAACGTACTGAGTTGGATCCCATATCGATAATACCGATCTGCTGCTTTTCCATATTAACGCCTCCTTCACACCGTTTTCTCCATTATAACTTTGATAATCAATCGCTGCGACATATACTAAGTTAAAATCAGCATTATTTACATTCTTCTATGCGTCATGTATACTTTTATTGATTAAATCGTAATTATTACTATTATAAAAGGCAGGATGGAAAAAAACTCCTGATAAAGATGGATGGTAGAAAGAAGGGGAATTACATTGGAAAATTCAGCTGCCACACATGTACTGGAAGTTAAAAATGTCAGCTTCAGCTACGGAAAACAAATGGTGCTGGAAGATATTAATATGCAGGTTCGTAAAGGTTCGTTTCTTGGACTCGTGGGTCCAAACGGATCCGGAAAATCGACTTTTATGAAACTCCTGCTCGGACTTTTAAAAGCAGATAAAGGTAATATTGAACTTTTCGGAAGACCTGTACAATCCTTCAGGGACTGGAGCAGAATTGGTTTTGTTTCGCAAAAGGCGAACAGCTTTAACAGTGGTTTTCCAGCTACTGTTTTCGAAGTGGTGGCTATGGGTCTTTATGGAAAAATAGGGCTGTTTCGGTTTTTAAAAAAAGAGCATAAGAAAAAAATTAAAGAAGCGATTGGACAGGTAGGAATGGAGCAGTATATGCATAAGAATATCGGACGGTTGTCAGGTGGACAGCAGCAGAGGGTTTTTATTGCAAGAGCTCTCGTAAGCGAGCCTGAACTGCTCATACTGGACGAACCTACGGTTGGTGTCGATGCTGACTCTGTCAGGAATTTTTATGATATGCTCAAAGAACTGAATGATAAGAAAAATATCACACTCATTCTTGTAACGCATGATATCGGTGCGATGAGTGAGTATGTTACGGATGTTGCCTGCCTGAACAAATGCCTTCACTTTCATGGGAATAAAAATGATTTTGAAGTAAACAGGGAAGAGATGATGACAGCGATGTACGGCCACAACGTGAATGTTATCGAGCATAATCATTCACATGACCATCACGATCATTCTCACGATCACGACGATCTGGGCGGCATCCGCTCATGATCGAAGTGTTTTTTCAGTATGATTTCCTGCGGTATTCTTTGTTTACAGGAATTCTGATAGGAATTCTGGCGCCGTTGACCGGGGTATTTATCGTGGTCCGGCGCCTTTCTCTTCTGGCCGATGCGCTCTCCCACATTACGCTGACAGGCATTGCCTTCAGTCTGCTTCTTGGGAGATATATTAACTTTTTTGCTGTATTAAACCCGGTATATATGGGAATGATTTTTGCTGCTGGAGGATCACTTCTTATTGAGAGGCTGCGTCACACCTACCGTTTCTACCGGGAGCTGGCCATACCAATTATTTTGTCTTCAGGAATCGGTGTAGGCGTCGTGTTTATTTCTCTCGCCGATGGATTCACGACGGACCTTTTCAGCTACTTGTTCGGAAGCATAGCGGCAATTTCCAGCACTGATTTTACTGTAGTACTTGTTTTGACAACTGTTGTCGTTGCCATTTTTGGTCTGTTTTATAAAGAGCTGTTCTTTTTAAGTTTTGATGAAGAACAGGCGGTTATTTCAGGCATACCGCGCAGATCCCTGCATTTTCTGTTTATACTTATTACGGCAGTGGTTATCGGTATTTCAATGCAGATTGTAGGCATTCTGCTCGTGTCTGCACTGATGACTCTTCCGGTCGCAGCAGCTATGCGTCTTGCCGTGTCTTTCAAGCAGATGTTTCTTTATTCCGTAGTTATTGGAGAAGTTTCGGTGCTTACGGGCATGTTTGCGGCTTTTCATCTGGATGTTGCGCCGGGTGGTATGATCGTTGTAATTAACGTGCTTATTCTTCTAATAGTATTAGCAGCAACCTCAGAAAAAATAGTGAACCGGAAAGGCGGGTGACCGGAATGGAAATTTTTCAGCAGCTTACTTTTTTAGAAAGGGGAATTGCTGCCGGTCTTCTGATTGGTTTCATCAGCCCGCTGATCGGAGCTTTCCTTCTTGTTCGGAGAATGACAATTATCTCGGAAGGGCTTTCTCACGTAACCTTGACAGGTATTACGGCTGGCGTATTGATGATGCAGACTTCAGCTTTTTTTGCCTTTATTAATCCTTTGTACACGGGACTGCTTGCTGCCCTCGCCGGGTCGCTTCTGATCGAAAAGCTGCGGCAGGTATACAAACATTTTCAGGAGCTTGCGATACCGATTATACTTTCTGCAGGAGTCGGATTAAGTGCAGTGATGATCAGCATAGCGGAAACCGGCTACACAGAGTGGTATGCTTATCTTTTTGGAAGTATACTGACGGTGACGCTTAACGATCTGCTGTTTATATTTCTTACCGGCGTACTGAGTATGCTTATCATCGGCTTCTTTTATAAAGAACTGCTTTCCATTTCTTTTGATCAGGAGTTTGCTTCCACGTCCGGTATTTCTGTAAGAAAGATTAATTTTTTATTTTCTCTGCTTGTCGCTCTTGTCATCTCCATGTCGATGAAAGTAGTAGGAATACTTCTCGTCGGAGCTCTGATTACACTCCCTGTCGCAGCAGCTATTCTCTTTGCAAAAAGTTTCCGGCACGTTCTGCTTCTCGGGATCATATTCGGTGAAGCGGCAGTTCTTGGCGGAATTGTCTCTTCCTACTATTTAAATGTGGCAACCGGGGGTATGATTGTTGTAACGGGTATAATTATATTAATGGGAGCAGCAGCTGTGAAAAAGCTTCTGCCTGAAGGATTTTTCAGTAAGGAGGAAACAGTATGAATGTGCAGGAGGCAATGGATCTTCTAAAAAAGAAAGGCTATAAGTATACAGATAAACGGCAGGACATGCTGCAGTTGTTTTCTAAAGAGAGCAGGTACCTTGCAGCAAAAGATGTACTGGAAACAATGCAGAAAACGTATGACGGGATGAGTTTCGATACGATTTATCGGAACCTGTCCCTGTTTACCGAACTCGGAATCCTCGAGGCAACAGAACTTAACGGTGAAAAACGGTTCCGTTTTACATGTGCGGTGGATGAACATCATCACCACGTTATTTGTCTGGAATGTGGCAAAACAAAGCATATTCATCATTGTCCTATGGACGATCAGCCGGTTCAGGAGGCTGGTTTTGACGTAATCGGCCATAAATTTGAAATCTATGGATACTGCAGCGAATGCAGAAAGCAGCCCACTTCGTAATGAAGGGGCTGCTTTTTTTGGACGAATAAAAGGATTTTATTTTTTCACCGGCTGAAAAATATTTTCAACGATCGTTTTAGCATGAAGCCAGTTCTTTGCCCGGTAAACATTATCCGGAACCGGCATCTGGTTGTAGGGAGTTTCCATCAGCACGACAGGAATCTGAAATTCTTCGGCAATATTAACTGCATTGTCATGTTTATCTTCGAAAAACGTATCGACTTCATGTTTTTTAACAGCTGCGATTTTGTCGTGCTGTCCAAGCAGTTCGATATGATCATATGGGACTTCCTGACGGTGGAACCAGTCTTCCGTCACACCAAGCAGATGATTCGGACGGGCACTGATATAAAAAAGCTCAAACTGGCTTCTCCATGTATGAAGAATGTCTTTTGCATTATCAGCAATCGTGGATCTGCTGTAAAGCATCGGTTCATGCTTCTGCATCCACTGCCAGAACTCCTCTTCGGTGACTCCGAGTGCTTTTGTCAGATCATATTCAACAATATCATCGAGCGTCAGGTTTTTATTAAAGTGCTTATTTAAATGGGGAATAAAGGTGGCAGGGTCTGTAACTGTTCCATCAATATCTATACCAAAACGGTATTTCTTCATAAGTCATTTCACCTCATCGTATCTTCTGCTGAAGGCATTATCTCATACTTTTGGTAATCGTTAAAGTCAAGTTTTTTGAGCACTTCAAAAAACGGGATAAATAAAACTGTCTGCCGCTGGTCAGACACCAGTGGCAGACAGTTTGTAAAATAATATCAGGCGTTCTGTTCTGCTTCCTGCTCAAGTTTCTGTTTTTTGTAATGTTCTTCAGCAAGTATATCAATTTCTTTTTTCAGCTCTTCCACCATAATTTCTTCCGGAACTTTACGAATAGTCTTTCCTTTTCGGAAGAGAAGGCCTTCCCCGCGTGCACCCGCTATTCCGATATCGGCTTCTTTAGCTTCGCCGGGACCGTTTACTGCACACCCGAGGACGGAAACTTTGATAGGGGCTTTAATGTTTTGAATATATTCCTCTACTTCGTTTGCAATGCTGATCAGATCGATTTCAATCCGTCCGCATGTAGGACACGAGACAAGTGTTGCAGCGTTTGTCGCAAGACCGAAGCTTTTAAGAAGTTCTTTCTGTACTTTGATCTCTTCGACCGGGTCTGCGCTTAAGGAAATACGCATCGTATTTCCGATCCCTTTTTGAAGCAGGACACCCAGCCCGGCAGAGCTTTTAACAGTGCCGGCAAACAATGTACCGGACTCGGTGATTCCAAGGTGGAGAGGATAATCAAAGGCTTTTGCTGCCTGTTCATATGCTTCGACAGCCAGGTGGACATCCGATGCTTTCATGGAAACGATAATGTCGTAAAAATCGAGATCCTCCAGAATTTTAATATGATGAAGCGCACTTTCCACCATACCTTCAGCTGTTGGATAGCCGTATTTGTCAAGAATTCGTTTTTCAAGAGAACCGGCATTAACCCCGATCCGGATTGGAATGCCTTTTGCCTTCGCGGCATTTACAACAGCTTCAACCTTTTCTTTACGGCCGATATTACCCGGATTAATACGAATTTTATCGGCCCCGCCTTCGATAGCTTTGAGAGCCATTTTGTAATCAAAGTGGATATCTACAACCAGTGGAATATTGATACGTTTTTTTATTTCGGGAATAGCTTCCGCATCCTCCATATTCGGACAGGCTACACGGACAATCTGGCATCCTGCTTCCTCCAGGCGGAGAATTTCAGCTACTGTTGCTTCTACGTCGTGGGTTTTGGACATGGTCATGCTCTGCATAATCACTTCATCATGTCCGCCTATTGTTAATGGACCGACTTTCACCGGTCTGGTATTTTTACGGTGTGTAATCTCACTCATTCTTCATCATCGCCCCTTTATTGTCTTCGAACGAATAAACGTTTAGTTTCAGGATACATTGTAACAACGCGCTTGGCAACTTACAAGCGCCAACTGATTCTGAGTCTTTAAGGAAATAAATATTGTCAAATCTCAAAAAAGTTATTTAGAAGGTCGGAATTTCTCTTTTTATCCGGGACGGAAAGGCTTGTTTTCAGCGCTGTGTCAACCATTTTCAATATAGAAGGAAGACAAATCGCATACAGGTGAAACTTTTCTGGAGTCTGCAGAGTCAATATATCTGGAGGACGGGTTAAACGCCGTAAACTTCAAAAGAGAGCGGGGCTTTCAGCTGCGCGTCAGAAAAGAGAGGGATTAACTATGTATCAGTGGGTTAAAGCAGGAGCTGCAGCAGTTCTTATTGGTTTGAGCGGAGCTGTAGGTGTTTCTGCAGCATCTCCGGGAGATGAAACAATCACTCTGGGAGAAGATTTAAATCCGCAGCAGAGGGAAGAGCTGCTTCAGGAAATGGATGCAGATGAAAATGATAAAATTATCGAGGTTACTAACGAGGAAGAACATCAATACTTAGGAGACTATATAGACGCTTCTGTAATAGGCTCCAACGCCCTGTCTTCTTCAAAAATCACGATACTTGAGGAAGGAAGCGGAATTGACGTAGAGACGAATCGGATTACGTGGGTGTCGGAAGGCATGTATGCGAATGCACTGATCACAGCTGGAGTGGAGGATGCCGAAGTATACGTCACTGCTCCTTCCAACGTTTCCGGCACGGGAGCTCTTACGGGGCTTATAAAAGCCTATGAAGAAACTACGGCAGAAGAAATTCCGGAGGAACAGAAACAGACGGCAAACGAAGAGCTCGTAAAAACAGCAGAACTCGGGGAAGAATATGGTGTCGAGGATGCAGCTGAACTGATGGCACGGATTAAGGAAGCGATAGCCGAGGAGGACATTGAAACCGAGGAAGACCTGCGGGAGCTGATCGTGAGACTTGCTGATGAACTTGGCATGAATTTGACCGAGGACGAAATTGATGGTCTCGTTTCACTTTTTGAGCGTATTAAAGGACTGAATATAGACTGGAATCAGGTAAGAGGCCAGCTGGACAATGTCAGAAGTAATATTACTGAGTTTGTGGAAAGCGATGAGGGAAAGGGAATTATTCAGTCGATAATTGATTTCTTTCATTCCCTGCTGGATCGTGCAGCCGGCTGGCTTGGACAGATTCAATGGATAGGTAAATAACAGAAAAAGCAGCCGCAGAGGAAGCTTTTAAAACTGTTCTTGGAGAAAGCATGAAACAGTCAGGGACCGGAATCAAAACGTTTTTTAGAAGAGAAACCTTCTTTTTATTTACCTGCTGGAGCTGCAGCGGGCGATAGAGGACGAGCGGAAGATCCGTTTAGGCGGAAGAAATCAGCTGAAGCCGGCCCGCCCGGAAAACGTCCTGAGGAGGCGAAAGCAAGGGTAAGGATACGTATGTATAAAAAACACTTTATAAACAGCCTTCAGGGGCCGGACAACTTCTGTCCGGCCCCTGACTGTTTTAATAAAGCCGTTATAATCAGCCGGCTTTTGCACGGGACTGATACTCGCAGAATCAGCGGCTTCTAATAAAACACAATTTAACCCGTCATCAGACTGTTCTTAAGCACCTGCATATGCAAAAAGAATTTTTGTTAAGAAAGAAATTTTTGGGGTCTCTGTAGAACCTGCCAGTAATAAGAGCTTTAAAAGAAGTGGAAAAGGGAATAGTAGAACTGAAACTTTTTACGGGCTCCTTCGTACGTGTAATTAAGTATAGTCTTCTGATAAAATTGAACTGCAAGCGAGAGGAGAGGGAGTGAGGAACTATGGAATTTCTCGATATGGCTGTAATAGGTTTTCTCGTAGTTTTTATCGCAACACTTTTTATCTTTGGAGAAGTAATGGTAAAAGCCAAAGGTTTATTTGCCGTAATAGGTATTGTTATAATGACTCTTTACTTTTCTTATCATCTTCAGACGGGAGACAGTTTCTGGGTTGTAATTTTGTATGTTGCAGGGCTCGCTTTGATCATATTTGATGGAAAAGTCACTACTGACGGGACAATAGCCGGTGTAGGTGTGCTTCTTATGATATTTGGTCTTGCCCTCCCTGCACCATCTTTCACGTACGGTCTTCTTGTAGCAATGGCTTTTGTGGCAGCAGCGCCAACATCCTATTTGTTTACAAAAGTCTTCCCATCCAGAACGATGTGGGAAAAAGTTCTGCTGAAAGACAGGCTGACCAGTGAAGAAGGATACAGTACGATGAATGAGAGCTACAAAGAACTTATAGGTAAAGAAGGAAAGACCAAAACCCCTTTCCGTCCTACCGGCACAGTGGAAATAGAAGGGAAGTACTACAGTGCAACGACTGATAATTTCTGGCTCGGGGAAGCGAGCAGAGTCAAAGTAGTGCAGGCTGATGGAACGAGAATTCTTGTTATTCCTATGGAAGAGGAAGAGAAACAAGAGGAAAGTAAATAATTCATCGGCTTATATTGGAAACAAAAAAAGTGCCGGCGCAAATATGTGCCGGCACTTTTTTTGTTTTAATTTTATATCTTTAAAAGGTGCGCTCCGATTCAGTTTGGATTTATCATGCTGGACCTGCCCGATCACATGGAAAGCTTATCTTCATCTTCTTCATCCATTACTTTATCAAGTGGTATATCAAGAACGGTGAACAAACGCTTCACAATAGTAATAGAAGGATTTTTTTTCTGGTTTCTCTCCAAATAGCTCAAATAAGACTTGGAGACTCCTGTACGTCGTGAAAGCTGAGATAGTGTCCATCCTTTTTTCTTTCTTTCATAGCGGATCATATCGCCAATACTCATATTATCACTGCCCTTCCCTATATCTTTCGTTCATTATAACGCACGTTCTTAATAATGTAAACATAAAATGTAAAATACTTTATTAAGAACTTGAGGGATATAAAAAAGCGTCTCCTGTTCAGACAGTAGACGGCTTTTCTCTGCACTTTATTTTTGTTTGAGCTTCCATTTATTGTACTCCAGAAAATCTTTAAACTCTTCTTTCGAAACTCCTGATTCCATAGCTTCTGCTATCAATTTCTGCCATTCTTCGTCCAGCGCAGCTGTATCGTCAGTGCTGTTCATCGCTGCTTCATCTTTTAGTAGGGCATTGATATCGACATCGAGAACGTTGGCAATTTTTTCGATAAATTGGATGGAAGGGTTCGTCTGAAGATCTCTTTCTATCGCACTTAAATAGGATTTTGCCACTCCCGCTCTATCAGCAAGCTCACTCATAGTCAAACCCTTTGCCGTGCGGTACTGTCTTACCCGGGCGCCTATCATAATAATTGTTCACCTCCACAACAATCCTGCTTATTATTAATATACATCAAATTAAACTTATCGGAAACATATATACAAAGAAATACAAGCATAGCACAAAAAAGAAGGGGGCCGAAATGACTATTTTCGGTCCCGTTGTAAATTAATCGTTTAATTCAGCCGGCTGCTGTCTTGGCGCGGGCACATGCTTTAAAACTGCATTCATCATTACAACAGCAATAATCCAATAGACAGCGAAAGAAAATGGTATGAACAAGCCGAGGCTTTCAAGTACAGCCATCAGGATGGTAGGGAGCGTAACCGTATAGGCGGAAAGGACCCATAACTGCTTGTACGATAACTGAGGTGCTTTCTTCCGCTTGATGAGAAGCGCAATCGCAGATAAGGCGAAAATACCTACAAATTTTAAGGCTGTATTAAAAAGATAAAAACCAGCCAGTACAACAGCGATGATTAAAAAAGAAAGATCATCAAGTGTATTGTAGAAACTTTCAATCTCTGCTTTCGACACATTAATACCAAATTCCTGGTAACTTATTCTGTCGGATGCGCCGCCTGTGACAAATATCATTTCTCGCTCCAGTAGTGCCACGACGTTTCCGTACTCTTCCACATCAGAGGCACTAAGTTCACCAGTGGAATCAAAAATCAAAGTCATGTCCTCTTCATCATTGATGGTAGGTTCGTCCATATCCGATTCGAGAACCCCGTCAGTTATGGCGAACTCAGGCATTTCCTCTATGTACCGGTCTCCAGCCTGGAAGAGCGAATTGATGGAAATAGTAAGAGATATGAGCATTGGAATAGAAGCAATCAGCATCAGTAAAAAAACATAAAGAATGGTACGGCCTATTTTCGCCATCCGAAACTTTGCGATCGTCGGGGGCGAATAAAGGCTTCTAAAAAACTGCTGGAAAATATTCATTGTTTTCTCTCCTCACAATTATGTAAGATGCGCAATTTATTTTACAGATTATAGCACCTGAAAACAACTGTTGAATAAAAGTAACAAACTTAATAAAATCTTTACAATTGGTTAATTAATTATTAACAAAGGAGGAGTAGGATGGACAAGGATAAAGATATAAACCATTTAGAGTCGATTATTTAATTCAGGGGGCTGACGTTTTGGAGTTGGAATTAAGAGATATACTGTTTATGTTTTTCGGGGGACTCGCCATTTTTCTTTTTGGAATTAAATATTTAGGGGACGGTCTCCAGAAGGTTGCTGGTGATAAGCTGCGCGACATCCTTGACAAGTTTACGAGTAACCCGGTAATGGGAGTACTCGCCGGTATTATTGTGACTATTCTTCTCCAGACAAGTACCGGTACTACAGTTCTTGCTATTGGACTCGTAAACGCCGGGTTTATGACACTCCGTCAGGCTATTGGGGTGATCATGGGTGCGAATATCGGAACGACTTTTACGGCTTTTATAATTGGTCTGAACATTTCTGAATATGCTCTGCCCATACTTACAGTCGGCACTTTCTTAATTTTTTTCTTTAAAAACAAAAAAATCAACAATTTCGGCCAGGTCTTTTTCGGCTTCGGTGCACTCTTTTACGGTTTGAATTTAATGGGGGACGGGCTCCGTCCGATACGTGAAGTGGAGGCTTTCGCTGAGTTGACGGTCAGCATGAGCACGAACCCGCTGCTCGGGGTGCTGATCGGTACTATATTTACGGTAAGTGTACAGAGTTCCACAGCGGCTATCGGGCTTCTGCAGCAGCTTTTTGCCCAGGGAGCAATGGATCTCGACGCAGCACTGCCGGTATTGTTCGGTGATAACATTGGTACGACGATTACTGCAGTTCTAGCTTCACTGGGGGCTTCGATTGCTGCAAAACGGGCAGCACTTTCCCATGTTATTTTTAACCTTTTAGGGACCATCATTGTCCTTATTTTCATTCAGCCTTTTATTTCGATGATTGCTCTCATTCAGGAAAGCTGGAATTTGAATCCTGAAATGACGATTGCTGTGGCCCATGGAATATTTAACACATCCAATGTACTGATACAGCTGCCGTTTGTGGCAGTACTGGCTGTAATAGTTACAAAGCTTATTCCGGGCAACGAACAGGTGATTGAATATAAGGCCCAGCATCTGGATCCGACGCTTATAAACCAGTCTTCCTCTATCGCTCTATCCCAGGCGAAAAAAGAAACGCTTCGTATGGCAGAGCTTTCCACTCAGGGACTGGAAGAATCCGCCCAGTATGTGCTTACCGGGCAGAAGCGTCATGCTGAACTGACGTATCAGTTTGAGGATGCTATTAATAACCTGGATAGAAAAATTACGGATTATTTAACTAGAATTTCCACAAATTCATTGACTGCCGGAGATTCCAGACTCCATTCCGTACTTATGAATACGGTAAGAGATATTGAGCGGGTCGGAGATCACATGGAAAACATCGTGGAATTGAAAGACTATCAGATTGCTAATAAGGTTAAGCTGTCCGCATCGGCTGTTGAAGACCTGGATAATATGTTTAAACTCACAATAGCAACACTCAACGAAGCTGTAAGATCATTGGAAGAAGATGATGTGACTATTGCTAAAGCGGCTATTCTCAAAGAAGAAGAAATCGATAAAATGGAACGTCATCTCAGAAAGAAGCATATCATGCGGCTTAATGAAGGGCTGTGTGAAGGATCAGCAGGCATTGTATTTGTTGATATGATCAGTAATCTGGAGCGGGTTGGGGATCATGCTGTAAATATTGCAGAAACGGTAGTGGAGGAATAGAATGACAATCACACTCCGGGGTTTTCTGACTCCGGAGTGTGATTGACTACCTTAAGCGATCCGGTATCGGATCATCTTCAAAAATATTTTATTGAAAAAGTTATTGACTATGCTGAAAAAAGCATGGTAATATATAACTTGTCTTTGCAAAAGGGCGGTGTAGCTCAGCTGGCTAGAGCGTACGGTTCATACCCGTGAGGTCGGGGGTTCGATTCCCTCCGCCGCTACCATAATTACATACCTTTACTGGACCCTTAGCTCAGTTGGTCAGAGCTGACGGCTCATAACCGTCCGGTCGCAGGTTCGAGTCCTGCAGGGTCCACCATTTTATCCGGAGGAATACCCAAGTCTGGCTGAAGGGATCGGTCTTGAAAACCGACAGGGGTGTCAAAGCCCGCGGGGGTTCGAATCCCTCTTCCTCCTCCATTCTAACTTAACTCCCAAAGAGAGAAGCAGCTGCTTCTCTCTTTTTTGTTTTCTTTTTGTGTGAGAAAGGGAAACAGAGTGATAAAGGAGTGGTACGCATGAAAGTGGAAATAACAGACAGAGCAGTGAAGGAATTGCAGCAGCAGGGATTCCTGCCGGAAGAAAGCATACTTTTTATCAGTCACGAGACAGAAGGAACAGGATGTGTGGTGAATGGCGTAAGCGACCTTGTTTCCTTAAAAGACGGGAAGCTTCCGGATTCAGCGGTACGTCTGGAAACGAGTCCTCAGAAATTCACTGCAGCTCTTGATAAGAGGGTGGACTGGATTTATGACGAACATCTCATCGTCGATTTTAATGATACTCCTTCCATGTTTCAGTTGAAGTCGCCGAATCAGATGCTTAATCCGCGCATGACTTACAGAGGAAAAGAATCAAAGGTTTAACATTTGAATGGATGTGGAATATTTGGTAATGTGTATCATGCTGGTACTTTTCGATGATCGGAAGGAACTCCAGTACTTTGAACGATAATTTAAGGAGGAGATATGAATGGCATTTAAACTACCAGATTTACCTTACGCAGCAAACGCACTTGAACCTCACATTGATGAGGAAACAATGAACATCCACCACGGTAAGCACCACAACACGTATGTGACGAAGTTAAACGATGCGCTTGAGGGACATTCCGACCTTCAGAATAAAAGCATTGAAGAGCTTTTAACTGATCTTAATTCTCTGCCGGATGACATTAAGACACCAGTCCGCAATAATGGCGGCGGTCACTACAACCACACTATTTTCTGGCAGCTCATGTCTCCGGATGGCGGCGGTGAACCTAAGGGTGAGCTCGCAGATGCTATCAACAGCAAGTTTGGAAGCTTTGACAAATTCAAGGAAGAATTCAAAAATGCAGGTGTCGGACGATTCGGTTCCGGATGGGCCTGGCTCGTAGTGAGCAATGGAGAACTTGAAATTACAAGTACACCTAACCAGGACACGCCAATCAGCGATGGTAAAACTCCGGTTCTTGGTGTAGATGTGTGGGAGCACGCCTACTACCTGAAGTACCAGAACAAGCGTCCTGATTACCTGGAAGCCTTCTTTAACGTAATTAACTGGGAAGAAGTTGCGAAGCGTTACGAGAACGCTAAATAATTTAAATACACTAAAAGCCCGGTCCTGCGCCGGGCTTTTTATTATTGTTGTGTTTTATATGGGAAACCGGACCGTTGAAAAACTTTCAG
>PWLM01000038.1 GCA_003560495.1 Bacillus sp. (in: firmicutes) | reverse complement strand
TTCAAATAGTCTCCGGACGGATGCCGGGACGGCTGGCTTCCGACATACGCCGTGGACGTGATCGCAATGACAGCCGCCCCCTTGTCTCTACTGATGTTGGCCACGTCAACAGGAACCGGATTGCGTCCGGAAGTGGAAGCGACAATCACCGTATCGCCGGTTTTGATCGGCTGATCTTTCATGAACTGTTCCGCATACCCGGTGCGCCGTTCGAGTTCCGAGGACCGCCAGGCGCCTTTATGCATCATTAAATCTTCAATCAGAATCGGCCGGACAGAGACGAGGCCGCCGGCGCGGTAAAAAGCTTCTTCTGCAAGAATATGAGAGTGGCCGCTGCCGAAAATATGAATCATCCCGTCCTGTCGCAGCGTCCGTATCACATAGGAAACCGCCTGCTCCAGTGCCTCTGTCTCCGTTTCCTTCAGCTTCGACATCCTCTCTTCAACAGCCTCCAAATAACGGTATTTCATCCGATCACCTCTGCCTTTTCATGTCGGCGATGAACTTATAGCGGTCTCCGCGGTAGACGGATTTCACATATTCAATCACCGTGTTGTCACTCAAAAACGTCGTCCGCTCCAGCAGCAGAACAGGAGAGCCTTCTTCGATCGTCAGCAGCTCCGCTTCCCGGGAAGAGGCAAAGGAAGGTTCAATCGTCTGCCGGGCCCGGTCGATGGCGAGCCCGAGCTGCTGTTCGATATAGTCGTAAAGGGAATTTTCCAGATGATTTACCGTGTCCTCCGGAAGCCGGTCTTTCACGAGGTAGGACACTTCCAGTGCCATTGGTTCCCCGTCGCCAAAACGGAGCCGGCTGATCTGAAACACGCGGGTCTCCGGCGGAATGCTTAAATGCTTCGCTGTATTCGCGTCGGCTTTTACTTCCTCAAAGCTGATCAGTTTGGAACCGGGTTCAATCCCGCGGGCGCGCATATCTTCCGAAAAGCTGGTTAACTTCATCAGCGTTTGTTCGATTTTTTCTTCGGCGACAAACGTGCCGCGCCCTTTGGAACGCGTCAGGAGTCCTTCGTTGACGAGGTTCGTCACCGCCTGACGCACGGTCATCCGGCTTATTTCGTACTTTTCGGCCATTTCCCGTTCGGAAGGCAGCGGCGTGCCGGGATCCAGTTCCTCGTTTTCAATCATTTCTTTCAGCTGTTCCTGCAGCTGGTAGTAAATCGGGATGGGGGAGTCTTTGTTGATCATGATGAATGTCCTCTTTTCGTTTCGATTAGTCTGCCGGCTGCTTCGTCCACGATGACGGTCACGTTCCGGTGCTGCTGAAGGGCCGTAATCGGCCAGTCTTCTGTCTGCTCCCGGTGGACGAGGGAATACACGGCCTCCGCTTTTGCTTCTCCGCTCGCGATCAGGACAATTTCCTTCGCTTTCAGAATCGAGCCGATGCCCATCGTCAACGCATGGGTCGGCACGTCGTCCATCGACGGGAAAAAGCGGGCATTGGCTTTTCGGGTGGAAGGCTTTAATTCGACGACCTGGGT
Organism: Bacillus sp. (in: firmicutes); assembly: GCA_003560495.1. Lineage (GTDB taxonomy): Bacteria > Bacillota > Bacilli > Bacillales > Salisediminibacteriaceae > Alkalicoccus. Next base: position 5,413 of record PWLM01000038.1, on the reverse strand, counting down.
AAGGGAATCAAACCGGGTGCCGGGTTCGTTAAAACCGATATGCCCATTTTTACCGACGCCTAAAAGCTGCACGTCGATGCCGTATTGATCGATCATTGCTTCGTACCGGGCGCACTCTTTCTCTAAATCAACCGCGTTTCCATCGGGTATAAAGCACTGGTCCGCCTGCAGGTTCCAAGGGTCATATACGTGCTCGTTCATAAACGAATAAAAACTGTTCGGATCCGACGGCGGAAGGCCGATATATTCATCGAGGTTAAACGTTTTTAACGCATCGGTTTTTAATGGAGAGGAGGTAAGCAGTTCATTTAAATGGCGGTACATGCCGATCGGCGTGCCGCCGGTAGCCAGCCCGAAGTGCACCGACGGGTCCGCCTTTAATTTATCATAAAACCGTTCCGCGGCTTGTCTGCTCATATCGTGATAATCTGTAACGATATTAATTTTCATGTTCTTCACCCCTGCAGAAAGTTTTTATTACATGCCCGTCCTCACTCATAATCACGATGTCTGCGTCATATCCTTCGGCAAGTTTTCCTTTCCGGTCATGAAGGCCGAGAGATGCTGCGGCGTTTTGTGAAGTCATTTTCACGACGTCGGGCCAGGTAACAGCCGGGAACGTTAACAGGCGGCGGACCGCCTCATCCATTTTCAGTACGCTTCCGGCAAGCGTTCCGTCCGAAAGCCGGGCTTCGCCCTCATGGATCGAAACTTCCTGGCCGCCGAGATCAAATGTGCCGTTCCCGAGGCCCTTTCCCCGGATGGCGTCGGTAATAAGAATCAGCCGGTCGCTGCCGAGCACCTGGTGGGAGAGACGTGCCACTTCCGGGCGGACGTGGATGCCGTCCAAAATAAGTTCTGCTTTGATGCTGCTGCTTAAATAAATAGAACCGACGACGCCGGGTTCCCGGTGGTGCAGGGGCCGCATGCCGTTGAATAAATGAGTCGCGTGGGAAAGACCGTTTTCAAGCGCTTCCTGCATCTCTTCATAAGACGCATGGGAATGACCAACAGATCCGATGACTCCTGTTTCCCGGAAATGTTTCAATAGGTCCAGCCCGTTCGGTTCTTCCGGGGCGAGCGTGACAAGACGTATGCGGTTTTCCGCAAGCTTCTGCCACCGCTTAAACAGCTCCACATCCGGAGGCGTAATGTGCTCCACCGGCTGGGCGCCTGCCTGCTTTCGGCTGATAAACGGCCCTTCCAGGTGAATGCCGAGAAGCTCTGCGCCGGTATCTGAATGATATGCTCCCGCCGTTTGAAGGGCCCGTTCCGTGATGTCAGGGTTGGAAGTAATCGTTGTGGCGAGAAAACTCGTCACGCCTTCCTGAGGCAGAAAGTCTGCGATGGTTCGGAGAGCATCGGGATCGCCGTCCATCGTGTCTGCTCCGTTCGCCCCGTGAATATGAATATCGATAAAGCCGGGGAGAATGACGTCGTTTTCACCGGCCCGGTAAATCGGTGTGCCGGAAGGAGCCTCCCCGTGTTCCTGGACTGATTCGATGCGCCCGGAGGAGATTTTAATGAGAGGATCCCGTACTGCAGACTCCCCGTCAAGAAAGGCCGTTCCTCCTTTAAGATAAAACTCCTTATGCATAGTCATCACCTGATTTCGTTAAAAGTTAAAAAGCCGCAAACATGGAAGAGAGAGGAGAAAGCAGACAATGTATCGGGTGGTCTCCTTCTGTCGGCAGCTGCTGCTGATATAATTATACCGAATAGAATCGGTATAGACAACCATACTGTATCGTGGTATATTTCAGATGTACGAAAGCGCTGTCAAAAAGGCTGCTGTTGTAAAAATTTTTTTGCGGTTTGACTAAACTAAAGGAAAGAGGGGTTGAACATTATGTTGGCTTTTTTACAGAAAATCGGTAAAGCATTGATGCTTCCGGTGGCGGTTCTTCCTGCCGCGGCGCTGCTTCTGCGTCTCGGACAGGATGACCTGCTGGGTATTCCATTCATGGCAGCGGCGGGGGACGCTATTTTTGCCAATCTGGCACTGATCTTTGCGATCGGGGTGGCTGTCGGGCTCTCCAAAGACGGCAACGGAGCCGCCGCGCTCGCCGGGGCCGTCGGGTATTTTGTCCTGACGGAAGGGGCCGGAGCGATTAACGAGGACATTGACATGTCCGTTCTCGGCGGGATTTTATCCGGTATTATTGCAGGTCTTCTCTATAATAAATATTACAACGTTAAGCTCCCGGAATGGCTCGCCTTTTTCGGAGGACGCCGGTTTGTACCGATTATCACTGGTGCTGTGATGGTCGTCCTCGCCTTTATCTTCGGGTTTTTGTGGCCGCCGATTCAGGAATTCATTCACGGCATCGGGGAATGGATGCTTGGTGCTGGAGCTTTAGGTGCCGGGGTGTACGGCTTCATGAACAGGCTCTTGATTCCCATCGGCCTTCACCATGTTATTAATACGCTCATCTGGTTCGTGTTTGGGGAATATGAAGGAGCTACCGGGGAAATCGGCCGCTTTTTTGCCGGCGACCCGTCGGCAGGCTATTTCATGGCAGGATTTTTCCCGATTATGATGTTCGGTCTTCCTGCTGCCGCGATCGCGATGATCTTTGCAGCGAAAAAAGAGTACCGTAAAGCGATGGCGGGCGGTATGATCGGGATCGCGCTGACGTCGTTTTTAACAGGAATTACCGAGCCGGTCGAATTCACATTTATGTTCCTGTCGCCGCTCCTTTACGTCGTTCATGCGTTACTGACAGGGGTATCGATGATGGTGGCTGTCTTACTTGATGTACGGCACGGTTTCGGCTTTTCGGCCGGGGCGTTCGACTACCTCCTGAACTTCGGGATAGCCCAGAATCCGCTTATCCTGCTTGTGCAGGGGCTCGTCTTCGGCGCCATTTACTTTGTGATTTTCTACTTCCTGATTGTTAAGCTTGATTTGAAGACTCCTGGACGGGAGGAAGATGACGATATCGTGATGGCCAAGGACCCTTCCAAAGCGGAAGCGGCTCCGCGTTCCAAAGACGATAAATACTCCAACATGGCGGAAGCGTATATTGAGAGCCTCGGAGGAATAGACAATATTACGTATATCGACAACTGTGCGACAAGGCTCCGCCTGAACGTGGAAGACATGGAGAAAGTCGATGAAAAAGCATTGAAAAAACACGGAGCAAAAGGTGTGATGAAAATGGGTGATAAAAACATCCAGATTGTGGTAGGCACCGACGTGGAGTTTGTGGCAGATGAAATGAAAGAGAGAAAAGAATGAAGCGGGTATTAAGCGCAGACAGTTCGGAACTGTTGAACATGACAGGAAAAGAATTAAAGCAGGCGATTAAAGCTTCCGAAGGGCGGGTGGTATTGGCTGAAGTCATCGGAGCCACGCCGCCGTTGTATCCGGAAGTGACCAATGCCGAGCTTGCTTCGGCTTTCGGAGCGGACTTGATTCTCCTGAACGGCTGCGATATCTTCCATCCGGTAGTATACGGCCTGCCGGATGAAAACAAAAAGCCGCTGCAGCAGCTTAGACAGCTGACGGGCCGCCCGCTCGGGATCAATCTCGAGCCGGTGGACCCGGAAGCTGATCTCACCGAGGCGGTCCTGACGCTTCCAAAAGGCCGGACAGCTTCCCGGGAAACGCTGCATAAGGTGAAAGAAGAAGGTTTGGATTTTGTCTGTCTGACAGGCAATCCGCAGACGGGCGTTTCCAACCGGCAGATTGTCGAGGCGGTAAGCCGCGCCAAAGAAATACTCGGGGATCAGACGATGGTCATTGCCGGGAAAATGCACGGGGCAGGCGTAAATGAAGATGTAGTTTCCGATGAACTCGTCAATGAATTTGTTCACGCCGGAGCCGATGTCGTACTCCTTCCGGCGCCGGGGACGGTCCCGGGTGTCACACTTGAAAAAGCAGGCCGCTGGGTGGAAATAGTCAAAAAACACGGCGGTCTCACGATGCTGACGATCGGTACAAGCCAGGAAGGGGCCGATGAAGCCACGATCCGGCAGCTTGCTCTGCAGAATAAAATGGCAGGCGCCGATATCCACCACATCGGTGACGCGGGGTATATGGGTATCGCTGTTCCTGAAAACATTATGGCCTACTCCATTGCCATCCGTGGACGGCGCCATACGTACATCCGCATGGCCCGCTCCATCCGCAGGTAAATAAAGAAACGTTCAAACGGACGAAAGCCTGTCAGGAAGTACCCTGACAGGCTTTTCAAGCAGTTTATAAAGAGTCTTTAATGAGACGTATATGATTCTCTGCTTTCGCCTACGGGGAACGCTTTCCGGGCGGGCCGGCCTCAGCTAATTTTTTCCGCCTAAACGGATCTTCGGCTCGTCCTTTATCGCCACGGAGTCGTCCCCTTCGGCTTCAGCAGGAAAATAAAAAGAAATATCCTGTGATAAATTTACACTTGATTGGCCGTTTTCATTCATCAAGCGTTTCTTTTTCTCTGAAACGTCCGGCGGGGATACCGGTGGGATCAGCGAAGTCAGAAGTTCCTTTTCAAAGCCGGCAGGAAAGTGCTGGAGAAAGATACACGCAGGAATGATTATTTAAAAATAAACTTAATTAACACTCTGAAAAGCCTGTCAGGAAGTACCCTGACAGGCTTTTAGCATTCGGTTAAGTCCTCAATGCTCTTTTCAAAACCGCCTTATGAAGCTGAATAGATAAAAATTACGTCAAGCGGCAGCTGGGTGCATCTCGTTTGTTAATTCGGCTTACTGCCCATCAGCCTGCTTTTTTTATAAAACAAATTGTCACTTTCGTGGAAATCTATGATTAAATCTTTCGCTGCGTGGCCTACCGCATAGATGTTGTACAGTTCCTCTTTCGTATAATTCGTTCCGGTTTCCACGCCGCCATTCATCAAATTCACGCCGTTCAGAAATACGTGTTCAAATCCGGAATTATCCTTCTTCATTAAGCATTCCAGCTCATAAGGCTCGACCTCAGCTCCTTTGTCCAGAAGCAGTGTCCCCAGAATGTAACGCCCATCTTTACGAATACTTTCAATTTCCACGTTAGCTGTAATCATTTTCTTTCTCCTTTATCTATTTAATTTTTGAATCCGCGGCACGTGTAACACCGGAACGGCCGGCTTTTATAACAATCCGCTCCATCTCCGGCATTACTTTATGTATTCATCCACTGGTAAATTATAGCATAAAATAGTTATATAGAGACATGTAATTACATAAATTTCCACAGTGAATTCACATCCTTTTTTTCGGCACTGCTTAAGAAAGTGTTAAAATTTAACTACATAAATTGAACTTACTATCCATACAGCTGGAACGAAGACCGTTAAAAAGCGCTGTCGTGTCTTACTAGAAAGAATAAATGTCTTATTTTAGGCCGTGCAGGATAAAAAGCAATACTTCTTGAGCAGCTGCAGTGGACAGGAGGGAGTCCAGGCCCTCCCGCCTA
>PWLM01000172.1 GCA_003560495.1 Bacillus sp. (in: firmicutes) | reverse complement strand
GGCCGGGCATACCGGTTTTGGCAAGGGAGGTGGCCCCGTCAATGACGGCAAAGAATCCGTGTGTCTCATTTGAGATATATTGATCTTCATTATGTTCGTTACTTCCCTGCTCGTAAACAATATCCACTGATTTAATCATTTTTATCATCCTTATGTTATAAATTGCCCGGTCCCTGAAGCATCATGTAAAGACCAAAAGAACTCCCGATCATTAAAATACATACGGCGATGGTAATGAAGAAGTATTTCGCGTGCGACCTGGAGTGTAGAAAGAAAAAGCCTGCGAAGGAGAACAATAAAACACCGCCAAGTACCATGATCAGTAGAGCTGCGTCTAGAAAGTCCTGCGTACCAACGATGGAAATGGAGCCCACGACGAGACTCAGAAAGGCAGTAAAAAAGCCGAGAATCTTCATGTTGTCCGATTTCATCGTTTCCAGCTTCTGCTTCGATTGTTCCACCTGTTGCTTAAGTGTTTCCTGCTGTTCTTTAATGTCATTTTTCGACTCTTCCAGCTGTTTTTTCAAATTGTTGTTTTTATCATCGAGTTCCATCTTCGCTTCCTGCAGCTCAACTTTCAGCATATACCGCTGATAGTCACCGATACGCAGGGCATAATTTTTCTCTTTGGAGGATTCCATATCGATCGCTTTTTCGATATGTTTCTTTGAGGAAGTAAAATTATGATGAAAAGCGGCTTCCCATCTGCCTTTTGTACAGTAGAACTTCGGGTAGGAGGGGTCCTTTTCGAGGACCTGATCAATCATACCGGAGGCGCTGCGGATTTCTTTTTCACTTAACATTTCCTTTGTCTGGCCGGGGTATTCTTCCAGACCGGTGACGACCGCCTCCGAATAATTGTGAAGGATGCCGATGTGGCTGCTGCTTTCATCAAACTCCACCGCTTTTTTAATATAAGCCAATCCTTCCAGAAAGATCGTTTCCTCGGTTACTTGAATCAGGTAAGCCATCGATTTTAAATGCCAGTAGAAGGCACGGTCCTGAAAGTGTTGTTGATACTCATTTACGTACATCCGCATTTCGCTGTAGTCTTTGTGCCGCCGGAAATAGGTCGCCTTTAAAACGAAGTAAGCAAATCCACGGTCATCGGCCTGCAGGTCTTTTGGTATGTACTGAAGAAGCCGCATATCGCTTTCTTTGGCAAGGCAGGTAAGCTGTATCTCAAATTCCCTGCCGGTTTCACCGGAAAGGGAACTGATAAAGTCTTCCATGTTTTTATAGCCGTCTGTCGGAATGTCTTTAATATCCTCAAGCGTATAACTCATCTTTTCACCTGCTTCATATATGAGATTGTCTGGAAATTGTTTATGGATCTATTTTCATTATTTTATCATATATTGACAGTACCCGCGGCGGCTTGTAATAAATTGAATATCCAGACCAGTAAGTATGTCAGCTGAAACTAAACCCGGCAGCCGGTGGAGGAGCAGAGAGTTTTAGAAGCGATTGCAGGACATTTACTGAAGGTGTTAAGCTTATGTTCAGTAAAGTTGAAGATGTTTGAAGGGGAGGAACGAGGAATGCGCAGGGAAAACTTTAAAAGTTCAGGTGCTCCGTCTCCCTGGATACAGAGCTACGTTAATTCACCTGAAAAGCAAAGTCAACTGTATAAAAAAACGTTGATTATTGTTGCTGTTTCTCAAATATTTGGAGGAGCTGGACTTGCAGCAGGAATCACCGTAGGAGCACTGCTCGCACAAGATATGATGGGAGCAGACAGCGTAACCGGACTTCCTACTATGCTGTTTACTTTAGGGTCCGCGGCGGCCGCTCTGCTTATAGGACGTATTTCACAAAAATTCGGGAGACGGACAGGCCTTACAGCAGGCTTTTTGACGGGAGGAACAGGAGCTCTCGGGGTAATCGCAGCTTCTGTGATAGGAAGCGTCGTTCTTTTGTTTTTTTCCCTGCTTATTTATGGAGCAGGAACAGCTGCGAATCTGCAGGCCCGGTATGCAGGAACAGATTTAGCAGGGCCGGCACAGAGGGGGAAAGCAGTCAGTATAGCTCTAGTAGCTACAACCTTCGGAGCGGTAGCAGGACCGAACCTTGTCGAAGTAATGGGAAGCTTTGCTTTGAATATTGGAGTGCCGGCTTTGGCAGGCCCATTCATATTAGCAGCTGCCGCGTATATCCTTGCCGGCATCGTATTATTTGTCTGGCTGCGGCCTGACCCTTTCATAGTTGCAAAAGCTGGTCTGGAAGTGCAGGAAGCAGAAAAAAGTCCTTCCTCGAAGCGGGGCATGGATCTGGCAGCTGAAAATAAACGGGGGATTTTCACAGGAGCGGCCGTCATGGTTTTAACACAGTTCGTCATGATGGCTATTATGACAATGACCCCTATACATATGGAGCACTACGGACATGGGCTCAATGCTGTAGGATTTGTTATCGGCTTTCATATAGGAGCTATGTTTCTCCCTTCATTGGTGACCGGCTATCTTGTCGATAAAATAGGCAGGAACATCATGGCTGTAGCTGCGGCTGTTACTCTGCTTGCTTCGGGAATTCTGGCAGCGGCGGGAAGTGGGGAATCCATGATTGTACTCGTGATCTCCCTTGGTCTGCTCGGTCTTGGATGGAACTTTGGTTTGATAAGCGGTACAGCGATTCTCGTGGATTCCACCTCCCGGAAAGCCCGGGCGAAGACGCAGGGGGCAGTGGACGTATGGATAGCCCTGGCAGGTGCGTTGGGAGGAGGGTTGTCGGGTATGGTAGTTGCACAATCCAGTTTTACAGCTCTTGCACTCATTGGAGCGTTGCTTTCTTTAATACTTATTCCTGTTATCGTCCACACCGGCAGAATTACACATGGACTTAATACATCTGCTTCCATAAAGAAAAGCAGGAGGAGGTAAATGTTTGAAATTTACTGACCTTTTCAAAAGTAAAACAGGCTGTTTCAAAAGGTTTATTGAAACAGCCTGTTTTTAATATCTTACGCCTGCTTTCTGCGTTGTTCTTCTTTTTCTGATTGAACGGCGGACGGATCCTTCGTTTTTGCCGGCCGCTTCGCCCAGAGTGTCGCAAGAATCGGACCGGAAATGTTGTGCCAAACAGCGGCCGCGGCACTCGGAAGCGCAGCGAGAGGACCAAAGTGGGCGCTCGCGAGCGCCACGCCGAGGCCGGAATTCTGCATACCGACTTCCAGGGAAATAGCCCGCCGGGTCGATTCATCGAGCTTCATTGCTACGGCCGTAAAGTAGCCGAGCAGAAGGCCGAAAGCGTTGTGCAGCGCAACAGCGGTAAAGATAAGGAGGCCTGCTGAAGCGATGTTTTCCACGTTACCGGCAACAACAGCCGACACGATAATAATGATCGCAAGCACCGAAATAAGCGGCACGACGGTAATGCTTTTATCCACGGCTCTCGTAAAGAAACGGCGGATGGTCAGCCCGAGGACGATCGGAATAATAATCACCTGCACGATGGAAAGCACCATCGCCCCTGCGTCCACCGGAAGCCACTGGCCCGCGAGCAGCAACAGAATAAACGGCGTCGTAATCGGTGCGAGGAGCGTGGAAAAGGACGTCATGGAGACAGAAAGCGGGAGGTTTCCCTTAGCAAGGTAGACCATGACGTTCGACGCCGTACCGCCCGGCACTGCACCTAATAGTACAAGACCCGCTGCAAGTTCCGGAGGGAGGTTTAAAGCGTAGGCAATGGCAAACGCGCACAGCGGCATGATAACGTACTGGGCAGCAACACCGACGATTACTGGAAGCGGATTTTTGAAAATAATTTTAAAATCGACAGCCTTCAGCGTGAGGCCCATCCCGAACATGACAACACCGAGCAGGATCGTAATATACGCGCCGAGCCCGACGAATAGATCCGGGAGCATAAAGGCAATAACAGCGATCGCCATGACCCAGAAAGCAAAATATTTACCGGCAATGGAACTAATTTGTTCTAACAGTTTCATCGGCTTCATCTCCGCGTTTTGACCTGATAATTTTATTCGGGTTCATGATTTCTTCGGGATCCAGTGCCTGTTTAATTTTTTCCATCACAGCAAGCGCCGGTCCGTGTTCTTCCTCCTGGTATTTCTTTTTACCGATGCCGACACCATGCTCTCCGGTGCACGTCCCGCCGCGTGCGAGGGCGTAGTAAACAATGTTTTCATTCAGTTCCGCAGCTTTTTTCATTTCTTCGCTGTCGTGCAGGTCAATCATCAGAAGCACGTGGAAATTGCCGTCCCCGACGTGGCCGACGATGCCGCCGACGAGTTCGAGGCGGTTTAATTCTTCTCTCGCGTGGGCAACCGCGCCGGCAAGCTGCGAGATAGGGAGACAGACGTCTGTTACCATCAGCTTTTTGCCGGGATAACCGTGGACGTAAGCGTAAGCGAGGTTGTGGCGTGCTTCCCACAGCTGGTTTCTGCCGGCTGTTTCCATTTCAAAGTCAATGCTTTCGCAGGCGTGCTCTTCCATAATCGTTTTCATGAAGTCCACGTCCTGGGCGAGACCTGCTTCATTGCCGTGAAGTTCAAGGAACAGCGTCGGCATTTCTTTGTAGGATGTTTCCATATGTTTATTCACCTGCTGCATGGACGGTTCATCGACGAGTTCCACGCGTGCAATTTCAATACCGGACTGCAGAAGCGTTACGACACCGCCGACCGCATCAGACACGGAAGGAAATGCAACGCGAGCGGCCATAATCGATTCCGGAATGCCGTACACCCGGAGTGTCAGTTCCGTAAAGCATCCGAGCGTCCCTTCCGACCCGACAAACAAGCCGTTCAAATGATAGCCGGAGGACGATTTAACAGCTTCGCTGCCTGTATGTATGATCGTCCCGTCGGCTGTAACGACTTCCAGGTCCCGCACCTGATCCCGCATGACGCCGTATTTTACAGAGGTTGTTCCGCTCGCGTTCGTCGCGGCCATGCCGCCGAGTGTTGCGTCGGCCCCGGGATCCACCGTAAAAAACAGCCCGTGCTTTTTCAATTCTTTATTCAGCTGGGAGCGGGTGACACCGGGCTGGACTTTCACGAGAAAATCACTGTCCCGGATTTCCAGAATCTGATTCATTAAGTCGAAATTGACCGTAATACCCCCTTCATAGGGTATAACGTGACCTTCAAGACTCGTTCCCCTTCCGTATGGGATAACCGGCATTCCGTATTTTTTCGCTGTGCGCACAATATGCTGTACTTCCTCCGTCGTTTTCGGATAGGCAATGCATGCAGGGGGGACGGGGGAATGATACGATTCGTCTCCTCCGTGCTGCAAAAGCGCTGTTTCATTCTGTGTAACCTGCTCCACGGAAAGCAGGGACTGAAGTTCCTTCATAAGTTCCCGATGTTTTTCTTCCATAACGCAGTCCTCTTTTCTTTTATGTATCGTCAGCTGCAAGCTGTCAGAATAAAAGCCCTTTCAAAGGGCGCCCGTCCCGTTTATTTTACTAAATTATCTGAAAAAAGCAATGGGGGAAATGCGTTCGGAGAAGCAGGATGTAACCTTTTTCGTGCTTATTACGTAAGGATGAAAGAGAACACGGCAAAATATTCGACTTCCGGCCGTCTGTTTGGTTAAATGTATAGTACGGTTTTAGAAAAAAGGAGGAATACGATGGATCCGTTTACGCTCATTCTCGTTATTATACTCGTCATCTTTTTCTTCCCGGTTATTCTTCGGGGAGTAGGATGTCTGATCCGGACGGCTGCAACAGTCATTGTTATTATTGTGGCGGTTGCGCTGATCAGACAGTTTCTTTAAAGGAAAAGCTATGTTAAAGCATTCGTTGTTGATATAAAGGCGCCCGTGCTTTTTTTCTTCACTTGCCGCGGAGAAAGCCTTCAGCTATCCCTCCCTTGCGTCCGGGAGGATCTTCAGACTTTCTTTTTCCGCAGGCGTCTCGAAAAATCGCCTGGCCGCCGGCGCTATAAATAGGAAACCGAGGGACACCTGTAAAAGTGAAGTTTTATTCCGCAATCAATAACCAACTTGGCTCTTACGTAAACTTAAGGAATATAAGACGTATATTCCAATAAATCAATAGACATTGTCTATTAAAGTCCATTTCTTAGCTCCTTACGTAAGAACCGTGAATTTTAACATAGTTTGGAAAGCAGCAGGCAGCCTGAAAAATTCGGGGGCCTGTTTTTTACATATATTTTCAGCAGCAGGAAAGGTTTTGGTACAATGAATACACAAACAGGCCGGAATTAAAAAGGAGTACCATTCATGACAGAAGAGCAGCTGAAGCAGCACCTGCAGCAGTTAACAATATGGAAGAAAGGGGACCAGCGTGCTCCGCACAAGCCGCTGCTCGTATTATACGCCCTCGCCAAGTATCAGTCAGAAAAAATTTCTGCCCTTCCATACGAAGAGGTGAAGCCGAAACTGAAGGAGCTGTTAATGGAATTCGGTCCGAGAAGGCGCACCTATGCACCGGAAGAACCGTTTGTGCGGCTCACCGGGGACGGCATCTGGCAGCTGGATAAAGTAATGGACCACCGGGATCCAAGGAATAAGCTGCTTCTCCAGGAAAATGTTAAAGGAGGCTTTACGGAGGAGGTGCGCCGGCTGTTTGACCGACAGCCGCTGCTTTTAAAAGAAGCGGCGGAACTATTGCTGCATGAGCATTTCCCTGAAACGATGCACAAGGATATTCTCGATGCCGTGGGGCTCGATATGGAAATGTACGCTGTACGCCGGAAGCGAAGAGCCCGGGATCCCCGCTTCCGCGACAAAATTCTCAGGGCGTACGAATACCGCTGCGCCGTCTGTGGATTCAACGTGCGCCTTGGAAATCAGCTTGTCGGAATCGAAGCGGCGCATATTAAATGGCACCAGATGGGCGGGCCGGATACAGAAGAAAACGGGATGGCGCTCTGCTCACTCCACCATAAGCTGTTCGACCGCGGCGTATTTACAATCACTCCTTC
>PWLM01000084.1 GCA_003560495.1 Bacillus sp. (in: firmicutes) | reverse complement strand
ATGCAGAAACCTTTGATTACTAGTGCAGTCTTCTGATCTGCAGATTAAAGCTTTAACAGAGTCAAAGAGAACGGAGTGAACTATATGGAACCGATTCGCAGACATGAAGGCCTGGTTTATCCTTTGAACCGGTCCAATATTGATACTGATCAAATCATCCCGAAACAGTTTTTAAAACGCATTGAACGTCAGGGCTTTGGACAGTTCTTATTTTACCACTGGCGTTTTGATGATAATGGAGAACCCCGTAAAGATTTTTCTTTGAACGAACCTCGTTTTGAAGGGTCCAGTATTCTTGTCGCCGGTGAAAACTTCGGCTGCGGTTCTTCCAGAGAGCATGCTCCCTGGTCTCTGCAGGATTACGGATTCCGGGTAATTATAGCGCCGAGTTTTGCTGATATTTTCTACAACAACTGTTCTAAAAATGGCATTCTTCCTATTCAGCTTACTGAGGCTGAAGTACAGCAGCTGATGAAAAATGCTGAGCAGCCCGGATATCGTCTTACAGCTGATCTGGAAACCCAGAAGGTTTACGACAGTGCTGGTTTTGAAGCTGATTTTCAAATCACTTCCTATATGCGGGAAATGCTTCTGAACGGGTGGGACGAAATTTCGGTAACACTCACTCTTGAAGATAAAATACAGCAGTTTGAGGAAACACACAGCTGAAAGACCGTCTGAATCGTCCTATCCGGACGGTTCAGACGGTCTTTTGATGTGCTTACAATAAGTACTTTTCTACCTATGGGCAGCCGACACTAACTTCCATAGCTGTATACGGTTTACTTACCCCTTCCATATTAAAAGCATCTCAGGCTGTCCTCCCTCCTCTCCGGAAGCCCCTTCCCCTGAACACATTAAACTGAAGGATGCTAAATTGTTAAAAATGAGTTATAATTACCTGTTGAATCATTTTGTACGGCGTAATTTTACTGAGAGAAAGGAAAATACTTATGCAGGAAAAACCACGAAAGACATTTGCAATCATCTCCCATCCGGATGCCGGAAAAACTACTCTGACGGAAAAAGTACTTCTGCTTGGAGGCAGTATACGAAGCGCCGGAACTGTGAAAGGGAAAAAATCAGGTAAATTTGCTACTTCCGACTGGATGGAAATTGAAAAACAGCGCGGGATATCCGTCACTTCCAGTGTTATGCAGCTTCACTACGATGATACACAAATCAATATACTCGATACCCCCGGCCACCAGGATTTCAGTGAAGATACCTACCGGACGCTCACAGCAGTTGATACAGCTGTAATGGTTATTGACTGTGTGAAAGGAATTGAGGCACAGACACTTAAATTGTTTAAAGTATGCAGAATGAGAGGCATTCCGATTCTCACATTTATTAATAAGCTGGACCGGGAAGGAAAAGAACCTCTCGACCTTCTGGAAGAAATTGAAGAAACACTCGACATGGAAACTTATCCGATGAACTGGCCGATTGGAATGGGTAAACGGTTAAAAGGAATTTACAGTATTCCTGATAAAACTGTGGAAGTATTCGACGAAGAAGAAGATCGTAAAGTGATTCCGATCGAAGAAGCTGATATGCTGGAAGATTACGAGCGGGAAGCTCTCGAAGAAGAAAAAATGCTGCTTGAAGAAGCCGGCAATACATTCTCTGCCGAAAAAGTGCAGCAGGGCCGGATGACACCGGTTTTTTTTGGAAGTGCCCTTGCCAACTTCGGCGTGCAGTCTTTTCTTGACCAGTTCGTGAGCCTGGCAGCTGAACCTCAGCCGCGAAAAGCCTCCGGATCTTATGTACCTCCTGAGTCCAGCAATTTCAGCGGTTTTGTGTTTAAGATTCAGGCAAACATGAATCCAAATCACCGTGACCGTATTGCATTTCTCCGGGTGTGTTCGGGCTCATTCGAAAGAGGAATGGAAGTAAAGCTTTCACGCACAGGGAAAAAAATGAAGCTAAGTCAATCCCACTCCTTTTTTGCTTCTGAACGAGAAACAGTAGAAGCTGCGATGCCGGGGGATATTGTTGGACTTTACGATTCTGGGAATTTTCAGGTGGGAGATACACTCTGCACGGGGTCCGAGCTTATTCAATATGAAGAAATGCCTCAGTTCCCTCCGGAAAAGTTTGCGAAAGTCACTGCCAAAAATGCGCTGAAGCATAAACAGTATCATAAAGGAATGGAGCAGCTTGTACAGGAAGGTACGATACAACTTTACAAAACTCCGTATTTTGAAGATTATATTATCGGGGCGGTTGGTGAACTTCAGTTTCAAGTGTTCGAATACCGCATGAAAAATGAATACAACGTAGATATTGAATTCCAGCATATGACACACGAGCTGGCCCGCTGGGTCAGAAAAGGTAAGGTAGATGAAGGGATGACGGACAGCCGGAAGATGCTCGTCCTCGATCAGCAGAAACGTCCGGTTCTGCTGTTTGAAAATGATTTTGCACTGCGGTGGTTTCAGGATAAACACCCCGATGTTGAACTTGCCACCGGCTGGGAAATACTCGAATAACCTAAATTATTTGCAAGCTGTCCCCTCTTCTCTATCCAGAGAGGGGCAGCTTTTTCTATTTGCAGAATCTGCTTTTTATCCTGTCCTCTGCACAACAGTTCTGAAAACAAAAATCCGCTTAGTACAGGCTGTATAATTACCTGTGCGAAGCGGAAATATGGAACTGACCGTGTTATGAATAAGGTGCTTCTCAATTATTTTAAAATCACAGGAGACCCTACGGCACTTTCATGTTTCCGCCTGCCAGTACCTGAACAGGAGCGGCACACTGAAGAGGTTGTAACAATCCAAAGTTTACGCTGTACCTTCCCTTTTCCTTTACAGTCACGACAAATATAAATAATGGACATATGGAAGGCCACTCCTCTACTATTTATTTGGCTTTGTCTCGTTATGGACTTTGGTTACGGAAAATTAACTTGTACTGCTGCAGCAGTATTTTTTAACCGCTGACCAACTTTTATAAGTTTATGGAACGGTTTCCTGCAGCGGGTCCCAATAGATACAAATTATTCCGCGGTACTTAGACCAGCACGGCGGAATGGTTTTCTAAACAAAGTGCATAACAACCTGCTTCTTACAGCAAAGCCTTTCTTATAGTATATTCTATTATTCAGAATTTTTCCACAATTAAGTTATCAGTCGCAATCTTTCATTTTTTAAGGTAGGATAAGCGTATCTACATAATTTGGAGGGCTGCGGATGAGTGACATTCTAGAACAATTTAAAGAAGTAGTTATGGCGATCCTCCCGCTTGCTGTTGTAATCGTCATCCTTCAATACACAGTTATCGGGCTGCCGCCTGATCTTTTTTTCCGGTTTCTCGCCGGAGTGGTAATGGTTGGATTCGGCCTGTTTTTGTTTCTTGTCGGTGTACATATCGGCCTGCTGCCAATCGGAGAATTAATTGGATCGACGCTTCCGAAAACGAACAAAATATGGCTGATTCTCGGTACCGGATTTGTACTCGGAGTTGTCGTTACCATTGCCGAACCGGATGTGCGGGTGCTTGCTTCCCAGGTCGATGATGTTTCCGGAGGAGAAATTTCCAATCTTGTGCTCGTATATTCTGTAGCACTTGGAGTGGGCTTTCTAGTTATGACTGCTATGGCCCGTACTGTGTTTAATATTCCGCTGAAATGGCTGCTGGTGGGCGGATATTCAATCGTTGGAATCATGGCATTGTTTACTCCCCCTTCTTTTCTGCCGATTTCATTTGATGCCGGAGGTGTAACTACCGGACCGATGACAGTTCCATTTATCCTCGCTTTAGGAGTAGGAGTGGCATCTGTTCTCCGGGGTAAATCATCTACAAGTGACGGTTTTGGTCTGGTAGCCCTCGCTTCCATCGGTCCAATTCTTGCTGTTATGGTGCTGGGAGTGATTTACGGATGATAATGCAGCTTTTCGAGGGAATAGACCATGTTATTTATGAAGTCGCGATGGCTGTCGTCCCGCTTATTATCTTTTTCCTTATTTTTCAGATTTTCTTTTTGGACCTCGATAAAAACCGTCTGAAAAATATTTTTATCGGTCTTATATTTACATTTACCGGTCTGGTGTTGTTTCTTCAAGGAGTGGAAGTCGGATTTTTCCCGGCAGGAGAAGCAATTGGCCAACTGCTTGGTGAAAGAGATCATACAATTATCCTTCTTCCGGTCCTCGGATTTATTTTTGGGCTGGTAGCGACATTTGCTGAGCCGGCTATAAGAATATTAAACTACGAAGTGGAAAAAGTAACAGCAGGTTCCATTTCAAAAAATGTAATGCTCATAACACTTTCTCTCGGAGTCGGTGTTTCCATAGCTCTCGCTATGTTCCGGATCGTTCTCGGTTTCCCGCTCTGGTACTTAATTCTCCCAGGGTATATCATCGCGCTTGCGCTCATATTTATATCAAGCGACCGCTTTATCTCCATCGCCTTTGACGCAGGCGGTGTAGCGACCGGCCCCATGACCGTCACCTTTATTATGGCCATCGCCGTAGGGGTGGCTGAAGTGACCGAAGGACGGGATCCTTTAATGGACGGGTTTGGAATGATTGCTCTGGTGGCTCTCACCCCTATTCTCGCTGTACTAATTTTAGGCCTGCTGTTTAAATGGAAGGAGCGTTCTAACACATGAGTGTTTTAAGAAGAGATCACAAACTTCTCGTAACTATTGTCAAAAAAGGCCGTGCAAAAAAAGTAATGAAAGCAGCTAAAGATGCTGGATCCGAAGGCGGTACCGTGATGCTCGGTTACGGCGTAGGAATCCACGAAAAGAAAAAAATATTCGGACTCGATGCCCTGCATGAAAAAGAGCTGATTCTTACGCTTATTCCTGAGGATCTTCTTGCCGAAGTTATAGACAAAATATCCTCTACTGCTAAATTAAACGAGCCGGGGCACGGGATCGGATTTATTATAGATATATTAAAGACGATTGGCATCGCCCATATGAATTATGAAGAAAATGTAAAGGAGGGGCTGGCCGAAATGACCGACGATCTAAAACATAAAGGGTTTGACTTAATTATTACTATAGTCAATAAAGGGGAGGCCGGAAAAGTCATCGATGCCTCCAGCCGCGGCGGGGCTGAAGGCGGTACCGTAATGAATGGCCGGGGGAGTGGTATCCACGAAAAAGCAAAACTTTTTTCCATACAGATCGAACCTGAAAAAGATGTTGTGCTTACTCTGATCAAAAAAAATCAGACGAACGACGTACTAAAAGCAATCGAAGAAGATGTAAAAATTAATGAGCCGGGGAAAGGAATTTCTTTTGTTCTTCCAGTAGAAGAAACTGTGGGCATTCATCATTTGATGGAGAATAATATGGGCGAGTAAAATAACAAAACCTTCTCTAAATGATGTATCACTAAAAAAGCACTATCCTCAGGAGTCGTTTTCCTTGGGACAGTGCTTTTTTACTGCGTCAGATTCTTTTCGGAAGTCAGTAGACAAGAAAAATATATATTCATCATCCTGTCCAGTTCCTGACTGCACTTAATCGTTTCCGGTGAGGACAGACCATATTTTTGAGCCAGAAAAATCATCCGATGCCGCTGCTTTTCAATTTCTTCTTTATAATAACTGTTTATCATCTTTTAATTAATCTCCTTGGTTTTAAAAACCTTTCTTTTTTTTGGAAATTGAGTAACATCTATTTTATCATAATATTTTATTCGCAGCTTCTTTTATGCCTGATTTAATATATTCTTAAATAATCAGCTGGCTTGAAAAACAGTTCGATTATGAAACGGACATAATACTGCATTTTCAGCGGGACTTGCCCGAGAACTTCTTCTCGACTAATTTTGGAGAGAAAACAGTTCGTCAAAATGAATTCCCGAGCAGCGGTGATCCTCCGGGTGTTCTGACCTTCGTTGCACAGCGTTAAATCTTCCCATTTTTTACGGGCAGTTTTAACTGCATCCATGCCTCTGTTAAAGCTCCAGACTCTTGCGTAAACATAGGGAAATCAAGCTGATTTTTTCCATTAGCTATGTTAAATTTCGCTGACGGCGGAGCGCTATCCTTCAATCTACTTCTTCCACAGATCGGCTTCCGCTCCGTTTTTTCTTCATAGAAAAAGAAAAGTTCTGCTACTTATGAGCACTGTTCTTTCTTCAGTAAAACCGATGCCCGGGCAAAGACACCTGTAGAAGCGCGCTGCTCCCAGACAGAAAGACAGCCGCATACTTTCTCCACGGCAGGTGTAAAGAGCCACAGGTAACTTTCAAAAACACATAGCTTTAACAGAGCCACTCATGCAAATTTGTTGCACCATGATGGATGAAACAGCCTTCTCTATCATTCGTTTTACATTTCCTGCTTTCTCCTTTAAAAGAGAGAAAAATGTGGTCTTTTTTACCGAAAGCTGTAGTGGACATGGAGGGACTCCAGAGCGATGATGGCCGAGCCGAAGATCCATTCCATACGACGGAAGAAGGATGGAATTAGCTGAGGCCGGGCCGCTCGGAAAGCCTCTCCATGGAAACGAAAGCGGGCGTTCATTTTTTATTTTCAAGGTAGCCTTTCCATTAAATAAAACCTAATTAATCAATTAAGTCCTGTTTAATAAAACCCATTCTACCGGTATGTTCAACAGGCATACCTGCTGGAACAAATCAGCAGAAAAGTGTCTTCTTTTTTCTTGCGTAAGAACCTCGAACTTCAACATAGATTAGAAAAAAGCAGGATAGCCCATCGCTTTGATGAGTTATCCTGCTTAGGTGCATCCTGTTTAAATTTTTTCTATTTCAGCTAAAGTCTTTTCCTTAAGAGCCTGAAGGGAAGCCTCTGCCTGTTCATGGGTGTCTGCTTTTACTCCAAAATAGCATTTGATTTTCGGTTCGGTGCCGGAAGGTCTCAGACAATACCAGGAACCGTCCTGGAGAAATACCTTGATAACATTTGATTCGGGCAGCTCAATATGCTCTTTGTTTCTTCCATCCATAAATGTTCTTTCTGCCCGGAGATAATCCTCAATGTAGTCTGTATCGTCGGAAAGACTTCTTTCATCGGCCCTGTTTCGGAAAACTTCCATAATCCGCTGAATTTTTTCAGCTCCTTCTTTCCCCTTGAATGTAAAAGCGGCAAGATCTTCGTAAAAGTATCCATACGTCTTGTAAAGGTTCTGAAGACCTTCATAAAGCGTCATGCCCTGTGCCTTGTAATAGGCACCCATTTCCGCGGCGAGCAGTCCCGGCTGGATGGCGTCTTTATCTCTGGCAAAAGGTTCAATCAGGTAGCCGTAGCTTTCTTCATAGCCAAACAGAAATTTGTACTCTTCTGTTGTATCATATTCCCTGATTTTTTCTCCGATGAATTTAAAGCCAGTGAGCACATCCAGAGAAGTGACGTTATAAGCTTCAGCTACTGCACGGCCGAGTTCTGAAGTAACGATGGTTTTTATCATTACACCGTTTCCGGGAAGTTCTCCCTTTTCCGATTTTTTCGATAGAAGATAATCGAGAAGCAGTGCCCCGGTCTGGTTCCCGGAAAGTACAATATACTCTCCCTTGTCATCTCTTACGACCAGTCCTATCCTGTCGGCATCCGGATCAGTAGCTATGAGCAGATCTGCCTGCTTTTCGTCTCCGAGCTGCATCGCAAGCTCAAATGCTCCTGCTTCCTCCGGGTTTGGTGAACTCACTGTGCTGAACTCTGTATCGGGCACTGCCTGTTCTTCCACAGTGAAAACCTTTTTAAACCCGGCCTCCTTCAGCGCTCTCTGCATCGGTACTGTCGCCGTACCGTGCAGAGGTGTAAATACGATCGAAAAATTGTCTGCCTGCTCCTTTATTACTTCCCGGTCAATGAGTACAGTCTGGAGTTCCTTCGCATATGCCTCATCCAGTTCCTCCAGTACCCATTGAAGCAGTCCCTTCTCTTCCAGCTGAACAGCTTCTTCCGTTTCGATATTTAATTCGTTTTCGACAGCGTCCACTTTCGCAATCAAACGGTCTGCCTCTTCGGGAATAAGCTGGGCACCATCTTCCCCGTATACTTTAAATCCATTGTATTCCGGCGGGTTGTGGCTCGCCGTCACCATTACTCCCGCATGTGTAGCAAGCTTTCTGACAGCATAGGAAAGCTGGGGGGTTGGACGAAGCTCTTTAAAAAGATACGTTTTTATTCCGTTGGCTCCGAGGGTACAGGCTGTTTCCAAAGCAAATTCTTTTGACATGCGGCGGTTATCATATGCGATAACAACACCTTTCTGCACTGCCTGCTCGCCTGCTTCCTTTATGAAATCGGCAAGACCCTGGGCCCCTTTACGAATCGTATAAATGTTCATGCGGTTCGTTCCGGGACCTATTTCCCCGCGCATGCCCCCGGTACCAAATTCAAGATTTTTGTAAAAGCTGTCTTCGAGCATTTTTTCGTTACCTGTCAATTTTTTCAATGCTTCTGAAAGCTTAGGATCAAGATTCAGTTCAGATTTCCATCTTTCGTACTGCTTCTTCCATTCCATACTGTCAGCTCCTTCCGCTAAATTAGGTGTATAGTTTTAGTTATACGCATTTTCGCGGATTTAGTAAAGCAAATGTTAATTATTCTCTTCGGTTTTTACAGGGTTTTTTGCATAATAAATTTCTTCCTCAAGCATTTCAATGTGTTTATCCAGCTCTTCGTCCGCCCAATTGAAGCGGTGGGCCATGTATCTCAGCACGCCGTGTTTATATTTTTGAACGTAAGGCATGTTGAAGAAAAGGGCGCTTGTCCGACGGTTAAGAAAATCAATTGGCGAATAGACCATTTCTTCTTCCACTCCGTAAACGAGAGAAGCGTAAATTCCTTCGGACAGCCCGTAATTTTTCGCTTCCTCTCCTTGAGTTTCCATAATTTCGTATACACGCAGGACGTTCGAACCGTACAGTTCAGATAACACTTCCGCTTCTTCGACACTCAAGCCGAGGCTCACCCCTTTTTCAACAGCTCCGCTTACAAACGACTGGAGTTTGTCGGAACCACCGACGTCTCCTCCTGACAAAACAATTTTGTCTGTTATACATTTCTTTTTAATTCCTTCCTGTTTGGCAATGCGGTCAATAATCCGCTCTGCCATCTTCCTGTAACCGGTCAGCTTCCCACCTGCAATGGAGATGAGTCCGGATTCTGAAATAAAGGTTTCATCCTTCCTCGATATTTCCGAAGCGCTTTTTCCTTCTTCGTGAATAAGAGGCCGCAGACCGCTCCAGCTGGATTCTACATCTTCTCTCGTAATTTGTTTGGATGGAAACATAAAATTAGCTGCTTTAATTAAATAATCCATGTCCGCTTCCGTCATCCGGGGATTGGCAATATCTCCCTCATAGTACGTATCTGTCGTACCGACATAAGCTTTGTTTCTGCGGGGAATCGCGAATACCATACGTCCATCGTCCTCTGTATCAAAATAAACGGCCTGGCGGAGGGGGAATTTGGCCTGGTCCAGAACGATATGGACCCCTTTTGTTAAATGGAGATATTTTCCCTGTTTTGATCCATCCTTTTCGCGCAGGTCATCGACCCATGGACCGGCTGCATTAACTACATGTTTTGCCCGGATGTCATATGTTTCTCCTGTTCTGCTGTCCGTAACCCGTGCTCCAACGACTTTTCCGTTCTCATAAAGCAGGTTTTCGGCTTTTGTGTAATTAACTGCCTGTGCTCCCCTGTACACTGCTTCTTTAATAACTTCGAGTGTCAGACGGGCGTCATCCGTTTTGTACTCTACGTAGTATCCTCCGCCTTTCAGCTTTTCGTCATCGCGGAGAAGCGGCTCTTTTTCCAGTGTTTCTTTTCGATTAAGCATCCGGCGACGTTCATGTTTACGGACTCCTGCCAGTGTATCGTACATTTTCAGCCCAACGGACGTTGCAAGCTTCCCGTACGTACCTCCCTTTAGAAGCGGAAGCAGCATCCACTCCGGCTGGGTAACATGCGGAGCGTTTTCGAAAACAATCGCCCTTTCCTGTCCGGATTCTTTTACGATATTAAATTCAAGCTGCTTCAAGTAACGCAGTCCGCCGTGGACAAGCTTTGTCGACCGGCTTGAAGTTCCTGCAGCAAAGTCCTGCATTTCCACCAGTCCTGTTTTCATTCCTCTCGATACGGCATCGAGAGCAATTCCTGCTCCAGTGATCCCTCCACCGATAACGAGTACATCCAGCTCCCGCTGCGTCATTTTTTTCAAATACATCTCCCGTTGCAGTCCTGAAAATGGTTTAGCCACATTCAACATACTCTCTTTTTTTAATCTCCCTGATTCTTTTATAATTTTTAGAAAAGTCTGTAAAATATGAAAAGAGACCACAACATAAGAAGCCCTTTTCAGGCGTGCTTCTATGCTGCGGTCTCTCCATTGTCTCCAGACCATTTATTAATTTAATGCCATTATAGCATAAACCGGCCCGAAAATCGAATTATCTTTTAAAAGCCATCGCAGCATTAACTGCTGTTTTCCATCCTGCATAAAGGTCTTCTCTTTCTTCTTCTTTCATTTCAGGATGGAAGGTTCTCTCTACTGCCCATTGTTTTACTACATCTTCTTTGCTGTTCCAGAATCCTACGGCAATACCTGCCAGATAGGCCGCTCCCAAAGCTGTCGTTTCCTGCACTTGCGGACGTTCCACCTCAGTGCCGAGAATATCACTCTGAAACTGCATCAGGAAGTTGTTGGGCACGGCACCACCGTCGACCCGCAGAGTTTTAAGTTCAATGCCGGAATCGGCTTCCATGGCATCGAGTACGTCTCTCGTCTGATAAGTGAGGGATTCGAGTGTTGCCCGAATAAAATGTTCTTTTTCCGTTCCTCTCGTCAAGCCGAGTACTGCCCCCCGGACATCACTGTCCCAGTAGGGGGTTCCGAGCCCTACGAAAGCCGGAACAACGTAAACGCCATCAGTGGAAGTTACCCGCTCTGCATATTTCTCTGTGTCCGGGGCAGAGTTAATCATCCGGAGTCCGTCACGCAGCCACTGTATTGCAGACCCTGCTACAAAAATACTTCCTTCAAGAGCGTACTCTACTTTCCCATCGAGTCCCCAGGCAATTGTGGTAAGAAGTCCATGAGTTGATTCCACCGGTTTTTCACCTGTGTTCATCAGCATGAAACAGCCTGTTCCATAGGTATTTTTAGCCATACCTTTTTCAAAACATGTCTGACCGAACAAAGCTGCCTGCTGGTCTCCGGCTGCTCCTGCAATCGGTACTTCTTCTCCAAAGAAATGATAGTTGACTGTTTTAGCATACTCTTCCGAGGACGGACGCACTTCCGGAAGCATAGATTCAGGAACACCGAGAATATCCAGCAGCTCCTTATCCCAGGAAAGCTCATGAATATTGTACATTAGTGTACGGGAGGCGTTGGAATAATCTGTAACGTGGGCTTTTCCTCCGGAGAGCTTCCATATAAGCCACGTATCGATCGTTCCAAAAAGAAGATCTCCGTTTTCTGCTTTTTCCCTGGCCCCTTCCACGTTGTCGAGAATCCACTTTACCTTTGTGCCGGAAAAGTAGGCGTCAATCAGGAGACCTGTTTTTTCCCGGAAAAGATCATTGTATCCTTTCTTTCTGAGCTCCTGACAAATGCCGTCTGTCTGACGGGACTGCCAGACGAGTGCATGGTGCACCGGTCTTCCGGTATGTTTGTCCCACACAACCGTTGTTTCCCGCTGATTGGTGATTCCAATACCTGCAATATCTGCAGCAGGTATGTTCTGATTGTTTAACACTTCCGCCATAACTCCAAGAATGGAAGACCAGATTTCGTTGGCGTTATGTTCCACCCATCCCGGTTTTGGAAAATACTGGCGGAATTCTTTCTGGGCTGTGTCGACTATTTCTCCTTCTTTGTTAAATAAAATAGCGCGTGAACTGGTTGTTCCCTGATCGAGTGCTAGTACATAGTTTTTTGGCATAGTCTATTTCCCCCTTACGCTTTTTTACCCTTCAGGTTCTGATATTCAAACTTTTCGTCACTTGTTTTTATATTCTTTTTCTCCAGCATGAAGGACAAAACCATTACAGCTGTAAACAGTGCAATAAAAATCCACAGAGCCGGATACACAATCCCCTGGAACATTGCAGCATAGGAAAGTGCTCCGAGACCTCCACCAATAATCGGCCCCGCAATTGGAATCCAGGAATAGGCCCAGTCGGACGTACCTTTCCCTTTAATCGGCATAATAGCGTGAATCAGCCGCGGACCGAAATCACGTGCCGGATTGATGGCATAACCCGTCGTACCTCCAAGAGACAGACCGATAGCAAAAATCAGCAGTCCTATAATCAGCGGATTCAGTCCATCGGTAAAAGCATTGGCTCCAATAAATAATATTCCGATGACAAGGACATACGTGCCAAGGACCTCACTGAAAAAATTAGAAGGAGTATGCCTGATAGCAGGACCGGTCGCAAACGTACCGAGCTTCGCCCCTTGATCCTCTGTCGCATTGAAATGAGCAGAGTAATGAAAATAAACGAGGGAAGCCCCGATCATTGCCCCGATCACCTGGGCAGCAATATACGACGGTACGGAAGCCCATGGAAACTCGCCTACCAGTGCCAGACCTACTGTTACTGCAGGATTGATATGGGCTCCACTGACGTCCCCCACAGCATAAACAGCCAGTGCAACTGCGAGACCCCACCCTGCTGTAATCACAATCCAACCGCTCTCTGCCGACTTTGTACCTTTCAGCACAACTCCCGCGACCACACCCGCCCCCAGAACAATCAGTATCATCGTACCGAAAACTTCTCCCCAGAATGGCGACATGATTTTTCCTCCTTTTTTGTTGTACGGCCACAAAAAAAGACCAACAAAAATTTGACCCGGCGTATATATATGCCGGACAAATATTCATTGGTCTCCTCTGTCTCCATGAATAATTTATTAACTTGATCATATTAAATCAAATTAAGAAAGCGTTGTCAACTTATTTACATACCGGTATCCTGCCACAGATTTCTGTTGGACGTAGTTACTGCAACAGCTCCAGCTCCAAGAGCAGCCTTCACTTCTTTCTCCGACCGTATGAGTCCCCCGGCAATGATAGGGAGCTTCGTTTCTTCATAGACTTCCTGAATAATGTGGGGAATAATACCGGGTAGAATTTCCACGCAGTCCGGCTGAATTGTTTTAAGCATCTGATAGCTGGACTGCAGTGCAATCGAGTCCAGCAGAAAAAGACGCTGTACAGTCATAAGTCCTGCTTTTTTAGCTGTAAGAAGCACGCTCTTCCGCGTGGAGATAAGCCCGTCAGGTTTAATATCCTGCACAAGAAACTGGGCGGCATATTCGTCATTTTTCAACCCCTGCACAAGGTCAGCGTGGAGCAGCACTTTTTTATTTTCACTTTTAATCATACGTACGAGACTTTTTAACTGACCTACATGGGTATTCAGCAGAATAATATGATCACTGTCCGTTTTAATTGCTTTATCCAGGTCTTTCAAGTCTCTTATCGCTGGTAACACTTCTGTATTGTTAAACATACGGCACTGCCTCCTTTATTGATATTATTACTGGAACGGCTGTTTAAAAGTCAAACCGTAAAATGACTTTTTCACTGTACGTTTCTTCCAGCCCGACGAGTATATTTTCGCCCTGTATGGAATATCCTGCGTTTCAAACCAGATTCATCCACATTTCTTTCCTGGTTTCCCGTTCACACAGGACTGTAGGCTATATTATTTCCAATATATAACACCAATGGCTGATCAGTTTCTATTATAATTTTTCTTCCACTTTCCGGATGAAAAAATTCTTCGGGCGGATATCCCCCTGTCGAGCAGGAAAGGATAATCCAGTCCTTCTCCGGGAGCTTCTGTACGGCCGCCGGAAATCATGCCGGAGGTTCTGCCGGCAATATAAACGGAATAATACGGATTATATTCGTCCTCATTGTAATTGTCGTACTTTAAAACTACATTTTCAGCCCCTCCTCCAGGTAATATAAATTCCTGTGATCGTCCCCCATGATTAAGAACAGTTACTTTCGTTCCACAAACATTAGTCAGCATATATTCGTATACCTCCTTACCTGAAAAAAACTCCGGTTTTAATCATTGGGAAGCCTTTTTTCTCATCCTTCGTGCATTCAAAGTTAATTCTGACAGAATTTAGCCGGAAGTCACGCAGAATGGATTCAGTCTGTTTTTGACGAAGCTTCCTTCTATAAGCTTCTGCTTTCCGCTGACTGATTCAGATATTTATCGGAAACGCTAAGTTAAAATTCGCTGTTGATGACTGGAAAGAAGTGTTTCTGCTTTTCTTGAGCGCTGTGTTTCCTTCCGTAAAACCGGTGTCAGGGCAGAGCGCACAGATCCTCCCTGACGTCAGGAAAACCGCATGCTTTCTCCGCATCAGGTGAAAAGAGTCGCAGGCACTCCAAACAAACAGCATAAAACTTTAACAGAACCATCCGAAAAGCAGGCTGTGCCGGACTGCTGCTGTTAAACAAAAGTACATCGATGGCCCGAAAGATACGAAAAATCCCTGCAATCAAAAGGTGCACCAGATTTTTTATCCGGTGCACCGATGTTTCATTGCCTAGTAATTGAAGCTCACGTTATATAAATCTTTCCGGCGGTCCTTCCACTGGGTTACATTTCCTGATTTACGGGAGCGGCGGAGCAGTTCAAGGTCTACATCTCCTACAACGACCGTTTCGATATTCGGATGGCATTCCCCTACAATCCCATCTTTAGGAAATGAAAAATCAGAGGGAGTAAAAATACCTGACTGAGCGTATTGTATATCCATATTTTCCACGTGTGTAAGGTTTCCGACAGTTCCCGCGATCATCGTATAAACCTGGTTCTCCACCGCACGGGCCTGAGAACAGTATCGTACCCGAAGGTATCCCTGACGGTCGTCTGTACAGAAAGGGCTGAATATTATGCCCGCCCCTTGTTCAACAGCGTACCTTGATAATTCAGGAAACTCGATGTCGTAGCATATTTGAATAGAAATTTTTCCGCAGTCCGTGTCAAACACTTCTACCTTGCTTCCGGCCTGAATTCCCCAGAACTTTTTTTCATTGGGTGTAATATGCAGCTTGTACTGCTTTTCAATGGTACCATCTCTCCGGAATAGGTAGGCAATATTATAAATACCTCCTTCCTCTTCCACAAAGTGGGAACCTCCAATAATGTTAACATTATATTTAATGGCAAGATCTGTAAACAAGTTGATATAGTCTTCTGTGAAATCGGTAAGGCGTCGTATAGCCCGGCTCGGGCTCTTTTCTTCTATAAAGGAAAGAAGCTGTGTCGTGAAAATCTCCGGAAAAACAACAAAATCTGAAGAGTAGCTTGCACCGACGTCTGCGTAATATTCACACTGCTGGGCAAACTCTTCAAACGAATCGATTTTTTTCATCATGTACTGAATCGCGCAGATTCGAACTGGAAAAGCTGTTTTAAAGTGCCGTTTTGACGTCGGCCGGTAATCGACATTATTCCACTCCATTAACGTCGCATATTTCATCGAAGCACGGTCATCTTCAAGGTAGTTACGGTTGATTCGTTTCAGTGTAAAGCCGTTCATCACTTGAAATGTGAGGACCGGATCAAATACGTTATGGTTAATAACTTCTTCCACGTACTGCCGCGGCGACATTTCAGAAGCATATTTTCTGTAGTTTGGAATCCGTCCGCCAATAATAATTGATTTCAGATTTTTTTCTCTCGCCAGGTCTTTTCGTGCTTCATAAAGACGTCGTCCAATTTTCATTCGTCGATAATCCGGATGAACAGCTACTTCGATTCCGTATAAATTGAAGCCCTCGGGATCGTGGTTCGTAATGTATCCTTCATCTGTAATTTCATCCCACGTATGCTGATCATCGTACTCATCAAAATTGATCATCAGGCTCGAACAGGATCCTATAATTTCTCCTTCAATCTCGACGCAGAACTGCCCTTCAGGAAAAACTTCTATATGACTGAGCAGGTGTCTCCGCTCCCAAGGATCCATGTTCGGAAAGCATACTTTTGATAAACTAATAATATCTTCAATATCTTCGCGGCGGATGTTTCGCACTATAATTTTCTTTTCGTATTTTGACATATCTAATGATGACATGATGATTCACTCCCTGCCTCTGTTTCATGCCGTATATTTTAGCACATTTGCCTTGGTACTCCTACCGATGTCCTTCCGCATTTGTCTGTTTAAAAATATACTTTGCCGGTTATTTACTTACAGAAGCAGGGTACTCCGTTATCTGGAAAAACACGTTTCCACATAGGTAGTCTGAAGCCAAAACATTAGAGAGCTTGATAGCAGGTGGAACGGTTTCTACCTTCCTCTTTTGATTGATACAGTGCTTTATCTGCTTTTTCAAGCAGCTTCCGCTGGATAGCTCCCTTTTCATAGACACTCACATCTATGCTGATCATAACGGCAGGCGATTCCCATACTTTCTCAGCAGCAAGACGGCATAGCCGTTCTCCGGTTTCTAAAGCTTCTTTTTCTCCACCAATTCTTTCCTGATCATATAATAAATAACCTTATTCCTCCTTATTTTTCACTACATGGAACCCTTCACAGGAAGAAATAAGGGATATAAGACCTAGAAATTAAAATAATGATAAAGAATTTATTAAATGACAAAAATTTTTAGACTTCCCCTTCTTCAAACGTCTCCGTGCGATTTAGTGAAATGTAATAATAAGCTCTGTTCGATGCTGATTCAGTTTTTTATAAGGACGTACTCAAAAGATGATTTATTTAATACTACAAAAAGCCTCCGGATTACTCATCCGGAGGCTTCCAGAGCGTTGATTAAGTCTTACTTCTCGAATAAATTACCAGTCGTACAGGTCCCTACTGCGCTACGTTACGGAGAAGCTGTCTCGAATACAAAGAGTCACGTTCCCTTTCGTTTCCACTTGAGGTTTCCCGGACGTGCCCCGGAGCCTATAGCAAAGAAGCTTATACGTATGAAGCAATTTCATAAATTAAGTTTTCACATAGAAACGAACGATTTGATTTTTTATTAAAGCTCCATGTTGATATAAGAGTGCCTGCTGCCCCGGAGTAAGCATGCGGCTTCTCTTCCGTCCGGGAGAATCTGCACGCTTTCCGCAGGCGTCTCGAAAAATCGCCCTGACACCTGTTTTTTCAAAGAAAATCTCGTTTTTGGAAACAGAGGGCTTTTTTTGTTTGCATTATAAAATTCCCTCTTATGCACAAAAAACGTTATAAACGGCCTGAGAAGGTTCAGAAAACTTCTTCCTGAACCTTCTTTATTCACAGTATTTATTCTATTGCCGGCTGCACCTATCCGCGGAAGACACCGGCTGCTCCGGTATCCACCGGCATTCTTTCTTCCGGAAGAACAACAAGCGGGACGTTCCGTTTAAAGGCCATTTCTGTCAGATCACCGAGAATATCCCCAGCCTGCCGGTCTTCTGCACGGCCGCCGTTTACTTCTCCTGTATTTTCATCAACTTCTCCGGGAACGACTTTTCCATCTTCGATAATTAAATGGGCAAGACGGTTTTCAATGAGAGCAGCGGCAATTTCCTCCAAATGCTGGGATCCTTTTTCCCTTGCCCGTGCTGTTTCAAATGTATCGACAACTTTTTTCGTTTTTTCAAGATACACCGGTTCGATGATTTCCCACGCCCGCTTCGTCAGTTCTTCCGGTTCGAGGGCACTGTATGCGCTTTTCACCCCGTTATCCATTAAATGGGGATTGCCGCTTAATTTGTGAAAGTGGCCATGATGTTCCTTGACTGCTGCAAGAATAAGAGGCAGCTGTGTTTTTTTCGAATGATTTTCTGCTACGAACCGGTCCACGTAACGGAAGAATTTTTCTGTATCTTTATCCACTTCATCTTTTCTGCCCCCCTGTCCGAAATAAGCCGTACTTCCGCCCCCGACCGATCGTTGAGCCAGGTGGGGTTCTGTTTTCTGTTCTCCGACAACTTCTTCTTTGGTTTTAAGTGTATCATCCGGAAGTTCCACTTTTTTCAATCCGTATCGGTTCCCTTCAAAAAGGCAGAAGGAATTTTTATCGAGTCCGAGCAGCTGGTAGTCATCTGCAGACTGAAATACACGGATGAGCGGACTGATAAACGGCCGGTCCGAGGCTGTTGCTGCCTGCTTCACCGGCCGTGCCAGCCGGTAGACAACGCACTGATCGCCTGATGCAAAAACGGCGATTCCTTCCGGTACTTTCCTCCAGAAATCCCGGTCGCCGGCCAGTTCGTGAAATGGTTTTAACAAAGCATGCGGGTCTTTATCCGGGTATTTTTCTTTAATCGTCTGCTCCAGATCTTTCAGCATGTGCCGGAAAACAATTTCGTTCTGCTG
Source organism: Bacillus sp. (in: firmicutes) (assembly GCA_003560495.1). Lineage (GTDB taxonomy): Bacteria > Bacillota > Bacilli > Bacillales > Salisediminibacteriaceae > Alkalicoccus. The sequence goes on along the minus strand of PWLM01000084.1, from coordinate 5,602 downwards.
CTTTTCCCTGCCCGCGCGCTCCGTCGGCTGGTACAAGGATAAAAATGGGGCAGCTTCTTCATAGAAAATATCATGGGGAAAGCGTTCTGTCAGTTCATACATACTTTTCTCCTCCATTCCGGTTCCATGTTTAATCCGTGGCTGTCCATCTGTTCTCTGAAAACGAAAAACACCTTTCAAAAGTTCTTAAAAACGAACCCCCTCGTATCTCATTATACAATATCCCCGGCGGTCCGTCAGGAAAAAAATGACTTGTTATTCGTGGTTTTTTTATATTTTTTCCGCTGCTTTATCCAGTTCGTCCAGCATGGCGGTCCTTTTCGGATACTGTTCTTTAAGTATCCGGATGAGCTCCAGACTTTCTTCCCGTCCACCGGCTTCTGCAAAATCCTTCAGCTTGTAGCCGATTTTTTTATATTTTTTCCGGTTCGTGGCATTTACTGCTATATCCATAATAAATTCTTTATACGCCTGTTTTGCTTTTTCCGGGTAGGATTTTTGAAGAAGCGGATAATATGTTTCTATCAGATGCCGCTGCTCGAAACAGCAGGCAAGCAGCCGGTCCAGGAGCTGCTCTTCTTCGCATATAGTAAGATATACGGCACCGCACATTCGGACTTCATCCAGCAGAGCTTCTCTTGCTTTTGGCCAGGATTCCGGATCATACAGCTCTTTCAGCCGGGTGTGGAATGTTTCGTCATAAAACATCCTATCTTCTTTAAGCAGTTCGATCAGCAGCTTTTTTTCTTTTTCCGTTTCGCCGAGCCCCCGGTAAATTCGTGCCTTATATTTTTCCAGCTGATGGATCACACCCGGATAAGATGTTTTTTTCGTGGAATTCTCCACAAGCTCCATTGCTTTTTTCCATTCCTTCTGTTCGATCATTTCCTCCACTACTTCGTAGAGAAAATCGGCGTTATCCTCCAAGTATTTCATTTTAAAAGCAAGGGCCGTTTCTTTTCCGTCATGCAGCTCAATCAAAAGACTTTCTGTTTCCAGCAGCTTCTTTACATTAAAATCCTGCGTCCGATTTTCTGCCAGTGTCAGCCTTGCTCTGTGCAGATAGTCCTCCAGCACCGGGCGCAGCTGGGGCTTACGGCGCGTAAGTACCGCGGCCGCCTCCCAGAAAGTATACAGCGGGTCGCTCCACCCCTGGTAGCGGGGATGTTCTGCTTCCTTTAACAATTCGTGAAACAGCTTTTCCGCTTCTTCCCCGTCTGTTTTTTTCGCTACTTCCAATACGGTATCCATGCTGTAAAAAAGGATTTCGCCTGCCTGACCGGTCGAATCGTCCATAAACTGCAGGCTGTCCACCACTTCCCCTATCACAAGAACTGCCAGTCTGGCCGCATGCAGTCCCTCTCCTTTTTCGAGATGCCTGTCGACCTGAGCGAGAACTTCGCCGGCCCCGGTCAAAGCTTTACCGCTCTTGTAAGCCGGGATAAATCCTATCTGATCGGCTGCCTGCCTCATCGACGCACGGATAAGACTTTTTGCAGCCTTCAGTTCATCCGGTCCGGCCGACTGCAGCCGGAGTCTCTGCCCTATTTTCTTGTCTTCCTCTGCCAGATTAAGTATGAAATATTCCAGCTCTTCCCTGCTCATTTCTTTTACGATCTTTTGTACAGCTTTCGACGCCATGTTTCTGCCCTCCGTTCTTTTTTATACAGGATTCCCGTCTTTCCGATTTTATATAGATTCGCTCTCTTCTGGTTTTCTACCTGCTTCTTTCCGCCCGTTATGTAAGTTTTCTCTGTTTCCGCCGTTCCATGCTGAACAAAATAACTCCAGCTAAAAACAGGAGTGTCGAGGCAGCAAGAGCGAATCCATCCCATTCGCTGTTAAAAATCGTAATGTTAACGAGGGTGACAAAATGCATAATGACAATGATGGCAAACAAACTGTAATAAGTTTTCATGTACACTCTCCTCTGTCATTCATATTCAGAACCTTTTCTTCCTGAACACTAATTTTACCAGAAATAAGGGATGCTTTGGTTTTCCTCCCGGCACCGGCTGTAGAATTCTATTCAATAAATACTGTCTCTCCGGAAGGCCGGGATCCATCTTCAGTTACAGCGGAGAAAGCCGGCCGTGCTGTCTGCTTTTTCCTGAGATCAAAGTAAATTATGTCAGAGACTGGACGGTTCAATAACCGGCCCTGAACAAAAATGTCCAGGACGGAAATATCCCGCCCTGGACCCTTTCAGTCATTTTCATGAACTGTTTTTTTCTTTTTATGCTGGAACGCCTGGAAAAGCTTCTCTGTGACCGGGCGCTCATCCGGCAGGTTCCGGCCGTCGATGCTGCTGATGCTGAGAATCTCCATCGTTGTGGAGGTGATAAACGCTTCGTCCGATTCCAGCAGTTCATCGAGTGTAAACGCTTCCTCCTTGAGGGTAACATCATTTTCCCGGGCGCAGTCGATCGCTACCCTTCGCGTAATTCCATGAAGGATGCTGTTTGTCGCCGGGTACGTTTTCACCGTGCCGTCTTTCACTAAAAAGACGTTGCTGCTTGATCCTTCTTTAACGATTCCATCATCCACAAACAACGCTTCGTGGGCTCCGGCTTCCAGCGCTTCCTGCTTGGCCATGACGTTTGGCAGCAGATTGAGCGATTTAATGTGGCAGAGCTTCCAGCGGACATCGTCTGTTGTAATAACAGGTACTCCACTCTTCCGTTTTTCCTCCGGTACAACACGGGCATTTTTTACGACGATCGAGAGAGCGGAAGCCCCCGGCACCGGAAACTGGTGCTGGCGTTTATAAATACCGCGGGTTACCTGCAGATAAATTTCCGCCTCTGTGATCCCGGATCGTTTCAGTGCTTCCAGTGAAAGACGCTCGATTTCTTCCGGGGAATAAGGCAGCTCCATCCGGATAGCCGCTGCGCTTTTTTCGAGACGCTCCATATGCTCCGCCATCGTGAAAGGACGGCCTTCATAGACGCGGATCACTTCATAAATACCATCGCCGAACTGATGGCCCCGCTCCTGAATAGGGATTACCGGCTCATCGATTTCGACGAACCGGTCCTGATAATAAGCAATTTCCGGCATAATACTATCTCCTTAATGTTTCAGTTCTTCGAGGCGTGCCTGTACTTTCTCACGCTGCTCCATGTAATCTTTTTCTTTCATGCGTTCTTCTTCGACGACTTTTTCCGGTGCTTTGGCAATAAAGCCTTCGTTCGAAAGTTTTTTCTGAAGGCGTGCTACTTCCCCGTCGAGACGCTTTACTTCTTTGCCGAGGCGGTCGATTTCCGCATCGAGATCCAGAAGCCCTGCAAGCGGCATGTAAAGCTCCACTCCGGAAAGAACCGAACTCATTGATTTTTCCGGCGCCTGGAAGTCGGTGCCGACGGTCAGTTCTGTCGGGTTGCAGAATTTTTCGATATACGCTTTGCCGCGCTCCAGCTGGCCGAGCACTTCCTCGTTATCCGCTTTTACATACAGCGTAATGCCCCGGGACATCGGTACATTCAGCTCAGAGCGCGTGTTTCGTACCGAACGGATAATTTCCTGAAGCAGCTGCATGTCCTTCACTGCCTGACGGTTGGAAAATTCATTTTCCACCGGCCACGAAGCAACGGTTATCGAGTCTCCTTCATGCGGAAGGTGCTGCCACACTTCCTCTGTTATAAACGGCATGAACGGATGCAGCAGACGCATCGTCTGGTCCAGCACATATGCGAGAACAGAACGGGTCGTATGCTTCGCCTCTTCGTCCTCTCCGCTCAGCGGCAGCTTGGCCATTTCGATATACCAGTCGCAGAAGTCATCCCAGATGAAATTATAGAGCGACCGGCCGACTTCTCCAAACTCGTAATGATCGATATACTTTGTGACGTGGGCGATCGTTTCGTTCAGCCGGGTGAGAATCCATTCGTCGGCAATCGACTTCGGTCCCGTCAAATCCATTTCCTCATACTTCAGCCCGTTCATGTTCATAAGGGCGAAGCGGGAGGCATTCCAGATTTTGTTGCCGAAGTTCCAGTTGGCTTCGACCTTCTCCCAGTAGAAGCGCAGGTCCTGTCCAGGGGAGCTTCCGGTGCTCAGGAAAAAGCGCAGCGCGTCGGCACCGTAGCGGTCGATAACGTCCATCGGATCGACCCCGTTTCCGAGGGATTTACTCATTTTGCGTCCTTCGGAATCGCGCACAAGTCCGTGTATGAGCACGTCTTTAAACGGACGCTCTTCCGTAAAGTGCTGCCCCTGGAAAATCATCCGTGCCACCCAGAAGTAAATAATGTCGTAGCCGGTCACAAGAGCATCGGTCGGATAGTAGCGCTTAAAGTCCTCGGCGTTTTCATCCGGCCAGCCCATCGTGGAAAACGGCCAGAGAGCGGAAGAAAACCACGTGTCGAGTACGTCTTCATCCTGTTCCCAGTTTTCCGGGTCTTCCGGAGCGGTACGGCCGACGTAAATTTCACCCGTTTCCTTATGGTGCCACGCAGGGATACGGTGCCCCCACCAGAGCTGACGGGAAATACACCAGTCGCGGATATTTTCAATCCAGTGCAGGTACGTTTTTTCAAACCGGTCCGGCACGAAGTTGACTTTGTCTTCCTGTTTCTGCAGCTCAATCGCCTGGTCGGCAAGCGGTCCCATTTTTACGAACCACTGCGTCGAAAGATACGGTTCCACAACAGCACCGCTCCGCTCGGAGTGACCGACGCTGTGTTCATGATCTTCAATATCAAACAGGATACCTTCTTCCTGCAGGTCTTTTACGATCTGCTTCCGGCATGCAAAACGATCCATGCCTTCATATTTCCCGGCATTTTCGTTCATCTGTCCGGATTCATCCATCACGAGTACACGTTCCAGGTCATGGCGGTTGCCGATTTCAAAATCGTTCGGGTCGTGAGCCGGTGTAATTTTGACTGCTCCGGATCCGAATTCCATGTCGACGTAATCATCGGCGACAATCGCCATTTCGCGCCCGACGATAGGCAGCTTTACCTTTTTGCCGATCAGATGGCTGTACCGCTCGTCTTTCGGATGAACAGCGACAGCCGTGTCCCCGAGCATTGTTTCCGGACGGGTCGTCGCAACTTCAATGTGCCCGGAACCATCTGCGAGCGGATAGCGCATATGGTAAAAGGCCCCTTTTACATCATGGTAAATTACTTCAATATCGGAAAGCGCGGTCTGCGTCGATGGATCCCAGTTGATAATATATTCGCCGCGGTAGATAAGTCCTTCCTCATACAGACGGACGAATACTTCCCGCACCGCATCCGAGAGGCCTTCATCGAGCGTGAACCGCTCGCGGGAATAATCAAGGGAAAGCCCCATCTTGGCCCACTGCTCACGGATAAAGGAAGCATATTCCTCTTTCCATTCCCAGCTTTTTTCGAGAAATTTCTCCCGTCCAAGATCGTAGCGGGAAATTCCTTCTTCTTTCAGCTTTCCTTCCACTTTCGCCTGCGTCGCAATACCGGCATGATCCATCCCCGGAAGCCAGAGTGTATCATAACCCTGCATCCGTTTTGTCCGGATAAGTATATCCTGAAGCGTCGTATCCCACGCGTGACCGAGGTGAAGTCTTCCAGTGACGTTCGGAGGCGGGATGACGACCGTATAAGGGTCCCTGCTT
>PWLM01000189.1 GCA_003560495.1 Bacillus sp. (in: firmicutes) | reverse complement strand
CCCGGCCGGGAGATATGGGTTTCGATGTTGTACATTTGAATCTTCATAAGACCTTTACCACTCCTCACGGTGGAGGGGGACCGGGATCCGGGCCGGTAGGAGTGAAAAAGGATCTCGTTCCTTATCTTCCTGCACCGATAATTGCTAAAGAAGGGGAACACTACACGTTCTCCTATGACTTTCCGGAAACGATCGGACGTGTAAAACCATATTATGGTAATTTTGGTATTAATGTCAGAGCATATACGTACATCCGGACGATGGGGCCGGAAGGGTTGAAGCAGGTTTCTCTTCAGGCCGTTCTGAATGCAAACTACATGCTGCGCCGGCTCCAGCCTTATTTCGATACGCCGTACGAGCAGCACTGTAAGCATGAATTTGTTCTTTCCGGTAAAAGACAGAAGAAGCTCGGCGTCCGTACACTGGATATGGCAAAACGTCTTCTGGACTTTGGATACCACCCGCCGACGATTTACTTCCCGATCAATGTAGAGGAATGTCTGATGGTGGAACCTACAGAAACAGAATCCAAGGAGACGCTGGATGAGTTCTGTGATGCAATGATTCAAATAGCAGAGGAAGCTGAAAACACTCCGGAAGTAGTTCAGGAAGCGCCTCACAGTACTGTAATAGGACGCCTTGATGAAACTACAGCGGCCAGAAAACCGGTGCTTAAATACAGCCGGGAAGCCTATGTTTCAACAAAAAGCTGATCATTTGAGAAATATTATTAAAAGAATACAAAAAAGATCCCGGAAGCCGTAATAAAGGCTTCCGGGTCTTTTTTATTTTTTAATTTTTCCCGTCCATTTTTTGAAGCCGCCTTTAAGCATATACAAATCCTCAGCGCCCCGCTTTTTTTTCAGCAGTTTTGCTGCCTGAATCGAGCGGGAACCGTTTTGATCGTACATGTAGACAGGTTTATCGGTACGGATTTCCCCGGAGCGCATACGCAGCTGGGAGAGAGGAATATTTCTGGCGCCCAGAATATGACCCGTTTTAAATTCCCGTTCCTCCCGTACATCAATCAGCTGTGCTTTCCGGTAGTTTTTAGTAAATTCCTCCTGCGTCAGAGCAGTCAGATAATTAGGCTTTTTCATACGGTAAAGCAGAAAACCTACTAAAATAAGCGTTATAATAATCAAAATCCACCAGTCCATATTGCCACTCCTTTGATGATTTACAAGTATCTTCATAAATGATATACCTTAATAATGATTTGTGCAATCCTTGAAGAATTCTTTTTGTAACTCGGTGTTTTTTTAGGTATGATAATAGAGTCAGGAGGAATATCAACGTGGAAACTTGGCTTTACATAGATTCAGGAAAACAATCGCCTGCCTTCAATATGGCACTGGATGAAAAACTGATGGACTGGCACCGGGAAGGGGAAATTCCCCCTGTAGTCCGTTTTTACGAATGGAAACCGGCAGGACTCTCCCTCGGCTATTTTCAACGCATCCATAAAGATATAAATATAGAAATGGTTACCGCCCACGGAGCAGGACTCGTACGCCGTCCCACTGGAGGGAGAGCGGTTCTGCATGATGACGAACTGACCTACAGCTTTATAGCTGAAGAATCGCACCCGCTCATGCCTGCCTCCGTTACGGAAGCCTACCGGGTTATTTCGCAGGGACTTTTAAATGGTTTCCGCAGCCTCGGACTCGATGCCCAGTTTTCGATACCGGAAACAGAGAGAGAAAAAGCAGAACTCCGGAACCCGCGGTCGGCGGTCTGCTTTGATGCCCCATCATGGTATGAAATGGTTGTAAACGGAAGGAAAATAGCCGGCAGTGCCCAGACCCGTCAGCGTGGTATCATTCTTCAGCATGGCTCCATTATACGTACATTCGACGAGGAAAAACTGTTTGATATGTTTAATTTTTCCAGCGATCGGCTGCGCAGACGTATGCAGCAGGGGTTCAAAACGAAGGCTGCGCCTTTGTCGGAGCTGATGGAACACCCTGCAACAATAGATGAACTTAAAGCAGCTTTTCGAAAGGGTTTTGAAGAAGCGCTGAATATTCATCTGGAACCGTATGAACTGACAAGTTCTCAGCTGGAAGAAGCTGCAGCTCTCGCTGAAGAAAAATATGCTTCAGAAAAATGGACGTATAAGTACTAAATTTTTAATGTGACTATGGAAGGATTTTTACAGCTCGGCACTTGTCCCAGAGCTGTTTTCGCCGGAACTATAAGAAAGTATACCGTGCCGGGAAAAGAAAATAAGAGTTTACAACAACGTATCCAGGGTATAGAATTACACTAGATATCCTATATATTGTGTTTTTATTTAATTAAGGACACAATATATAGCGTTTTGTAACCTCAGCTGAAAAGAAGCCTTTACCGCAGGGCTTCCTTTCTTTTTGAAGAGCGGAGGATTTTAAAGTTAAAAGGAGCGAGGCCTGTGACTACCTTTATGTCAGAAAAACGAATTGATGTGGAGCAGCTGAACAAGGATATTGAGCAGTTTCCACAGGTGTTTCCTGTAACACCGGAGATGCACCGCAGGCAGAGCGGCGTGTCAAAACTTGTCATGCTGGACCGTTATACATTTAAAGACACGGAGAAAAAAACGCTGAAGTCGGGAGATTTTGTTGTACTGACCGTAAAATCGGATCCTAAATTTCCGGCGCGTGGCTATGGATTTGTTACGGAAGTGGACTGGGGGACAGGAACAGCAAAAATTGCTGTTGATGAAGAGTTTCTTTCTGTGCTTGACGAACCAGAAGAGAAAAAGACAGGAATTGTGGAGCGGCCGCTGGCTACAATCGAAAAGCCGCTGGAAATATATTATGAACAAATTGCGAAACGCAACGCCAGAGGACTTTCTTCTGTAGAAACAACGAAAGAGAAGCAGCAGGAGTGGTTTACGAAGTTTTATGAAGAACTCGTTAATATGAACTTTGTTCCGGCAGGCCGTGTTCTGTACGGTGCCGGTGCTGATACGGATGTTACGTATTTTAACTGTTATGTTATGCCTTTTGTTGCAGATTCCAGAGAAGGTATTTCTGACCACCGGAAGCAGGTAATGGAAATTATGAGCCGTGGCGGCGGTGTCGGAACAAATGGATCCACGCTGCGTCCACGAAATACGCTGGCCCGGGGGGTTAACGGTAAGTCTTCCGGATCGGTTTCATGGCTTGATGATATTGCCAAGCTGACTCACCTTGTTGAGCAGGGAGGCTCGCGGCGCGGAGCCCAGATGATCATGCTTTCGGACTGGCATCCGGATGTTCTTGAATTTATTATTTCGAAAATGCAGAATCCGCGGATCCTCCGCTACCTTCTGGAAAATACAAGTGACGAGCAGATTAAAGAACTTATTAAGGACAAATTAAAATTCACGCCGTTCACAGAACTCGAAGAAGCAATGTATCAGAGTATAGTTAATTATAAGCATATAGAAGGACAGGGAGGTTTCGATCCTAAAGTTATCCGTGACGCAGAAAATAAGCTGCGGGACGGTGGTACCTACGAAGTGAATAATCCTGAGTTTTTAACCGGAGCAAATATATCCGTATGTATTACGAAAGAATTTATGGATGCTGTCGAAAGGGACGAGGATTATGAACTCCGTTTCCCGGATGTCGAAAACTATAATGAAGCAGAAATGGAAGCTTATAATCGTGAATGGCAGGAATACGGGGATGTACGCGAATGGAAAGAGCTCGGCTTTGGCATTAGGACTTATCGTACAATAGCAGCAAAAGAGCTGTGGAATTTAATTAACGTCTGTGCCACGTACTCGGCAGAACCTGGTATTTTCTTTATCGATAATGCAAATGAAATGACAAATGCCAGTGCCTACGGACAAAAAGTAGTTGCAACGAACCCGTGCGGGGAGCAGCCGCTCGCTCCATATTCTGTCTGTAACCTGGCAGCGGTCAACCTGGCTGAGATGGCAGATCCGGTTTCAAAGGAAGTAGACTTTGAAAAGCTGGCAGGTACAGTAGCAACAGGTGTGAGAATGCAGGATAACGTTATTGACGCCACTCCATACTTCCTGGAAGAAAACACTAAACAGGCTCTGGGAGAGAGGCGCGTTGGTCTTGGAGTTATGGGTCTTCACGATCTGCTGATTGAAACAGAAACGACCTACGGATCTGAAGAAGGAAATGCTCTTGTGGATAAAATCTTCGAAACAATAGCTGTCACAGCCTATCGTACGTCGATTGCGCTGGCAGAAGAAAAAGGAAGCTTTCCTTATCTGGAGGGGAATAGTTCTGAGGAATCGGATTATCTCCGGACACGATTTACCGAGACAGGTTACATGAAAAAAATGCCTGAAGATATTCATGAAGGTATCCGAAATTACGGCATTCGTAATTCTCACCTGCTTACAGTAGCCCCAACGGGTTCTACAGGTACAATGGTAGGGGTTTCGACGGGGCTGGAGCCGTACTTCTCTTTCTCATACTTCCGAAGCGGCCGTCTCGGCAAATTTATCGAAGTGAAAGCGGCTATTCTTCAGCGCTACCTTGATAAACATCCGGAGCAGGATCCGGATAATCTTCCGGAATGGTTCGTATCCAGTATGGATCTGGCGCCGGAAGCTCATGCGGATGTTCAATGTGTTATTCAGAAATGGGTCGACAGTTCATTGAGTAAAACGGTAAACGCACCAAAAGGATATACAGTTGATCAGGTAAAAGGCGTTTATGAACGTCTCTACAAGGGTGGAGCTAAAGGTGGCACGGTATACGTGGATGGAAGCCGCGATTCCCAGGTTCTTACTCTGAAAGCCGAGGAAAACGATAATTATGCAGTTGATCTTACCGGAGGAGAAGAACGTGGAGAAACGAATAAACCGGTCGTCCTCGTTGATACAATTGCCGATCTCCGCTCAACTTCTGTTAATTACGGCAGTGAAGTCGGTGATACGTGTCCGGTCTGCCGTCAGGGAACGGTGGAAGATATTGGCGGATGCAACACGTGTACTAACTGCAGTGCTCAGCTGAAATGTGGTCTGTAAAAGGAAATTGTTGTTTTGGTTGATTTCAAAACATTAGTAAAGACAATGGTCTGTATATAAAAATGCTGTGTTCAAATTGCAGTATAGATGTCAGAAAACCTATTGTGAGGCCGGAACCTGGAGGTTCCGGCCTTTTTGGGGATAAGTAGTTGCTAAAATTTTATATACGTGCCGTTTATGTTCTTTAAGCCTGAATTAATTCTCCTCCCCGCTTGTTTATTTATCAGCAGGGGCCGGCACTGCATAGAAATACTTAATTCATTATGCTAAAATATAAGTGCATATTACAGTTTCTGCACTTTATGAGCGGAAACGTCTGGAGGATGCCCTATGCCGACACCAAGTATGGAAGATTACTTAGAACGAATATACCAGTTGATTGATGAAAAAGGATATGCCCGTGTTTCAGATATAGCAGAGGCATTAGCCGTACATCCTTCTTCCGTTACAAAAATGGTACAGAAATTAGACGCGAATGATTATTTGGTTTACGAAAAATACCGGGGGCTTGTACTTACTTCTAAAGGAAGAAAGATAGGAAAAAGACTTGTTTACCGGCATGAGCTGCTGGAAGAGTTTATGCGTATTATAGGAGTTGATGAATCAAGAATATACAAGGACGTTGAAGGTATTGAACATCACCTGAGCTGGGAAGCAATAGACAGGGTAGGTGATCTCGTCCAATATTTTGAAGAAGAACCGGAAAGAGTCGAAGCTCTTCGTAAAGTGCAGGAAAAAAATGAGGAAGCAGTAAAAGATAATTGACGGGAATTAAAAAAACGAGTAAAGACAGAAAAAGGCTGCCCGTGAAGGACAGCCTTTTTCTGCACTGCGGAATTATTTAGGATAGTCTGTAAACTCTACCGTACAATCTGCTCGGTATCTCCATGTCTTACATATAAATTTGCAACGAGGAGAAGAAAAGGAAGGATAAGTGTTATCCATAAACCTATAAAAACACCGGTTACTAGTTCCCCGGTCATGAATATACTAAATACCGGTCTTACAGCGGACAGTACAAAAATAATTCCTGCGGAACCGATAAAAAAAGCGATAACTTTACTTTTTCTCGGGGTGGCTTCTACGTGCAGTCTGATTTTGTACTGTTCCATGGAAGCTCCGACACCAATACCAAGAAGAATTCCCGGAAGAAGCAGAAAATAGGCTTCTGGATAAATCAAAGCAGAAATAAATATCGGCAGAATAATAGAAAAGGTAAACAGGTAGGCATCAGGCATGGAGCCCAGCCACTCGTGACTTCGATAAAGGGTGTAGCTGATGAATCCTCCGATGATAATACCGCCTGTAATAGAAAAGACGGAGACACCTTCCAGCAGGTAGCCAAGGCTTACTGCCAGTGGAATAGCCATGCACAATGCTACTTCATATTTTCTTTTGCAGAGAGGCAGGAGAAAAGCAAACAGGGTAACCGTCGTCTGCACGTGAGGATGGGTCACGAGCGCCTGCTGATTATTCAATTGAATATAAGGAAAATACATAATAATAATATAAGCGAGGGACAGCGAAAGAATAGTAAGGTAAAGAAGCTGAAAACCGGCGCGTTTGTCCAGCCCCCAATAAACAGTGCCGGCAGTAATGAGCCAGCCTATAAAAAGCAGCTGCGAATAAATATTCACAAAAAATGCAGGAGCCGACATAAAAAAACCTCCCCAAGAGCAAAATCATTCAAAACTATAGAAAAAGAGCCAAGCGGTTAAAACAAAGCCCGGCTCTTTTTCTTTGTGTTCTTTTTTCCTTCAATAACGGTAAGTTTCACATCCGACTGTTTTTTAATCAAGGGCCGCGCTCCCCGTTTTTCATGTTTTACAGTTTTTAAAGCAGTGTTTCCGCGTCGGGGTTTCGGACGGCTTTTACTCCGGTGGGCAGGTGATGCAGCAGGTTCCGGTCTCCCATTTTTAACAGGTACCTGAAAACCGGATTGACGCTGCATGAGCCGGGGCTGAATATAGCGCCGGAAAACCAGAATAAGCAGCGTAACAACTCCTATTGTTACAAATATGTTTCTTATAAAACCGCCCGGATCCTGAATCAGGTGTCCGCCGATTCCTAAAACCGCGAGTCCGATGACAACAAGAAGGACAGGGGGCAGACTTTTAAAAGACATATGCTCACACCTCCAGGGAAGTTTAGCTGCAGGCAGCTCGGGGCAGGTAGCAGGGATATTATTAACTATAATTCTACACTATTAATTCAAATACCTCCATTAAATATGTGTATTCCTATTCCCTGTCTTCTAACATATTACACCTCTCTTTCATCGGAACGGCGGGGCGAGCTATTCAAGAAGGGAGCCTTATGATAAAATACCAGTGGGGGAAAGGTGTAATGACCTGCGTCCGCTTGTTTCAATGCTATAAAATAAAAATATGATGATATCTCATTAGAAAAATGTCAGAAACATTTTCCGACGGGGACCTGTTCATTTTCCATAATGATTGGCAGGACATGCGGCTCTTATCATATATATTCCCGGCCGGCTGGGGATGAGCTTTTTCACGTATCAGCAGCCGGATTTACGAAGCGTCTGAGGTTAAAAGAGCAGAGCAGGGAAGCGGACAGTCGAAATATGTTTAGAAGGAGGAAGCCATTGAATAAATTAGAAGAAATCCGTTCACGGATGAAAGAGAACGAAATTGATGGAATTATTATAACAAGTACATATAACCGGAGATATATTACAGGATTTACAGGGACAGCAGGCGCAGCAGTTATATCAAATACAGAAGCAAAATTCATTACGGATTTTCGCTATGCAGACCAGGCTGAAAACCAGGCCGTGGGATTTGAGATTATTGAACATAAAGCGCCTCTTGTCGAAGAAGCGGCCTCACAAATCAAAAAAATGGGAATCAGCCGGCTTGGCTTTGAGAAAAATCACGTGACATTTGGCGAATATGAAACATATACTGAAAAACTCGGGGTAGAACTCGTGCCGGTGGAAGGGCTTGTTGAACAGCTGCGTCTCCGTAAAACCGAAGAAGAACTTAAGGTCATTCAGGAAGCGGTGGATATTGCTGATGAAGCTTTCACACATATTCAAAGTTTTATTAAACCAGGAGTAAAAGAAATTGACGTGTCAAATGAACTGGAATTTTTTATGCGCAGAAAAGGCGCAGACTCTTCCTCGTTCGATATTATCGTTGCTTCCGGATACCGGTCGGCTCTCCCGCATGGGGTTGCCAGTCATAAAAAAATTGAATCAGGAGATCTCGTTACGCTGGACTTCGGAGCTTACTACAAAGGATACTGTTCAGATATTACAAGGACAGTGGCTGTTGGAGAACCTTCAGATAAGCTGAGGGAAATTTATGAAACAGTACTTGAAGCGCAGATCCGAGGTGTAGAAGGGCTGAAACCTGGTATGACGGGTATAGAAGCTGATGCTCTCACACGGGATTATATTAAAGAAAAAGGATACGGTGAATTTTTTGGTCATTCGACAGGCCATGGTATGGGAATGGAAGTGCATGAAGGTCCAGGACTTTCCTTCAGAAGCAGTCAGAAGCTGGAACCTGGAATGGTAGTAACAGTAGAACCGGGAATTTATGTATCGGGCACCGGCGGTACGAGAATTGAGGACGACGTTGTAATTACAGAAAACGGCTGCCGTATTCTTTCGAAGTCTTCGAAAGAACTGATCGTTTTGTAGCAGCTGCGGTTTATAAAATAGTACGCTCTGATTCAGCAGCACATTTAAAAAAGGAGGAACAAAACATGATTTCAGTAAACGATTTTAAAACAGGACTTACGATTGAAACAGATAATGATATTTGGCAGGTACTTGAATTTCAGCACGTTAAACCTGGAAAAGGTGCAGCATTTGTACGTTCTAAACTGCGGAGTCTCCGGACGGGGAACACTCAGGAAAAAACATTCCGGGCCGGTGAAAAAGTAGAAAAGGCACACATTGAAAATAAAACAATGCAGTATCTGTATTCCAGCGGGGATGACCATGCATTTATGGATACCTCCTCTTATGAACAAATCGATCTTCAAACTGGACAGATTGAACGCCAGCTGAAATTTTTAAAAGAAAATATGGAAGTCAGCATACTCATGTACGGTAATGAGATTCTTGGTGTCGAGCCCCCACAGTCTGTAGAGCTGGAAGTAACTGAAACGGAACCAGGGATCAAAGGCGACACAGCATCGGGAGGTACAAAACCGGCAACGCTGGAAACAGGTCTTACTGTACAGGTTCCTTTCTTTGTCAATCAGGGTGACAGACTCATTATTGATACAAGGGAAGGAAAGTACGTATCCCGGGCCTAACAAAAACACCGGCCGAGCCGGTATGCAGGAGGTAATAGTTATGGAGTGGTCAGATTTAACGGAAGGCGCTAAAGCAGTTCTTGAGCAGACGCGCAATATTAAAAACGACAAAATACAAATTGTGGAGTTTCAAGTAGGATTTGAACAGGAGCCGGAGGAAGCTGAAGGAGCCCCCGTGTCCATTCAGGAAAGAGATTACGACAGCCTGAAACAATATACAAAAGAAAATGGATATGGAGAAAAATACCATATGGCAAGAAACAGGGACATGGTCAAGATTATACTGCTGGAAGACGGTAAAATACCAGATAATCTCTCAGATTTTCCTGTGTTCAGAGAGTATAAAAACACCCCTAAGACGGAAGAAGAAGTGTAAAAGGTGATGGGGGCGGTCTCGCAGTGGCGTTCCGCCCCTCCATAGTAATAAGCCGGCACCAGGTTCAATATTCGTATATTGTTGTAAGCGTTATCAAAAAGAATGCTGTATCTATACTAATATTTTTACTGAAGTACGGCAGTTTTTGTAAAAAAGGTTTTCAATCCGGATGATTTAAGGTAGCATAAATCTTATATAGGCAGTCTGGCATAGAGTACATAATAAGCGCCGTCTGTGCCGGAAGTGTTCAACCAGAAATAGAGCGGCTGCTGGGGCTCTGTTTCGTTCTGTTCCAAAAAAACGTATCAGCCGAAACTATAACAAATACAGGAGTGAAATCTATGTTGAAAATTCAGGAAATACGAGAATTAATTAAATTAATTGATGATTCCAGCATCAGTGAATTTAAATACGAGCAGAATGGTGCCAAGGTTCTCCTAAGGAAAAACAGTGCTTCAGGAGGCACTGCTCAAATTCCCCAGCCGGAACAGGCATCTCACGAAGTAACTCCTGAGCCGCCTGCTGCTCCAGTAAAGCAGGAAGATCCGAAAGCGGCGGAAGAAAAAAAGCAGGAGAAAGAAGTTTCTGACTCTGAAAATCTTCATAAAATATTCTCGCCGATGGTTGGAACATTTTATTCTTCGCCTTCCCCGGATGCCGATCCTTACGTGAAGAAGGGTGACAAAGTAAAAAATGAAAGTGTCGTATGTATCGTTGAAGCGATGAAGCTCATGAATGAAATTGAAGCGGAAATTGATGGAGAGATTGTGGAAATACTTGCAGAAAACGGCCAGCTGGTGGAATACGGACAGGAACTATTTCTTGTGAAGCCGGAATAGAGGGATATTATGCTGAAAAAAATTCTAATAGCTAACCGCGGGGAAATCGCGGTAAGAATAATCAGAGCGTGTAAAGAAATGGGTATTAAAACAGTAGCTGTGTATTCCACAGCTGATCATGATGCTCTGCATGTGAAGCTTGCGGATGAATCTTACTGCATCGGTCCGGTCTCAAGTGCAGAAAGTTATTTGAATTTCACAAATATCATGAGTGCAGCAACGCTGACGGAGTCCGACGGGATTCATCCGGGATATGGTTTTCTGTCAGAAAACCCTGATTTTGCTGAGATTTGTGCAGCCTGCAATATTACGTTTATTGGACCCGGACCTTATGCCATCAGTCAGATGGGAACAAAAGACGTGGCCAGAAAAACGATGGAGAAAGCGGGTGTGCCAGTAGTTCCCGGCTCCGATGGACTCGTCAAATCGCCGGATGACGGTGTAAGAGTGGCTGAAGAAATCGGCTATCCCGTCATTATTAAGGCGACGGCCGGCGGCGGTGGAAAAGGGATCCGTGTAGCCAAGACAGAAGAGGAGCTCCGCAAAGGAATTTCTGTTACTCAAAAAGAAGCGAAAGCCAATTTCGGGAACGAAGGTGTTTACCTGGAAAAATTCATCGAAGATTTCCGTCATGTGGAAATCCAGGTGATGGCTGATAACTACGGAAACGTTGTTCATCTCGGCGAAAGAGACTGTACGATTCAGCGCCGTCTTCAAAAACTTGTGGAAGAAACCCCATCACCAGCTATTTCGCCGGAAATAAGAGAGGAGATGGGGCAGGCAGCTGTGAGAGCAGCTAAAGCTGTTGATTATACAGGTGCTGGAACTATTGAATTTATTTTCGATCATACGGAAAACCGGTTTTATTTTATGGAAATGAATACGCGGATTCAGGTAGAGCATCCTGTTACGGAAATGGTTACAGGAGTCGATTTGATTAAAGAAATGATCAATGTGGCCTCCGGAAAAGAGCTTTCGGTAAAACAGGAGGATATTGTTTTCAACGGCTGGTCCATCGAATGCCGGATCAACGCAGAAGATCCTTTTAAAAACTTTATGCCTTCTCCCGGAAGAATTACGGATTATCTGCCGCCGGGAGGACCGGGTGTGAGAATCGACAGCGCTGTTTATACAGGCTATATGATCAGTCCTTACTATGATTCCATGGTGGCGAAATTAATCGTCTACGGAGCAGACCGTGAAGAAGCTGTGGCCAAAATGGAAAGAGCACTGGATGAGTTTATGGTGGAAGGTGTTAAAACGACCATTCCGTTTCATCAACAGCTTTTTGCCCACGATGTTTTCCGCAGTGGGGATTTTAACACTAAGTTCCTGGAAACCTATCCGATTAAACCAAGGGAGGAATAAGGATGGCTGAATATCAGATGATCCAGCTTCCGGGACATAAAAATGATTTAGGTAAAGTGGAAATATCACCGGACGTAATCGAAATTATAGCCGGTCTGGCTGCTTCGGAGATCGATGGAGTGGATCATCTTCAGGGGAATTTTGCAACCGGAGTGGCAGAGCGCCTTGGAAGAAGAAGCACTCACAGTAAGGGTGTAAGAGCCGAAGTGAGTGAAGAAGGTTTCACCCTTGATGTTTATATAGTGGCTAAATATGGACATTCCATTCCTGAAACAGGGAAAAAAGTACAGGAAAACATTGTACTGACTTTAAAAACAATGACATCTATTGAAGTGTTATCTGTAAATATTCATATTACAGGCATACAGTTTGAAGCTAAAAACGATGAGGAAACTGTTCTGACAGATACCTGATCTGATATGCAGAGCCGTCCCGGTTTTTTCTGGGGCGGCTTTCGGTTTATTGAATAAGTTGTCCTGCAGGCCGGCATCGTCCCTCCCGCGCACGGAACGTCTGCAGTGGATTTCCCGAAGCCTCCACAATTGTTCACTGTATAACCGGGAAGTGAATCAGCAGACCGACGGAAGTCCTCCTCAATTCTCCGCTATACAAAGCATTACGTTTTAAGACATCTTCGTGCAAGGGTCCCCTTTTCTATGCTATTATGAGTAAGTATTGAAATGACCTGTTAGCAGAAAAGGAGAAAGATAAAATGAACCGAAGAGTGGCACGGATCAAATCCGTCCAGGCGCTGTATCAGGTCGAAATGACCGGAGTTTCAGCCGAGGAAGCAATTGAAGCAACACTGGAAAAAGAAGAAGGAGGAAACGATTTTCTTCTTCAGCTGGTAAGAGGCACATTGGAGAATCAGAAAGAAATAGATGATCTGCTGGACAGTGTACTGGAGCACTGGACACTATCACGGCTGTCCAGGGTGGATCGAGCGATACTCCGTCAATGTGTTTACGAAATGAAATACGTAGAAGATGTCCCTGTGAACGTAAGTATTAACGAAGCCATTGATCTGGCTAAAGGCTTTAACGCAGAGGATGAGGCCGGGAAATTTGTAAACGGTGTGGCTTCAAAAATAGCTTCGATACTCGAAAAAGAGTAATGATAATTATCTGAAGGGGAGTTGTTTATTAATGAGTGCAGAGCTTATTTCAGGCAAGGAAATAGCAGCAGAAACACGCCGGGAACTTAAAGTTAAAGCAGAACGGCTTGGGGAAGAAGGAACTACCCCGGGACTGGCGGTCATTCTCGTTGGAGATGACCCTGCCTCTGCTTCCTATGTACGAGGTAAAGAGAAGGCGTGCCGGGAAGCGGGTATCTATTCTGAAGTGGATCGTACAGAAAATACTATATCCGAAGAGGAGCTTCTTCAAAAGATTGACAAGCTGAACAACAATGATAATATTCACGGCATTCTTGTACAGCTGCCTCTTCCATCCCACATTTCTGAAGAGAAGATTATTGAAGCCATTTCTCCGGAGAAAGATGTGGATGGCTTCCATCCGGTGAATATCGGAAGAATGATGATAGGAAAAGATGCCTTCCTGCCCTGCACCCCCTTCGGAATCATACATATGCTAAAAATGAAAAATATTCCTATAGAAGGCAGACATGCTGTAATCGTCGGCCGGAGCAACATAGTAGGAAAACCTGTTGGACAACTTCTTCTCAATGAAAACGCAACTGTGACCTACTGCCACTCCCGGACGAAGGATATCCGTGAAATGACAAATCAGGCTGACATCATAGTGGTCGCTATAGGGCGGGCTGGTTTTTTGGATGAATCCTACATTAAAGATGGGGCGGTAATTATTGATGTGGGCATCAACCGCACGGAAGAGGGCAGGCTGACAGGAGACGTTGATTTTGAATCGGTAAAAGACAAAGCATCCTATGTGACCCCGGTACCGGGAGGCGTAGGTCCTATGACGATTACAATGCTCATGTATAACACTCTCAAAGCAGCGGAACGTGCAGCCGGCAGAAAGAAGGGATAGTGTGAACGGTCAGTTTTTGTCTGTATACGATGTAACTGTCAAAATAAAAAAACTGCTTGATACTTCCGCAGCGCTTCAAAATGTGTGGGTCCGGGCTGAAATATCCAATTTTAAAAAACACAGCCGGGGACACATGTACTTCACACTCAAAGACGACCGTTCCCGTCTGCAGTCTGTCATGTTTGCCGGCAGTAATAAATCTCTCCGCTTTACACCTGAAAATGGAATGGGTGTACTTGTCCGAGGGGATATATCAGTTTATGAACCATTCGGCCAGTATCAGTTTTATGTAAAGGAAATGCAGCCTGACGGTATTGGTGACCTGTATCTCGCATTTGAGCAGCTGAAGAAAAAACTTGAGGCAGCAGGGTACTTTGAAGAAAGCCGTAAAAAACCACTTCCGAGAATTCCGGAACGCATCGCAGTTGTAACGTCACCTACAGGGGCGGCGGTCAGGGATATTGTTACAACTCTGAGAAGAAGATACCCGCTTGCAAAAGTGACGCTGCTTCCGGTGCTTGTGCAGGGACCCCATGCTTCCGGATCTATTTCCCGTGCTGTCCGCCAGGCGGATGATACGGGAATCTTTGACGTCATGATTGTCGGCCGCGGAGGCGGTTCGCTGGAGGAACTGTGGGCATTTAATGAAGAAGCGGTAGCAAAAGCTGTATTTGAATCACAGACCCCTGTCGTTTCTGCTGTCGGCCACGAAACGGATGTAACGATAAGTGACTTCACGGCTGATCTCAGAGCTCCTACACCAACAGCGGCAGCGGAAATGGTCGTCCCGGATATACAGGAAATGAGAGCATTTACAGCAGAGCGTCATGCACGTCTTCAACGAATCATGAATCAATATGCGAAACAGGCAGGAGACCATTTAAAGAGACTGGAAAATTCCTATGCTTTCAAGTATCCAAAGAAGCTTCTCGAAGAAAAGGAGCAGCAGCTGGACATGATGCAGGAGAGACTGAAACGAAGTCTTAAGCAGGCAAGCCAGGAACAGCAGCAGCGCCTTCAGTCATGGCACGAAAGGCTGAAAAATGTTCATCCTGAAAAACAGGTGGCTGCTCAGAGGGAAAAAGCGGAGCAGCTTGAAAAAAGTCTGGTGCACACTATGGAACTGCTTATGAAAAATAAAAATCAGCAGTTGTCCATGCAGGTTTCCAAACTTGACCTGCTCAGTCCGCTTCAGCTCATGAAAAAAGGATACAGCCTTGTGTACAATGAAGAAAAAAGCTTAATCAAATCGATTGAAGATACTTACGAAGGCGGAGCGGTAACCATTCGTCTGCAGGACGGATCCCTGGACTGCACTGTAAAAAAACAAGTTCAAGAAGAAAGGAAGGGATTATAATGGGGGAAGAAAAAAAGGCTTCTTTTGAAACATCAATGCGGGAATTAGAAGAAATAGTTCAGAAACTCGAGCAGGGAGATGTCCCTCTCGAAGAAGCGATAGATATGTTCCAGGAGGGAATGAAACTTTCGAAAGATTGCCACGACCGGCTTCATAAAGTGGAAAAGCAGATGACGGAAGTGCTGTCTGAAGACGGGTCCTTATCGAATCTTCCCGAGGAGGAATTGTAGCGTGAATAAGCCTCTTCTCGACACGTTTATTGACAGCCATAAAACCAGGGTGGAAAGCTTCTTTGAAGATATAACTTCTTCGCTTGAAGCTCCTCTTCAGCTTCAGGAAGCTATGCTTTATTCTCTTCAGGCCGGGGGCAAGCGTATACGTCCGATGCTTCTCTATGCCGTGCTCGAAAGCTATGATATGGACAAAACGGCAGGAGACAGCACTGCCTGTGCGCTGGAAATGATACACACCTATTCCTTGATTCATGATGACCTTCCGGCAATGGATAATGACGATTTCCGTAGAGGTAAACCGACGAATCATAAGATATTCGGTGAAGCCACAGCGATACTGGCCGGAGACGCACTGCTGACGCATGCTTTTCATCTTATCTCCAGCGATGATCGTCTTACTCCCGAACAAAGACTGGAAAACGTACGCCTTCTTTCCCGTGCGGCAGGACCGGACGGAATGGTAGGAGGTCAGACAGCTGATATGCTTGCTGAGGATGAAGAAGTTACCTTAGAGGAAATGGAAAGCATTCATAACCGCAAAACCGGGGATCTGCTGGCCGTAGCACTTCAGATGGGAGCTTTTATTGCAGGTGCGGAAAAGAAAGAGCAGGAGGCACTTCACCGGTTCGGGATCCATATAGGCCTGGCTTTTCAAATTAAAGATGATCTGCTTGATGTTGAGGGAGATGAACAGGTGCTCGGAAAACCGGTAGGAAGTGATGAAGGTAATCATAAAAACACGTATGTGAGCCTGCTCGGTCTGGAAAAGGCAAAAGAACGCCTGAAATTTCATACGGGAGCGGCTCTTTCCGAGCTGGAGGAATTGTCAGTGCCGAGTCACATACTGCAGGAGCTGGCGGTTTACATTGCAGAACGGAATCAGTAACCATTTAATTGTCCGTACCTCTTAATTCATGTTATAATATTACAGGTGAGTGGTGCAGTATTCTAGTCGGTTCTACAGCCTCGAAAGCGGGCCTAAAAATCCGCTAAAGGGCACATCGATGAAGTTCCTAGTCTTGGCTTGAGGCGCCCAGCCCTGGGTCCTGACTGGGAGTAAAGGCTGTAGGGCGATCCACAAAGGCATGTGGGCGATGACCCTGCAGCCGCGGAGGCCTGTAAGTATGGCGTCAGACCCACTGATGCTGTGCTTGCAGGTATGAACCTGCCTTGCGAGTCAGGGAACGAGCGGGCAGCGTAGCCTGCCTTGAGTGGAGTCTGAGGGGATTATGGTAGCCAACCATATGAAATCAGCTCTGCAAAAGAGGATAGAGGTTGATTTGAACTGCCGGGGAAAACCCCTAGACTGTTCCACAGGACATTAAAAGAGGATTATAGTGCGTACTGAGTGGTAATCCAGTCTGGCGTCTGGCGACAGCGTCAAGCCGGGTTTAAAGGGAAACCACCGTGGCGGCGACGCTGCGGTACCCGGCTGGGAAAACCTACTGGACCTAAGGCGCAGTCTTTACTCCTTTAATGACCACTCACCATCTACATAATAAGTAAGCACTGCCCAAGGGAGACGGGATTTATAAATGAAGGACTCAATGAAACAATCTTTAAGATGGAGCTGGATGATCGCCGTTATCACACTCGTGTTAGCGGCTATTTTTTCTGTCATTTCCACAGCGATATTAAGCGGGGTAGCCTGGGCGGTAGGTATGATGATTGTGTTTCTCATCGTCCTCCTGGGGGTAATATCTGATACTATAGGGGTGGCGGCGACTGCAGCCCGTGAAAAGCCATTTCATGCGATGGCCGCGGAAAAACTTCCCGGGGCCAGACAGGCTGTTCAAATAACCCGCAACGCCGATAAATTTTCTAATTTTACAAACGATGTTATTGGGGATATTGCAGGGGTAATAAGTGGTACAGCCTCTGCCTATGTTGTGCTGCAGCTCGCCTCCCAGCTTGGTCACGATGAAGGCTCCACCAGCCAGTTTGCTATTTCAGTATTATTTACAAGCGTAGTGGCTGCGTTGACCGTCGGTGGAAAATCAGTAGGAAAAACGCTTGCGATTCAATATTCTACAGAGATCATTTACCGTGTGGGTAGATTATTTTATGTGATAGAGGTAAAATTGAAAATAACAATTTTTAAGAAGAAAAAGAAGAAGCGAAAGAATTTAAAAGGAAGAAAGTGAGGGTTTCTTTTGGATGTACTAGAGATGAAGGACCCGGCTTTTTTAAAAGAGCTGGATGACAGGCAGCTTCGGAGTGTAGCTGAAGATATAAGGGAATTTTTGATCAGCAAGCTTTCAGTTACGGGAGGCCATCTCGGGCCGAACCTCGGGGTAGTGGAACTGACTCTCGTACTGCATCAGCTGTACGAAAGCCCGAAAGATAAATTTCTGTTTGATGTAGGCCATCAGGCATACGTGCATAAAATTTTAACCGGCAGGGCCGGCCAATTTGACACTCTTCGGCAGCATAAGGGACTCTGCGGATTTCCTAAGCGTTCCGAATCTATTCATGACTGCTGGGAAACAGGGCACAGCTCCACTTCGCTTTCCGGGGCAATGGGTATGACACTCGCACGTGATTTGAAAGGATCAGACGAGCATATCGTTCCAATAATAGGAGACGGCGCTTTGACCGGAGGCATGGCGTTGGAAGCGCTTAACCATATTGGTCATGAGCAGCGGGACATGACAGTGATTTTGAACGATAATGAAATGTCAATTGCACCGAACGTCGGTGCACTTCACAATATGCTGGGCAGGATGCGTACAGCCGGCAAATATACACGGGCAAAAGAAGATCTTGAAATGCTTATCAAAAAAGTTCCGGCATTCGGCGGACGGATTGCCGCTACAGCGGAACGTCTGAAAGACAGCCTTAAGTATATGTTTGTATCGGGCATGTTTTTTGAAGAACTTGGTTTTACGTATCTTGGACCCGTCGATGGACACGATATCAACGACCTCCGTTCCAATATTCAGTATGCTAAAAAAACTAAAGGCCCGGTGCTGATACACGTTGTTACGAAAAAAGGTAAAGGTTATGCGCCTGCTGAAAACGATGCTAAAGGTACGTGGCACGGACTTGGTCCGTACAAAATCGAATCCGGTGAAGTTGTTAAAAAACCAGGTCCTCCAAGCTACAGTGGTGTTTTCGCAGAGACAATGAAAAAAATTGCGAGAACGGATGAAAAGCTTGTTACAGTGACTCCGGCAATGCCGAACGGGAGCGGGCTGGATAAATTCGCCCAGGAATTCCCGGAAAGAATGTTTGATGTCGGAATAGCAGAGCAGCATGCTACTACGATGTCAGCAGGCCTTGCAGCACAGGGCATGAAACCGGTCCTTGCAATTTATTCTACGTTTCTTCAGCGTGGATATGACCAGCTGGTCCATGACGTGTGCCGTCAGAATTTAAATGTAGCCTTTGCGATTGACCGTGCCGGGCTCGTTGGTGCAGACGGCGAAACTCATCAGGGCGTATTTGATATTTCTTATATGCGTCACCTTCCTAACATGAAACTTATGGCGCCAAAGGATGAAAATGAATTTCAGCATATGCTTTACACTGCCGTGCAGCACGAAGACGGACCTGTTGCAGTGAGATACCCGCGTGGCAGCGGGGTTGGTGTAGAGATGGACGAAAACTTGCAGGAAATTCCTGTCGGAGAGTGGGAAGTGCTTAAAAAGGGTGAGGACGCAGCTATTCTCGCTTTTGGTACGATGGTGCCTGTAGCTGAAGCTGCGGCAGAACTGCTCGCTCAAAAAGGCATATATACAGAAGTTGTTAATGCCCGTTCAATCAAGCCTCTGGATCATGAAAAGCTTTTCGAACTCAGCAAAAACAAGAAACCAATTCTCACGATGGAAGAGCATGTTCTTCAAGGTGGATTCGGGAGTGCGGTGCTGGAATTTTATCACGGACAGGGGATCCATTCCGCAGTAGTGGACCGAATGGGGATCGAGGACTGCTACATCGAACACGGAGGTGTACCGGACCTTCTTAAAGAAGTAGGTCTCACAGGTGAAAATGCAGCAGCACGTGTTCTGGAAATGCTCCCCCCTAAAAAGCAGCGGGCCTGACAATGAAAAAAGAAAGAATAGATATACTGCTGGTGGAACAGGGGTTATTTGACTCAAGAGAAAAAGCCAAACGTACGATAATGGCAGGCCTCGTTCTGGCTGATGGGGAAAGAGTGGATAAAGCCGGCACAAAAGTGCCGGTGGACGCTGTTTTGACTCTGAAAGGGGAGATAAGTCCCTATGTCAGCCGGGGCGGTCTGAAGTTGAAAAAGGCAGTAGAGGGATTCCACTTAAACCTGGAAGATAAAATTGTTCTCGATATAGGAGCATCTACTGGCGGGTTTACTGACTGTGCTCTTCAGGAAGGGGCCCGGCTCGTTTATTCACTTGATGTAGGTTATAATCAACTTGCCTGGAAACTTCGTCAGCATGAACAGGTGGTAGTAATGGAAAGAACAAACTTCCGTTACTGTACACCAGCAGATTTCGACCAGGGACAGCCGGATTTTGCCACTATTGATGTTTCGTTTATTTCTCTGAGGCTGATTCTTCCAGTCCTGAAAGGAATATTATCTGCCGAAGGAGAAGTTTCCGCTCTTATAAAACCCCAGTTTGAAGCCGGAAGGGATGAAGTCGGCAAAAAAGGAATTATACGGGATCCTTCCGTTCACGAAAAAGTTCTAAAAAGGACAGCGGAGCTTGCTGAGGAAGCTGGTTTTGCCGTCATGAATATTATACCTTCCCCAATAAAAGGGGGAGAAGGGAATATTGAATTTCTAATGCATCTTAAGGCATCAGGAAAATCAGAGTACGGAGATGAGGAAATCAGCTCCACGGTGAAACAAGCCCACGAAAAACCACCGCAATAAACTGAATTTTTGGAGGAGCTCTTCTATGAATAAAGGTCAGAGACATATAAAAATCAGAGATATTATTGGAAATAATGATGTCGAAACACAGGATGAACTGGTAGATCAGCTGAGAAGTGCCGGTTTTAATGTGACTCAGGCTACGGTGAGCCGGGATATTAAAGAACTTCATCTTGTGAAAGTACCGATGATCGACGGACGTTACAAATACAGTCTGCCCTCAGACCAGCGGTTCAACCCATTGCAGAAGCTTAAGAGAGCCTTAATCGACAGCTTTGTTTCCATAGATTACACGTCCAATATGATCGTCATAAAAACACTTCCAGGCAACGCCAATGCCGTTGGGGCACTTATTGACAATCTTGACTGGACGGAAATTATGGGAACTATATGTGGAGATGATACTATTCTCATTATCTGCCGCTCAGAAGAGGAACCGGGAAAGATGACCGAAAAATTTCTGGAAATGCTTTAATTAGTGATAAGAAAGGCTTACCGCCTTTGTTGTTTCATACTTAATAAATTCGGCAGTTATACTTTTTTCATACGAGGAAAGAGATGGAAAAATGCCTTCAGAAGACGTGCAGAATTTTTGCGGTGCTGTTTTCTCTGCATAGTGGGTGTAATGTAAACAGAGTTATAAAGAAAAAGGCTGACCTGGTACAAAGCAGGATTCAGCCTTTTTTTATAATGAATAGCCCGTGAAGTTAATATAAGGAAGACCACTTTGCTGTAAAACGTTACAGAAACAATAAATAGTCCGGAGTAAATATTACGAGGCTGTGAGACTTTCCATCTGGTTTAATAATAGTATCTGAAAAAGGATTACATAGTTTCTGTTTATCAATCTGAGAGGAGCTGATCAGCTGTGCTGATGGAAATTTCAATTCGAAACTTTGCCATAATTGAAGAATTGACAGTATCATTTGAAGAGGGTCTGACAGTTTTAACTGGAGAAACGGGGGCAGGAAAATCGATTATTATTGATGCTATCGGACTGCTTATAGGCGGACGGGGGTCTGTAGAGTTCGTAAGGCACGGCAGCAAAAGGGCAGAGATCGAAGGTTTATACACTGTGGAGGAGCCTCTTCCGCCAGAGACAGCCGCATTATTCCAGGATCTTGGAATTAAACTTGATGAAGAAGAAACAGTAGTTTTAAAAAGGGAAATTACCAAACAGGGAAAAAGTGTCTGCCGGGTGAACGGCCGCTTGACCACACTCGGCATTCTACGTCAGATCGGCCAGCAGCTTGTTGATATACACGGGCAGCATGAGCATCAGCAGCTTCTTCAGACCGATAAGCACGGCATGTTTCTTGACCGCTTTGCAGAGGAAGAACTGAAAGAAGCTAAAAAAGAATATTCCTCCCTTTACGAGAGGTTTGACAAAAAACTTAAACAACTGAAGCAGCTTTCCGACAATGAACAGCAGATGGCGCAGCGGCTGGACCTGATCCAGTATCAATTTGAAGAAATCCAACAGGCTCAGCTTCAGCCGCAGGAAGACGTACTTTTGATAGAAGAAAAGAGAAAACTTAATAACAGTGAAGGACTTTACAGAACGATCCATGGCGCATACGAAAGTCTTTATGGAGACAGTAAGGGCCTGGAGTGGGTTATGGCTGCAAAAAATCAGGTTGAGGAAGCAGCTGAAATGGATCCGGAAATCGGAAAGTTAAAGGAAACAGTGGAAGGAAGCTATTATATGCTCGAAGAAGCTGCATTTTCTTTAAGAGATTACTATGAATCCATTGAATTTGATCCGGAAAGACTTCATGAAATCGAAGCGAGGTTGAGCGAGATAAGCCAGTTGAAACGTAAGTACGGCGAAAGCGTGGAAGAAATTCTGCAATATTGTGCTTCTATCGAAGAAGAGCTTGATACACTGACTAACCGCGAACAGCGGTTGGGAGAATGGCAGCAGGAACTGGAAGCTGCAGCTGAAGATCTTTATGTAGAAGGGATGCACATAAGCGGTATTAGAAAAAAAGCAGCCGGTAAACTGAAGGAGGCAATTCAGCAGCAACTGAAAGATTTATATATGCCTCATACGGAGTTTGAAGTACTCGTTCAGACAGCTCCTCAGGAAGAATTCACGGCGGAACAGCTGTTGAAAAAGCATCCGTTCCAACGGGCGGGAATCGATTCTATAGAATTTCAGGTAGCTACAAATAAAGGAGAACCGCTGAAATCACTCGCAAAAGTAGCTTCCGGGGGAGAGATTTCCCGGATGATACTGGCACTTAAATCCATTCTCGCCCGTCATGAAGGCGTAACTTCTCTCATATTTGATGAAGTTGATACAGGAGTAAGCGGAAGAGTCGCACAGGCGATTGCGTCAAAAATTCACCGGCTCGCAGAAGGCTCCCAGGTTTTATGTATTACTCACCTGCCGCAGGTAGCAGCCATGGCAGATACTCATCTATTTATTTCAAAACAGGAAAAAAATGAGCGGACTATAACCAGTGTCCATCCATTGAGCAGTGAGGAGCAGATTGAAGAGGTAGGACGCATGATGTCCGGAACGGATATTACAGACGTAACGAAGCAGCATGCCAGGGAGCTTATTTCTCAGGCATCTGACCGAAAATAACTAATGGTAAGCTGATTTCACATTTTCTTTTACCTTATTCGAAAAAAATATATAAAATATTTCTTTATGTGAAGATGTATTTGATCTGTACACTGCGATAAATCAGGAGAAGCCCCGCTGGCGCGGCGCTCGCGAAGATTACAGATACCTGCACCTTAAAAAAATAAGTGCTGTTGATGTTAAGAACTGTTGTTAATCGGGCCTGCCCCTGCTTTAAACGGACACTTTTACTGTGCTATACTGGGAGAATCAAAAACCGCAGGAAAATCAGTATCAGGCAGAGAGGTAAGGGGGACGAGGGAGTGAACAAGATTAAAGTTTGTGTAGCTGATGATAATAAAGAACTTGTCGGTCTGCTAGAAGAATACCTTAACGATACGAATGATATAACTGTAATTGGGAAAGCCTACAACGGGCAGGAGTGCCTGGAAATTATAAAAGCTGAGCAGCCGGATGTTATTATACTTGATATCATCATGCCTCATTTGGACGGGCTCGCAGTACTGGAAAAATTAAACGAAACGCCGCTTGATAAAAAACCAAGTATTATTATGCTTACAGCTTTCGGACAGGAAGAAGTAACGAAAAAAGCAGGGGACTTGGGAGCATCATATTATGTGCTGAAGCCATTTGACATGGATTTGCTTGTCGATAAAGTAAGGGAGGTAGCTTCAGCAGAACAGACTGGAAAAGAACGTAGTCAGGGTAACTCCCACCAGTCCTTTACCCCGATGAATCTCGATGCCAGCATTACCAGCGTTATTCACGAAATAGGAGTTCCTGCTCACATTAAAGGCTATATGTATCTGCGGGAAGCAATCACTCTCGTTTATTATGATATCGACCTGCTCGGTTCTGTTACAAAGGTTCTATATCCCGATATTGCCGATAAATTCAATACGACGCCGAGCCGGGTCGAGCGGGCTATAAGGCATGCGATCGAAGTGGCCTGGGGACGGGGGAATGTTGATTCTATTTCCAAAATGTTCGGGTACACAGTAAACAGCGCGAAGTCAAAACCGACAAATTCGGAATTTATTGCGATGGTGGCTGATAAACTGAGGGTGGAGCATGGAAAATAAAAACCTGGAAGTCGTTTAGACTTCCAGGTTTTTTTTGGCAGGCTGCCGTTTTTGGAAACGGGGTGCTACCTTATTATTTTTCCGGTCCCTGTGGAGGATAAAGCCTCCGATAAACCAAACTCCCACAGCTAGGCAGATCATACCTGCTAAAAATTGAAGATAATGGGAGGGGAAAGGAGCATTCAAAATCTGAAACAGAGTATCTCTCATAAGTTTTATGCCATATCCTGCTGTAATGATAGGGATAAGCAGAATAATTAAAGCGGCAAATCGCTGGATCGTCATCGTATTCCCTCATTTCAAACCGTGATCTCAGCTTTATTTTAAAGGATTACGGCAGAAAAGTCGAGTAGCCTGCTAAGTCAGTATTTTGTATAGTAGAGAGAACACATGCTAAAACAGTATTCCCCTGATACGATGCAGGGTGGAAAGGGCAGATGAAAGATGGATATACTTCTGAATGGTACAAAAAGAGAAATACAGCATTTTTTGAATGATACTCCCATTCCGGAACCTTTCAATATATGCGGTATTATTATTACTACGAACGAAAAAACAGATTTTAAGATCCCCGAATACAATTCATTGAAAGAAGCGGAAAAAGCAGTTCCTCATGCTCTTATAATTGGAGAAAATGCAGAAATAAGTTTTAAGTCAGGACGCGGCCTGATAAAACGGCTGCACGAGAACTATTTAGAGTTTCAAGCGGTAGAGCGCCAGAACAAAAAACTTCATAAAATTGTTAACAGTACGCACGATGGAATGATCGCCATAGACAGCGAAGAAAAAATCACTCTAATTAATAAGCGGGCAGAGGAAATGACAGGGTTGTCAGCAGAGAGTTCGATAGGGAAATATATTCAAAAAGAAATGCCGAGCAGCAGACTTCCGCGCGTATTAAAAACAGAGAAAACAGAATTAAACCGCAAACAGCAGATTGGTGAAAACAGGACAATTATTACTACAAGAGTACCTATGTACGGCGAAGGCGGCATAATAGGTGTTCTCGCTGTATTCCGGGATATAACAGAAATAGAAAATATGGCGGAAGAAGTAACTAATCTAAAAAGCATACGTACGATGCTGGAAGCGATAATCGAATCATCCAACGATGCCATATCAGTTGTGGATAATGAGGGGCACGGTTTATTAATTAACCCTGCCTATACTCGCCTTACCGGTCTAACAAAAGCAGAAGTTATAGGTAAACCTGCGACGACCGATATTTCTGAGGGAGAAAGCATACATATGAAGGTGCTGCAGAGTGGGGCTTCTGTAAGAGGGGCCAGAATGAAAGTAGGACCCTCAAGACGCGATGTCGTCGTTAATGCTGCACCATTGATTGTAGACGCAACTGTTCAGGGCAGTGTCGGTGTCATTCACGATGTGTCTGAAATGGAAGCTCTTACAACCGAACTGGAACAGGCACGTCGGATTATCCGGACTTTAGAAGCGAAATATGAATTTGCTGATATCGCAGGAAGCTCCTCTGAACTTCAAATGGCCGTTGAACAGGCGAAAGCCGCAGCGAAAACGCCGGCAGCTATTCTTCTCCGGGGGGAATCAGGTACTGGAAAAGAACTTTTCGCCCACGCGGTGCATAACGAGAGCAGAAGAAAATATAACAGGTTTGTCCGGGTGAATTGTGCTGCGCTTTCTGAAACGCTTTTGGAAAGTGAGCTTTTCGGTTATGTGGAGGGCGCTTTCTCCGGAGCAAGACGAGGAGGAAAAAAAGGGCTGTTTGAAGAAGCTGATAAAGGAAGTATATTTCTTGATGAAATTGGTGAACTATCTGCTAAAATGCAGGCAAAACTGCTCCGTGTTCTACAGGAAGGAGAAATTGTTAAGGTTGGAGGGACGAAATCCGAAGAAGTGGATGTGCGGATTATTGCAGCTACAAATGTGGATATTGAAAAGAAAATCGAAAATGGCGAGTTTCGTCAGGATTTGTATTACCGGCTGAATCGGGTCCCGATCTACATTCCAGCTCTGCGTGAACGAAACGAGGACATCCCTGTTATCTCCCGGTACCTGCTGGAAAAGCTCAATCAGGAGTACGGAAGGTATGTTCAGGAACTGTCTGAAGAGGCCCTCCTGAAGCTGCAGCAGTATCAGTGGCCGGGTAACGTAAGAGAGCTGGAAAATGTACTCGGCAGAGCGATTATACACATGTCCCAAAATGCTCGTACTATCCAGGCTTCCGACTTGTTCCCCGAAGAAGGAAAAACAGGGATGATCCATGAAAAGACAGGAACTTCTGATAATATCTCTCTGGCAGATCAGATAGAAAAAGCAGAAAGAAAAGCTCTTCAGCAGGCATTGATTGAGGAGAATGGGAACAAAACTAAAACAGCCCGGCGTCTTCAAATCAGCCTCCGCAGTTTATATTATAAAATGGAGAAATACAATCTTTAGTGCAAGAAAATGCACGCAATATTTTGCGTGGTATGAATATATTTGCATGGTATTTAGGGAATTATATGTGTAAAATGAGGTGTTGAACTTGGCATCATTCTTGCATTTTAAATAAAATACAGCATTTTAAAAGGAGTGTAGGCAATGGATTTCGAGTCTTTAAAATCGGCGGTTCAGCAAAGCCGGTCCCGGACGGTTATTGCCGTTGCGCACGCTGTGGACCCTTCAATATTCCGCGCGGCAAAGACGGCGATAGAGCTGTCTCTTGCTGACTTTCATTTTATCGGTCCGTTTCAGGAGATGACAGATGCCATGAAAGATGCAGACTTTGAAGAAATGGCAGGAGTAACCTCCTTTACCGACTGCACCGATGAAAAAGAAGCAGCCGAAACGGCAGTCCGGCTCGTTTCTGACGGAGAAGCAGACGTGCTTATGAAGGGAATGGTATCTACGTCCGTTTTGTTAAAATCAGTGCTTCATAAAGAATATGGATTGAGGACAGGTAATGTACTTTCTCACATTGCCGGGTTTGAGATGCCCGGAAGAGAAAAAGTTTTATTTTTGACGGATGCAGCTATGAATATTGCTCCAGATCTTAAAGAAAAAGTACAGATCGTCGAAAATGCTGTCTCGGCACTTCATCAAATGGGGATGAAAAAACCGAAAGCAGCCCTTCTTGCTGCTGTCGAAACGGTTAATCCCGCAATGCCGGCCACTCTCGATGCAGCAGCAATCACGCAGATGAACAGGAGGGGGCAGATAGGCGGCTGCGTAGTGGATGGTCCGCTCGGATTTGATAATGCTGTTTCGGCTGAAGCGGCGGCACGTAAAAAAATTATCTCCCCGGTGGCAGGTGACGCTGACATTATCGTAGCTCCGGAGATTGAAACAGGAAATTCTCTTTATAAATCATTTACTTATATCGGGAAGGCGACAGCTGGAGGAATGATTGTCGGAGCCCGTGCGCCAATTGTACTTACTTCAAGAACTGATACGGAAAAAAGCAGGTTATTATCGATAGTTATGGCTGCCGGCTCCAGAAAATTCTTAACAAAGCCTTAATGCATCCGAATTGAAATAAAGGGTGTCCCTATATTTTCGCCCTGAACTGAAAATGGATATACTCCAAGGAAAAAACATTTTATTACTTTTAAAAAACATAGATAGATTTACAGGAGGAATCAATTATGAATTTATTTACACATATGGAAGAATATGATTATGAGCAGGTTGTAGTGTGCCAGGATAAAGAATCAGGACTGAAAGCTATAATTGCTGTTCACGACACGACACTCGGCCCAGCACTCGGAGGAACGAGAATGTGGACTTACGATACGGAGGAAGATGCTTTTAAAGATGCGCTTCGTCTCGCCAGAGGAATGACTTACAAAAACGCTGCGGCTGGACTGAATCTCGGCGGAGGAAAAACAGTTATTATAGGCGACCCGAAAAAAGATAAAAACGAAGCGATGTTCCGTGCTTTCGGACGATTTATCCAAGGGCTTAACGGCAGGTATATTACCGCAGAGGATGTCGGTACAACGGTAGAAGATATGGATCTTGTTTATTCAGAAACAGATTATGTAACGGGAGTGTCACCCGCCTTTGGATCCTCTGGAAATCCTTCCCCTGTGACCGGGTATGGAGTATACGTAGGAATGAAAGCTGCTGCCAAAGAAGCATTTGGTTCAGATAGTCTGGAAGGGAAAAAAGTAGCGGTTCAGGGGGTCGGCAATGTGGCCTTCAGTATGTGCAGATACCTCCATGAAGAGGGGGCCGAACTGATTGTGACTGACATAAACAAAAAAGCTGTTAATCGCGCAGTGGAGGAGTTTGGGGCAAAATCTGTAGATATAGACGATATTTACAGTATAGACTGTGACATTTATTCACCGTGTGCTTTAGGAGCGACAATTAACGACAATACTATTCCGAAGCTGAAAGCGAAAGTGGTGGCAGGGGCAGCGAACAATCAGCTTCTGGAAAATCATCACGGAGATATTCTGCAGGAAAAGGGAATAGTATACGCACCGGATTATGTCATCAATTCAGGTGGAGTTATAAATGTTTCCGATGAACTTCTGGGATACAATCGGGAGAGGGCCATGAGAAAAGTGGAAACAATATACGACAGCATAGAAAAGATATTCGAAATATCCAAAAGAGATAATATTCCAACCTATGCAGCTGCGAACCGCCTGGCGGAGGAAAGAATCGAAACGATGAGAAAATCCCGCAGGCAGTTTCTGCAGAACGGAATGAATATTTTATCCCGTGGCAGATAATTAAGGAGGAAAATGTGGAAAAGCAATATAGAATACTGGCATTGAATCCGGGATCCACTTCCACGAAAATAGGCATTTACGATAACGAGCACGAAATTCTCGAAAAAACGATACGTCATGAAAGAAGTGATCTGGCACCTTATTCTTCCATCATTGATCAGTACTCCTTTCGTAAAAAAATGATTCTGCAGACGCTGGATCAGTCAGGAATCAATTTATCCAAATTGTCAGCTGTTGTAGGCAGAGGCGGTCTGCTGAGACCTATAGAAGGCGGTACCTATACGGTAAATAAAGACATGCTCGCAGATTTAAAGCAAGGCTATGCAGGAGAACATGCATCCAATCTTGGAGGGATCATTGCCTTTGAAATAGCAGAACAGCTTAACATTTCTGCCTTTATAGTAGATCCCGTTGTTGTCGATGAATTAATGCCGGAAGCGAGGATTTCGGGCTTTGCCGATATTGAGAGAAAAAGTATTTTTCATGCACTCAATCAAAAAGCTGCCGCGCGCCGCGTTGCAGAAAAAATGGATAAAAGCTATGAAGATATCCGGCTCATCGTAACGCACATGGGTGGGGGTATAACTGTTGGAGCCCACTGCTTTGGACGGGTTATTGATGTAAATAATGGTCTGCACGGAGAGGGGCCGTTTTCACCGGAGCGGGCAGGCACTGTACCGGCAGGAGACCTCGTAGCAATGTGCTTTTCAGGAGAATACTATTCGGATGAGATTATGAAAAAAATTGTAGGCGGCGGTGGACTCGTCGGTTACCTTGGGACGAACGACGCTGTGGAAGTGGAAAACAGAATTTCCCGGGGAGATGAAGAAGCAGAAAGCGTATACAACGCTATGGCACTTCAGATAAGCAAAGAAATTGCCGCCAGTGCAGCAGTACTCGAAGGCAGGGTGGATGCAATTGTACTTACTGGAGGTCTGGCATACGGTGAAGAATTTATACAAAAAATCTGTTCCCGAATTAAGTGGATTGCAGATATAATTGTAATGCCCGGTGAAAATGAACTCGAGGCGCTGAATGCAGGAGCTCTCCGGGTTCTGCGTGGCCAGGAAAAACCAAAAACATACGTTATACCTGAAGCAGAAAAAATAAAGGAGAGATAAGTATGGCAGAAAAATATGATCTGGTCATATTAGGAGCCGGTACCGGCGGATATGTTGCAGCTATTAGAGCAGCTCAGCTGAATTTGAATGTAGCAGTAGTAGAGAAAGCAAAACTGGGAGGGACATGTCTTCATCAGGGCTGCATTCCAAGTAAAGCCCTTCTGCGGAGTGCGGAAGTTTTTAAAACGGTGAAGCAGGCCGATACATTCGGCGTGGAAACAAAAGATACCGCTTTGAATTTCCCGAAGGTAATGGAAAGAAAGCAGCAGATCGTTGATCAGCTTTATAACGGTGTTCAATCTCTTATGAAAAAAGGGAAGATTGATGTATACAATGGATTAGGAAGAATTCTCGGGCCTTCTATATTTTCACCGACACCAGGGACGATTTCAGTGGAATATGAAGAAGAAGACAGGGAAAACGATATGCTTATTCCGTCCAATGTTATCGTTGCAACTGGCAGCAGACCGAGAACTCTTCCCGGTCTCGAACTCGATGAAAAAAATATTATTTCTTCCAATGGGGCTCTCGCGATGGAAGAGCTTCCTTCTTCCATATCAATTATAGGAGGGGGAGTTATCGGTGTTGAATGGGCGTCGATGTTCGCTGACTTTGGGGTGAAAGTAAACGTCTTTGAATATACGGACCGGCTGCTTCCAACAGAGGACAAGGATATTTCAAAAGAAATGGAAAAGGCACTGGCTGCAAAAGGTGTAGTTATACACACCGGTGCAAAGGTCGACGCTTCCGGGGTGAAAACAGTGGGTGAGGGAGTAATTGTCCCATATACATCAGACAGCGGGCAGGCAGAAGTTACAACTGATAAAGTCCTTGTATCCGTAGGCAGAGAGCCGAATGTAAAGAACATCGGCCTTGAAAATACAGATATTATCGTGGAAAACGGCTTTATTAAAGTAAATAAAAATTATCAGACAAAAGAAAGTCATATATATGCTGTCGGGGATGTTATTGGCGGAATGCAGCTTGCCCATGTGGCTTCCCACGAAGGAATTGCGGCCGTTGAACATATATCAGGCGGAAACCCTCATCCGGTGGATCCCCGGATGACTGCAAGATGTACTTATTCTTCACCTGAGGCAGCGAGTGTCGGAATGACAGAAGATGAAGCAGCAGAAAAAGGTTATAACGTAAAAACAGGGAAATTTCCTTTCCAGGCTGTTGGTAAAGCTCTCGTCCATGGGAACACTTCCGGGTTCGTAAAGTTCGTAACAGATAAAGACACAGATGATCTTCTCGGAGTTCATATGATCGGCCCGCATGTTACCGATATGATTTCTGAAGCGGCACTGGCGAAGCTGCTGGACGCTACGCACTGGGAAGTAGCTTCTTCGATCCATCCTCATCCAAGCCTTTCTGAAGCAATAGGGGAAGCAGCACTTGCTGTCGATGGCAAACAGATACATGGGTAATGAATTTAAGGAGGTTTCAATTATGGAAAAAAATCGTCATGAAGCTCTCGGCCTGAGCAGTGAAGATGTTTTGAAAATGTATACAACAATGGTGGAAGCACGCATGATCGATGAGCGGATGTGGCTGTTGAACCGCGCAGGTAAAATTCCGTTTGTGATTTCCTGTCAGGGGCAGGAGGCAGCTCAGGTAGGGGCTGCCATGGCGCTTGATAACACGGCAGACTATGTCCTTCCGTACTACCGGGATATGGGGGTAGTACTCCAGTTTGGTATGACTGCAAAAGAATTGATGCTTTCCGGTTTTGCCAAGGCGGAAGATCCGAACTCCGGCGGCCGGCAGATGCCGGGACATTTCGGCTACAAAGCTAAACGAATCGTGACCGGATCTTCGCCTGTAACGACCCAGGTGCCTCATGCTGTAGGGTTTGGACTGGCAGCAAAGATGAAAAAGCAGGAATTCGTAGCTTTTACTACATTCGGTGAAGGCTCCTCCAACCAGGGGGACTTTCACGAGGGAATTAACTTTGCAAGCGTACATGATCTTCCGGTAATTTTCATGTGTGAAAACAATAAATATGCTATTTCCGTGCCGCTGGATAAACAGCTGAACATTGAACATGTATCGGACCGTGCCCACGGCTACGGTATTCACGGAGAATCAGTCGACGGCAACGACCCGCTCGCAGTATACGAAGCGGTTGCAGCAGCAAGAAAAAGAGCATTAAAAGGGGAGGGGCCGTCTCTCATTGAAACGGTTTCCTACAGGCTTACCCCCCATTCGAGTGACGACGATGACAGCACGTATCGGTCAAAAGAAGAAGTGGCAGAAGCTAAAAAGATAGATTCTATCCACACGTTCGGTCAGTATCTGAGGGAAGCAGGCATTTTAACAGACGAGCTGGAAAACGATATACGTGCAAAGCTCCGCCGGGAAATCGATGAAGCGACAGACTACGCGGAAGAGGCTGATTATGCCGATGTCAGTACATTAACGGACTACGTTTACGAGGAGGAATAATGACATGCCAGTTTTAACATATATAGAAGCAATAACGCAGGCTATGAAAGAAGAAATGGCCAGAGATGAAAATGTATTCGTACTCGGTGAAGACGTAGGGAAACGAGGCGGAGTATTCCGTGCTACTGATGGTCTGTATGATGAGTTCGGTGAAGAGCGCGTAATTGATACTCCGCTTGCCGAGTCGGCCATCGCAGGGGTCGGAATTGGTGCCGCGATGTTTGGACTGCGTCCGGTAGCAGAAATGCAGTTCGCAGATTTTATTATGCCTGCGGTAAACCAGATTGTTTCGGAAGCAGCTAAAATACGCTACCGATCCAACAATGACTGGACCTGCCCGATTACGATCCGGGCACCTTTTGGAGGAGGGGTGCACGGAGCACTGTACCATTCCCAGTCAGTGGAAGCTCTTTTCGCTAACACGCCAGGTCTTAAAATTGTTATTCCTTCTTCTCCGTATGATGCGAAAGGCCTTTTAAAATCTGCGATCCGCTCAAACGACCCTGTACTGTTTTTTGAACATAAACGTGCGTACCGTCTTTTGAAAGAGGAAGTGCCGGAAGAAGATTATACCGTCCCGATAGGAAAAGCGGCTACAGTACGGGAGGGGGACGATATTACAGTCATTACTTACGGTCTGTGCACCCAGTTTGCGAAACAGGCAGCTGAACAAGTGTCTGAAGACGGGTATGAAGCTCATATCCTTGATCTTCGAACCGTCTATCCACTGGATAAAGAAGCAATTATTGAAGCAGCAAAAAAGACAGGTAAAGTTCTTCTTGTAACAGAAGATAACGAAGAAGGAAGTGTCATGAGTGAAGTTTCAGCTGTTATAGCAGAAAACTGTCTTTTTGACCTTGACGCCCCGGTTAAAAGGCTCGCCGGACCGAATGTTCCTGCAATGCCGTATACCCCGGCTCTCGAAAAAAAATTCATGGTTAATGCGGATAAAGTGGAAGAAGCTATGCGGGAGCTTGCGGAATTTTAGTATGAACATATAAAGGAGGCCTTTACGATGGCAACAGAAATTACCATGCCCCAGCTTGGTGAAAGTGTAACGGAGGGTACCATAACAAAATGGCTCGTTCAGCCTGGTGATAAAGTAAATAAATACGATCCGATTGCGGAAGTTATGACCGATAAAGTGAATGCAGAAGTACCTTCTTCCTACACGGGTACTATCGGGGAACTTATTGCGGTGGAAGACGAAAAAGTGGAAGTAGGCCAGGTGATCTGTACGATGGAAATCGAAGGAGCTGGTGGAAATGGCAGCACTGATACCAAAGCTGCGGAAAAAACCAGCACTACAGACACTTCGGAAAAGGCAGAGAAAAAAGAAGAAGTTAAAGATAAATCATCTTCAGGCCGGTATTCCCCGGCAGTACTGAAGCTGGCGCAGGAAAACGATATAAATCTTAAGGAAGTAGAAGGTTCAGGACGTGGAGGAAGAATTACAAGAAAAGATATTCTCGCGGTAATTGAAGGTGGAGCGGTCAGCAGGTCACCAAAGAGCGAAACGCCTCAAACAGAAGCTTCAGCCGACAGACCGAAACCTGAAGACATGCCGGTTCAGAGCCAGGAAATGTCTTCTGCACCGACGGGACGGACAGAAGAGATTCCAGTATCCGGGGTCCGTAAAGCTATTGCGCAGAATATGACTGCTTCCAAAAGAGAGGCTCCACACGCATGGATGATGGTGGAAGTAGACGTAACGGATCTCGTGCGACTGCGTGATAAGAAAAAAGACGATTTTTTGAAACAGGAAGGCTTTAAGCTTACTTATCTTCCATTTTTCATGCAGGCTGTCGTCGATGCTTTGAAGGTATATCCGCAGGTGAATTCCAAATGGGATGGAGACAAAATTATACGCTACAAAGACGTCCATCTTTCCATGGCAGTTGCGACAGAGGAAGAACTCTTCGTGCCGGTAATTAAAAATGCAGATGAAAAAAATATTAAAGGTCTCGCCCGTTCATTAAATGACATTGCTGGTAAAGTACGCAGCCGTTCCCTGTCTTCAGCAGATATGCAGGGTGGAACGTTTACACTCAACAACACAGGCTCATTCGGTTCAGTACAGTCCCAGCCGATTATCAATACTCCACAGGCAGCTATTCTATCAGTGGAATCGATAGTGAAACGTCCGGTCGTACTTGAGAATGACGCTATTGCAGTAAGACATATGGTTAATCTCTGTATGTCTCTGGATCACCGGGTGCTCGATGGATATATTTGTGGGAAATTCATGAGTCATATTAAAACATCGCTCGAAAATATGAATGAAAGCTCAGTATCTATATATTAAGCAGAAAAAGTGACTTCCTTTATGCGGACTGTTTTCAGAGTGTAAATTTCTGTGCCGTGCAGGATACTGGATAGTCCACTGTGAAATATCCATCATTATATAAGAGCCTGGTGCGATAATCTTTGGAAAATCTTCTTATAACGTGTAAAATAAGAATAGAAATAAAGAAGAAAGGGTGAAATATACATGGAATTTCAAATGTTTATGAACGATGTGGTCCAGGCCGCACGTCAGGATATGGATCAGGCTGGATATGAACAGCTTCAGTCAGCTGAGGAAGTAGAAGAAACACTGAATCAAGCGGGAACTACTTTTGTTGTCGTGAACTCTGTCTGTGGATGTGCAGGGGGGATCGCCCGTCCGTCAGCTGCTTATATGAAAAACTACGAAGTGCAGCCGGATCGTTTTGTTACCGTATTTGCTGGTCAGGATAAGGAAGCTACAGAAAAGGCCCGTTCCTATTTCACGGGATACCCGCCGTCCTCACCTTCTTTTGCACTGCTTAAAGACGGCGAGCTGAAAGCAATGGTTGAACGCCACGAAATAGAAGGTCACGAGCCGATTGAAGTTGTAAATAAACTGGAATCGTATTTTGATGAGCATTTCAAAAAATAATATTGTTTTATGATCAATCAATACCGGGAGCCGCATAGTTAGTGCCGGCCCCGGTTATTTTTTTCTCCCAATATACTTCGGAAAGAAGAATCGTCCGGCAGTCTATGCAATAAGGAGTGGATATGCTATAATTTTAAACCGTGAGCATAAGTGCCGGAAATCATTTAGGAGTGGTGAACGAATGCAGGAGCTTTATAAAGAAGTACATACTTATTTAAACCAGGAAGAAGAAATTCCTTTCAAAACATTCGATAATTATTATAAACGGGTTATAAAGTACTTTAACGATCATGCAGATGAATTCGAAGAAGAAGATATCTGGAAGGCACTTTTCATTTCGGAAAATGTTATGTCCAATGCCGATGGAAGATCGAAAGAAGTCAGTGATCAAAAAGAATCAAAAAAATATAAGAAGATGTCAAAACGACTGACTCTCTGGGCCCAGAATTTTGCTGCACGTCTGGCAAGAAAAGGTTATAATGAGGAACAGATGAATGAACGTTTTGAAAAAATGTTTGAAGACTACGAAAAATTTAAGAATGAATAAATAACTTGCATCTGTAAAATTATACTGATATAATAATGAGGTGTCGGTGGGAGATCACCGCACTGCTCTGCGCCCGTGGTGAAATGGATATCATACGAGATTTCGGCTCTCGCGTTCCGGGTTCGAATCCTGGCGGGCGCGCCACTTTAAATTAATTCAATTAACAAACCTCCAGTTTTATCTGGAGGTTTTTTTATTAACTTTTATAAAATGCTGACAATGTTTTCATAGGGAGGCTTTCCACCTATCGTCACTTTACGAGTAAACAGCTCAGCAGGCTGTGAATTACTTCTCAGGAAAACAATTTACCCCGCTTGCAGAGTTACCGGCAGGAAAGCCGTGCTCTTATATGGAAGTATAATACCGGATGACCTGGGAAAATGTTTTTAAATGAATCTCGTTCATCACGGCCGTTGGCACCTGCCTTAATCCTCCCGGACCGAAAAATCCGGGAGCTGATGAATTTGCTGTGCTGCCAGTGCAGAATTTTTCCTCTATTATAAAAGCTATGTTAAAGTCCGAGTTGTTTATAAAGAGTGCCTGCGGCTCTTTACACCTGCCGCGGAGAAAGTATGCGGCTGTCCTTTCCAATAGGGAGGAACTGCGCGCTTCCGCAGGCGTCTCGAAAAATCACCGTGGCGGCGGTTTTGTAGAATAAAGAGCAGCGTTTATGAAAAGCAGAACTTTTCTTTTTCTATAAAAAAACGAAGCGGAAAGCAGCCCGTGGAAGAAAGAGATTGGAGGATAGGGCGCAGCCTACCCGAAAATCTCCTCCACGGCAGGCCGGTTGGCGAAGTTTTTCTCCAGTCGTCAACAGCGAACATAGCTTTATTATAAAAAAGAAACTTCCCGTTTTACCAAACTAATAGAAAGTAGCGGTACATTATGCGAGGACTTGGATACAGAACGCTAAAAACAGCAGTCGGAGCTGCACTGGCTGTTTTGATTGCACAGACGATGCAGCTGGATTTTTATGCTTCGGCAGGAATAATTACAATCCTTTGTATTCAGAGAACAAGAAAAAAATCCTATCTATCCGCCTGGGAAAGGTTTTCAGCCTGTATTATAGGCCTTATTACCGCAGCCTTCATATTCGAGGCACTGGGGTACCATTTCCTCAGCATTGCGTTTGTAATACTTGTTTTTATACCGATCGCAGTGCAGTTAAAAATCACTTCGGGGATCGTAACGAGTATGGTTATTATTTTTCATTTGTATACAGTAGGTACGGTCAGTACAGAAATTATAGTCAACGAACTGTTTTTAATAGTTATCGGCGTCGGAATGGCTCTCGTTATGAATATTTATATGCCAAGTAATGAGGCGGAGCTGAACAAACTTCAGAAGCGCCTGGAAGAGAATTATGCGGTGATTTTTCATGAGTTTGCCTCTTATATACGCCGAGGAGATTCTGACTGGAGCGGAGGTGAAATTGTGGAAGCCGGAGAACTGATCCAGGAAGCAAAAAATATGGCAGTACAAAACTTGGAAAACCATATTCTCCGCTATGAAGACACGTACTATCATTATTTTAAAATGAGGGAAAAGCAGCTCGATATTATCGAAAGAATGATGCCGCTTTTGACTTCAATAGATTATCATGTAATGCAGGCAGACATGCTGGCAGGATTTATGGACGATTTGGCGGAAGGTGTCCACTCAAAAAATACGGCTTATCTTTTTATAGATAAACTGGAGGAGCTCCGGGACTCTTTTAAAGAAATGGAGCTTCCTAAAACGAGAGAAGAATTTGAAGCAAGAGCAGCACTTGCCCATCTCGTAAAGGAGCTGGAGCAGTATCTTGCCATAAAAAAACAGTTTCGTCCGGTGCAGGAATACGGAATATTTGAATCAAAAGCGTAATATGCGAAATAAGGTTTGATATGCCTGCTTCTCCTCGACGTGACAAAGGACTGCTGAACGAAATGTGATAAAAAGACGACGGCGTTTAGTAATCTATCTCTAAGTGAAAAGCAGGGTTAAAGTTTGGTTTGATCGTGATAACTGGAGGAGATTTTCAGCTTCCTCTACTTCAGGTGTTCTTCTATCTGCACAGAGCTCTAAAAAGCCAAACAAAAAAGGCTTCCCGGTCAGATAAATCAGCCGGGAAGCCTTTTGTTTTGGTTTTGGTATTAAAACGCAGAAACTCCCATAAGTGCAGTTCCAACAAACATAACGATAATCATCATATAAACGATCGCTTTACGAAACTTACGAGGCATACTTTTCCCTCCTCAAAACTTTTGCTACTTCTATTTTAGCCGTAAAAAAACGACTTTTCAAGAGGATGGGAAGACTTAACAACTCTATGTTATAATAAGACCATATTTACGAGTTGAAGGAGGCGCCCATGGAAGATTATAAAGAGGCTTATGCAGCATGGCAGAAAGAAGTAAAGGATCAGCTGAAAAAACGACC
The DNA here is from genome assembly GCA_003560495.1 of Bacillus sp. (in: firmicutes). Classification (GTDB taxonomy): domain Bacteria; phylum Bacillota; class Bacilli; order Bacillales; family Salisediminibacteriaceae; genus Alkalicoccus. Next base: position 25,344 of record PWLM01000189.1, on the reverse strand, counting down.
GGAGAGAAAAGAAACTTTTCGAACCGGATCCCGCCTGGACGTGGAGAGAGCTTATTTCCCGGAAAAATTTGATAACGCTTACATAGAAAAACTCGGTTTTCCGGGCCGGTACCCTTATACACGGGGCATCCGCAGCACGATGTACCGCGGTCAGCTCTGGACGATGAGACAGTATGCAGGCTTTGGATCTGCCAAGGAAACAAATGAACGATTCCGTTACCTTCTGGATCAGGGACAGACCGGTTTATCGGTCGCTTTTGATCTTCCTACACAGATCGGATACGATTCTGATGATGCGATGTCTTTGGGGGAAGTTGGAAAAGTTGGTGTAGCCATCGATTCTCTGGAAGACATGGAGCTTTTATTTGATCAGATTTCCCTTGGTGATGTCAGTACCTCTATGACAATAAATGCACCGGCTGCCGTATTGCTTGCAATGTATATAGCCGTAGCAGAAAAGCAGGGGGTCCCACCGGAAAAGATCCGTGGCACCATTCAGAACGATATTTTAAAAGAATACATTGCTCGTGGAACATATATTTATCCGCCTAAACCATCCATGAAGCTTATCACGGACATCTTTGAATTTTGCAGCAGGGAAGCCCCGGCTTTTAATACTATCAGTATCAGCGGTTATCATATCCGGGAAGCCGGATCCACAGCAGTACAGGAGCTTGCTTTCACACTTGCCAACGCAGCTGCTTATGTCGAGGCGGCGATGGAGGCAGGACTCGACGTGGATGAATTCGCTCCGCGTCTTGCCTTTTTCTTTAATGGGCATAATGATTTTTTCGAAGAAACGGCAAAATTCCGTGCTGCCAGAAGAATGTGGGCAAAGATGATGCGGGAGCGTTTCGGAGCAAAAAAAGAAAAAAGTGAACAGCTTCGCTTTCATACTCAGGTGGCAGGCTCTACACTTACTGCCCAGCAGCCGGAAAATAATGTTGTAAGAGTTGCGCTTCAGGCGATGGCCGCAGTTCTTGGAGGAACGCAGAGTCTTCACACGAATGCGAAAGACGAGGCGCTTTCACTTCCAACGGAAGACAGCGCGAGAATTGCGCTGCGTACGCAGCAGATCATCGCTCATGAAACCGGAGTGACAAATACTATTGATCCACTCGGTGGGTCCTATTTTGTTGAAGAATTAACCGACAGACTTGAAGAAGAAGCTTTCCGTTATATTGAACGAATTGATGAGCTGGGAGGTGCGGTGCAGGCGGTGGAAAGCCAGTACATGCAGAGAGAAATTCACCGCGCTGCATACGACGCGCAGAAACGTCTTGAAAAAGAAGAAGATATAGTTGTGGGAGTAAACAAGTTTCAGGCAGGCGAGGAACAGGCACCGGACTTAATGGCAGTGGATGACGCTTTTGTTAAAGAGCAGCTTCACAGACTGAAAACCCTCCGGGAGCGCAGAGACAATGAAAAGGTGGAAGCTGTGCTTGAGGAGCTTAAAGCAGCTGCTGAAAATGGGGAAAATATGATGGATGTTATCGTGAAAGCTGTTAAAGTTTATGCAACAGTAGGAGAAATATGTCATACACTCCGGAATGTGTTTGGAGAATATACGTCGTAGAGGAGGCGCCATTTATGGAAAGAATTAGAGTACTTATAGCAAAGCCGGGACTGGACGGCCACGATCGGGGGGCACTCGTGATTTCCCAGGCTCTGAGAGATGCCGGCATGGAAGTAATATATACTGGACTCAGGCAGTCCGCAGAACAGATCGTACGGGCTGCAGTTCAGGAGGATGTTGACGTAATCGGACTTTCCAGTTTGTCAGGAGCGCATAATGTATTATTTCCTGCCGTGGTAAAACAGCTTAAGGAAGAAGAAGCGGAAGACATTCTCGTTATCGGAGGCGGGGTTATTCCAGTGTATGACATAGCGAGACTTGAAGAAGCAGGAGTGGAAAAGATTTTTACTCCGGGTACGCCGACAGGTCTGATTGCTTCATACATTGAAGAATCCGTAAAAGCGAGACGGGGGGAAGAAACACGGCTTTTTCAAAAGCCGCGGGGTGTGGATCACATTGGTATAGCGGTAACATCTATTGATGAGGCAGCTTCTTTTTACCGCTCTCATTTTCAGCTTGATATACAGGATGTTGTGGAAGTTCCGGAACAAGGAGTACGGGTAGCCTTTCTTCCACTCGGTTCAGTAACGCTGGAACTTCTTGAGCCGCTCGGCGAAAACAGCCCCGTACAAAAATTTATTGATAAAAAAGGACCGGGACTTCATCATCTGGCCATAGCTGTGGAAGATCTTCAGGATAGACTGACACAAATGAAGCGTTCCGGTGTCCAGCTCATTGATGAAGAACCGAAAACGGGAGCCCAGGGGCATCCAATAGCTTTTCTTCACCCTAAATCCACACACGGAAGCCTACTGGAACTTGTAGAGAGAAAGGATGAATCAGCGGATGGACATGTATGAAAAACTGAACGAACTTTATGATAAAAGAAGAAAAGTGGAAATGGGAGGAGGGGACAAACGCCGGGAAAAGCAGCACGAAAAGGGCAAATTAACGGCGAGAGAAAGAATAGAGCTTCTCGTAGATGAAAACACGTTTGTGGAACTCCAGCCGTTTATTGAACACCGTTTTGACGAAGAGGGGATGGAGAAAGGATCAGCTCCCGGGGAAGGGGTTGTCACTGGATATGGCTACGTTAACGGCCGGAAAATTTTCCTCTTTGCTCAAGACTTTACTGTCTACGGAGGAGCGCTCGGGGAAATGCACGCAAAAAAGATAGCCAACGTAATGGATCTTGCCGTAAAAAACAAGGCGCCTTTTGTCGGCTTAAATGACTCCGGCGGTGCGAGAATACAGGAGGGCGTTCTCTCTTTAGATGGGTATGGGCATGTTTTTTACAGAAATGCAATATACTCCGGTGTTATCCCCCAGATTTCAGTTATTATGGGTCCGTGTGCCGGAGGGGCAGTATATTCACCGGCAATAACTGACTTTGTATTTATGGTGGAAAAAACAAGCCAGATGTTTATTACAGGGCCAAAAGTAATAGAGACTGTCACAGGAGAAAAAATCTCCTCTGAAGCTCTGGGGGGAGCAAAAGTTCACGGATCAAAGAGCGGCAATGCCCACTTCTCCTGCAAAAGTGAAGAAGAAGCTCTGCGCCAGGTAAGAGATCTGCTGTCCTATCTTCCCCAGCATCAGGAAGAAGAGCCGCCGATTCAGAGCTATGAAGAGAAAGATGAGTTTCTATACGATCTGCTGGACCATGTCCCGTCAGATCCGTCCAGGTCGTATGATGTACGGGAAGTAATCCGGGAAACAGCAGATAAAGAGTCATTCATGGAAGTGCAGAAGGACTTTGCAAAAAATGCCGTTATCGGCTTCGCCAGAGTTGGCGGCCGTCCGCTTGGAATAATTGCGAATCAGCCGAAAGTAATGGCGGGAGGACTCGATATCGATTCCTCAGATAAAATCGCCCGCTTTATCCGTTTCTGCGACAGTTTCCGTCTCCCGCTTGTTACATTTGAAGATGTAACAGGATTTCTTCCGGGTGTCCAGCAGGAACACGGAGGTATTATCCGGCACGGGGCGAAAATACTTTACGCGTATTCAGAAGCTACCGTACCAAAAATTACGGTGATCACCCGTAAAGCGTATGGAGGGGCCTATGTCGCTTTAAACAGTAAATCCATAGGAGCGGATATAGTATATGCGTGGCCGAATGCTGAAATTGCGGTAATGGGGCCTCACGGTGCTGCTAATGTTATTTTTGCAAGGGAAATTCAGGAGAGTGAGAACCCTGAAAAAACTAGAGCAGAAAAAATTGAATTGTACCGTGAAAAATTTGCCAACCCTTACATTGCAGCGGCCAATGGGATGGTGGATGATGTCATCGACCCGAGAGAGACGAGACAGAAAATTATGGAGAGCCTGAAAATGCTCCAGGAGAAAACAGAGCAGCGTCCGGCAAAAAGGCACGGCAACATCCCGCTCTAACTTGTATTTATGATACAATCGTCTCCGTACATAACTTTTTGAGGAGGCATAGCCTAATGAATGAGGAACGGCTGCTGAACGAATTCCTTGAACTCGTTCAAATTGATTCAGAAACGAAATATGAAAGAGAAATAGCGGACAGACTGATTGAAAAATTTACAGGACTCGGACTCTCTGTTGAGGAAGACGATTCCATGGAACGGACAGGACACGGGGCCGGCAATTTGATAGTAACATGGGAAGGCAATAAAGAGTGGGACACTATTTACTTTACTTCTCATATGGATACCGTCGTTCCCGGGCTCGGTGTTTCCCCGGAGGTGAGGGAAGGATATATTTACTCTGATGGAACAACCGTCCTTGGAGCCGATGATAAAGCGGGCATAGCTGCCATGATAGAAGCGGTAAGAACAATTCAGGAAGCAGGTGCGGAACATGGAACGGTGCAGTTTGTAATTACTGTCGGGGAGGAATCCGGTCTCGCAGGAGCGAGGGAGCTGGAGATGAATCTCGTAAAAGCAGATTATGGTTATGCTCTCGACAGTGACGGTCCGGTAGGGGACCTAGTGACAGCTGCACCCAATCAGTCAAAAGTATACGCGGTGATACATGGGAAAAAAGCTCACGCAGGTGTCGCTCCGGAAAAAGGGATCTCGGCTATAACCGCCGCTTCGAAAGCCGTAGCTTCAATGCCCTTGGGCAGGATCGATGAAGAAACTACGGCTAACATAGGACGCATGGAAGGCGGCAGTCAGACAAACATCGTCTGTGACAGAGTGGATATTACAGCAGAAGCCAGGTCGCTTGTAAAAGAAAAAATGGAAAAGCAGACGGAGGCAATGAAACAGGCTTTTGAAGCGGCTGCAGAAGAAATGGGCACTTCCGCAGACGTGGAGATTCAGGTAGTTTATCCAGGCTTTAAGCAGAATCCGGATGACAAAGTAGTTTTAAAAGCAAGCCGTGCTGCAGAAAAAGTCGGCCGGACCCCGAGGCTGAAGCAGAGCGGGGGCGGAAGCGATGCGAATATTTTTGCAGGGCACGGAATTCCTACAATCAATCTTGGTGTAGGCTACGAAGACATTCACACTACGAACGAACGGATGCCTGTAGAAGAGCTTAACTGCCTTACCCGGCTCGTTGTACAGATTATAAACGAAGCAAAAGGTTAACCATTCCTCCTTGAAGAACGCAATAAAAAACACACCGCCAATGCGGTGTGTTTTTTTCGGTCCCTATGAAGATATGTTTTCCACTGCTGGATTGAGTACCCTGCTAAAAAAAAGAGGTATTGAACACTCCGGGCTCCTTCTGAAGCATTCTTGTATATCATATTCGCAGGAATTCTCTTCGACCCGAAACCCTTCTTAGTGGAGAAGGGATTTCGGGCCGATGCTGCCAAATTCAAGTGATTCCAGTATCGTTTCTTCGGAATGACCTGTTTTTGCAGCAAGCTGCTGAATCGTAGGTGATGGTCTCTCATGTCTGGCGTAATCATTCAAAACTTCGATTACCAGAAAAAAAACGGACTGATAGCTAGAAGTAGTGTAAGAAGCATCCATCTATTCATCGACCACCTTTCTCTAACAATTTTATTCTAACACACACGAATTGGAATTGGCGAGAGTATGTAAGACTTTTCTAGTAAAGCGGTTATAAAGTTAGGTCCTTGTCAAGGTTCATCTGTTGTCGTATGGTAAAATAAATGAAGTGTAAAAAGAATCTACCCTGCTGAAAGGAGCATGATGATATGGCTGGCCGTGTTATCTTCCATGTAGATATGAACAGTTTTTATGCATCAGTGGAAACGGCTGATCATCCCGGATTAAAAGGAAAACCCCTTGCTATTGCAGGAAATGCAAAAAAGCGGAAAGGCATCGTGGTAACGGCCAGTTATGAAGCCAGAGCAAGAGGCGTGAAGCCTCCTGTTCCTTTGTGGGAAGCTAGAAGAGCATGCCGGGATCTTATCGTGAGGGAACCGCGCTTTGAAAGATACAGGGAAAAATCACGTCAGATGTTTGAATTACTGAATGAGTATACAGAAATAGTCGAACCGGTTTCGATCGACGAAGGATATATGGATGTGTCGGACTGTATTCCGGAAGGGGCACCTGCACTGGCATAAGAAATTCAGCAGCGGCTTGTGAAGGAACTGGGTCTGCCAAGCAGCATCGGGATAGCTCCGAATAAATTTCTTGCAAAAACGGCAAGCGACATGAAAAAACCGATGGGTATTACTGTACTCCGTAAACGGGAGATCCCTGAAAAACTTTGGACGATGCCTGCTGCTATGATGCATGGCGTTGGTGACCGGACAGCTGAAAAACTGGCCGGATACGACATATACACTATAGGAGATATAGCAGCAGCTGAAGCCGAAGAGTTTGTTCTTAACTTTGGTGAAGGAGGCCGAAAGATTTACGAAAGGGCATGGGGGAAAGATACCCGGCCGGTGGACCCGGAAGCTGCAAAACAATTTAAGAGCATTGGTCACTCCCGGACACTCGCACAGGATGCTGTGAGCCTCAAGGCAGTCCGCCCTGTACTCTCTGAAATGGCCGAATCGGTTTCCCGTCGTCTGAAGCGGAAAGCCGTTTATGCTTCAGGGTTACAGCTGACAATCCGTTACAGCAGCTGGGATACGATTCAGCGCTCAGTCCGCCTTCCTGCACCTCTTGATAAAGCTGAAGACCTGCTTTATTATGCAGTAAAACTTTGGGAAGAAAGCTGGAATGGGAGCCCTGTGCGTCTTGTTGGTATAACTGGAACAGATTTAATCAAACATGGGGAAGCTCATAAACAGCTGAATTTGTTTTCCTATGAAAAAGATAAAGCAGACTGGGAAAAAGATGCGCTGCTGAGAAACATAAATGAAAAATTCGGAGAAAATAAATTGAGAAGAGGGTTTGGGGACGGTTCACCGTAGAATTCCTACTGAGTGTTAAGTTGAATTATGCAGGGATTTAATGATGCCGTAGAGAAAAGTAAGAAAGAAAGAGTGTCTCGTAAAAAATTGGAGCAGTGCCCGGGGGAAGCTGAAGCCTGATAACGGGTGCATCTATACAAAAGGGGAGAATACGATGTTTAAAGGAACTTTTCATTACCGCACTAAAATAAACAAACCGCTGCCTGATGTCTGGAATTTCTTTCAATACAACAGGAATCTTGCAGCGATAACTTCGTTCCCAAAACTCACACTGCATGGGGATGAAAAAGTTTTTGAAGGTGCAGCAGTCCACCTGAAGATGAATTTTTTTATTGTCCGTCTTTCGTGGGAAAGTAAAATTTCACACGTTCAGTCTCTCCGGTATTTTATAGATGAGGGGGAGAAACTGCCTTTTCCGTTTATAAAATGGCAGCATAAACATGAATTTATCGAGCTGCGTCCCGGATGGACTCTCATGACGGATCAAGTGAGATATACCTCCTTCATCCCGGCCTTTCTTATAAAATTTATGCTTTTTGGGATGTTTTCAGATCGTAAAAGAAAGCTGGAAAAAACAATATAATACCGGCAGCTGAATTGTGAAGGATTAACCGATGCCGGTTTTTCTTCAGTGTAGATAAAACCCTCCGGCTGCTCATTTTGCAGCCGGAGGGTTTTTAAAATTATGCTGTTTTTATGAAATCGTATTCTGTGTGGCAGACTGCGTCTCACTCCCCTGATAAGACGCAGTCTGTTCACACTTTAAAGTACGCCAAAAGCTATTGTTTCTTGCGAAGGTCGTGAAGGTAGCCATTTAAAAAGGCAAGAATTTTACTTCTTGGAATTAGACCTACAAATTCTCCGCGCATATTTTCTACGCACACGAACGGATGCTGTATGGACTGCTGCATTACTTTTTCAAAAGTTGTATTTTCCTGAACTGCAATATAACTCGAAGTCATCATATCATGGACCAGGCAGTCCGTCAGTTTCTCCGGTTCCAGTCTTTCAATACCCAGAATGGAATCAAGAATCTGTGCTTTACTTATAATACCGTTAAGTCTGCTGTTGAGATCAAGTACTGGAATAGCAGTGTATCCGGATTTTACAAGAACAAGCAGGGCATGCTCAAGGGAATTATCCGGCTGTACATGAGCGACTTCTTCTGCAGGAATAATAAACGACGTAATTTTTTCATTCAGCAGATCCCTATCTTGAGTATCAGGCATGATCTATGCACACTTTCTATCGGTAGATTAGAGAGTAATTGTTTCTCCAAGCATTATAATATCCGGATTGGGGAAGAATGTCAATCGCCCCGGCAGAAGAACGAATCCTTCCAGACCAGGGCGTTGAAGATGCGTCTATAGGTGCAGACCATTAGTAAAAGGGAAATATCACAAGCCCTGCAGTGATTTCTGACACCCTGCAGGCCGGGAGATTATCAGTTATTTGCGCATTTTAAATGCAGCGTTCAGCTGACCGCGGAGCATTTTATTTCTCACGTCCGACTGCTTCATCTCTTCTTTACGAATTTCGAAGGTCTGCATTCCATCTTCCATTTTATTTGCGATATCGACAAGGCGTTCAACATCTTCAAAAGAATATTTTCTCGTCCCGCCTTTGCTGCGGTCGGGCTGTATGAGCTTTCTTTCTTCATAGTAGCGTATCTGCCTTTCAGACAGCCCGGTCAGTTCACTGGTAATACCTATACCAATAACTTTTTTGTTTTTGTAGGAGGTAGAAACTGCCAAAGAAACCCCATCCTTCCCGTTAATGTGTGGCATTTTTTATCACTATACCATGACCGGAAAGAACGACGGGGAAAAATGTAAGATTATCTGACATCGATAGTCATCGGCTATACTGGTCGTTTATAATATCTTTTAATTCTTTTATTTCCGTTCTCAGCTGTTTCAGTTCTTCTTTTGTATCCTCTTCAGACGTGTCTTCTTCTTTTTCGCTTTTTTCCACGTTGCTTACAATAACACCGATAAAAAGGTTAAAAATAACAAAAGTACCAACGAGTATAAAGCCTATAAAATAAATCCATGACCACCACAGTTCTTCGAATATCGGTCTCATTACCTGCGAAGCCCATGATTCGAGTGTTACCACCTGGAACAGCGTAAGCAGGGAAAGCTGAAGGTTACCAAAATATTCGGGAGCAGTTGATTGAAACAGCATAGTGCCGATTACAGCAAAAATATAGAAAATAATGCCCATCAGCAGAAGAATATTCCCAAGAGATGGTATTGTTCTCATTAAAGCATCGACAAGACGTCGAAGGGAAGGGATGATGGAAACGGCACGAAAAACCCTCAGCACGCGGAGCACCCTCAGGACAGTTACAAAATGAGCTCCGGCAAAAAGGTGGCCCGCTGCTACGATAAGGAAGTCAAACCAGTTCCATCCGCTCTTAAAGAAATACCTCAGAGAAGGAGTTGCCAGAAGCCTTATCACAATTTCAACAGTGAAAATCCAGAGAAGTACCCGGTCGAGAGTGAAAAACAGCATTTGATTTCCCTGGTAAATATGTTCGTAAGTCTCAATTCCGACTATGACAGCGTTTATCATAATAAGGATCATAATGACGGGAGTAAACAGACGGCTATTTGTTATTTTTTGAAAAAAAAGTTTCCAACGGCGTTTTTCTGTTCTCATTTTTACCTCGTCCTCTGCTGAAAAATATGTAAGACATGCTGTTTATTCTACTAAAAAAGAAGCAGTGCAGAAAGGAAAGTATTTAAGAAAAAAGAGAGTAGACAAAGTAGGGGGGGGGGAGAGCTTTTTTAATCAGCAGGAGGAAGAAGCTGTTTATATCGCACCACCCCTTCTGGGAAAAATAAAAATTGCAGCTGTATTTTTGCTGAAGGAGAAGCTTTCACTGCGTAAAAAAGACCTTCTTAAAAAGCAGAAGGTCTTTACCGCCGGAATGGCAGGAGAAAGTTAATTGTCCGACCGGCTGGAAAGCTTTTTCTTTTTACCGAGTTCCTGAGACCTCTCATAAGCACCGGCAATGCACTCAATAAGTGCCTCCTGGACCCCCCGGCTTTTCAGTACATCAAAACCGGCCTCTGTCGTGCCGCCGGGACTCATAATCTGTTCATAAAGTTCCTTTGGAGATGATTCCTCCTGCTGAACCCGCCGGCTTGCACCTACGAGTGTCTGGGCTACGAGTTCCCGGCCTATGTGCTCCGGTACGCCAATATTAGCAGCAGCCTTTTCCATAGATTCCATCAAATAGTAAATATAGGCAGGGCCTGTGCCGGTAAGTGCAGTTACGGCGTCCATCATTGTCTCTTCAACTACAGCAGTTTCCCCTACTTCCTGGAAAAGCTCAACTGCCCGGCTGGACTGCTCATCTGAACAGGAAGAACCAAAAGAAAGAGAAGTCATGGATGCCCGTACAGCAGCAGACGTATTCGGCATTGTCCGTATTACAGCGTGACCTGGCAACGCTTCTTCCATGGAGGCCGTCGTTACACCCGCCATTACCGAAACAACGGCTGTACGTGCTTCTAAATGCGTCAGAAGAGGTTCCAGAGCTTCCTCCCAGTCTTTTGGTTTACAGGAAAGCAGGATAAAATCCGTGTTTTCTGTTAATAGTTCAGGATCCCGTGTTACAGTTACGCCGTATGTTTGAGCCAGGGTCTCAAGCCGTTCATCATTTGAGCGGTTCGTTACGAATATATCGGAAGCGGCAGGATAAACACCGTCCGTCCAGCCGGCTATTAATGCCTCAGCCATAGATCCGCCGCCAATTATTGTTATTTTCATTTTGAAAAACTCCTTTGTGACTCTGAATAGAAAATTATTCTTATTATCTATTGGATTGTCACCTGATGTCAATATGGAAAACACAATCATTCGCCAGCGGAAAACAAAAAAGTTATACTGTTTATTGGAAAGGGTGATAATGTATGCAAAGGAATTTACAGAAAAAAGTGATCGTTATAACTGGAGGATCGAGCGGAATTGGTGCTGAAATAGCAGCAGAAACAGCCCATAAAGGTGCCCTTCCTGTCCTTATTGCCCGTTCGGAAGATAAAATGCATGCAGTTTCACAGCAGATAAAAATGGAAACGGGTATTCTGCCGCTTGTATTTAAAGGGGACGTTACAGACGTGGAACGTGTGAAAGAAATATTTGATGCCGTGGAGTCGGAAGCGGGGAAAGTGGACGTACTCGTAAACAATGCCGGATTTGGCATATTTGATTATGTGACTGACATTGATATGAAAGACGCGGAGGAAATGTTCCGTGTAAACGTACTCGGGACGATTGCATGTACTAAAGCTGTTATTCCAAAAATGAAAGCAGGCAGTCACATTTTATTTGTATCTTCACTTGCTGGTAAAGTTGCTACACCTAAATCGAGTGTTTATTCGGCTACAAAGCACGCCGTAAATGGTTTTGCAAATGCCTGCAGAATGGAGCTGCGGAACTCAGGAATTTATGTCAGCACGATTAATCCGGGCCCTGTAGAAACCGGCTTTTTCAACATAGCTGACAAAGAAGGTACATACCGGAATAACGTAGCATCAGTTATGATGGAAGCTCCAAAAGTAGCCGAAAAAACAGTGCGCATCTTTTTCCGCCGCAGACGTGAACTGAATCTCCCATGGTGGATGGGGACAGCGGCCAAATTGTATCAGCTGGCTCCTTCACTGCTGGAACGAATTGCCGGCAGCCGTCTTAGTAAAAAATAACTTTAAGGAAGGTGTACATTAATGATACGGGTTGTTTTTATCTGTCTAGGTAATATCTGCAGATCTCCTATGGCGGAAGCAGTTTTTCGGAAGAAAGTCGAGGAGGCTGGACTTTCACATCTCATGCATATTGATTCCGCGGGTACCGGCAGCTGGCACGCGGGAAGTCCGCCTCATTCAGGAACAATAAATATTCTAAAGCGGGAGAGTATTCCTGAGGAAGGCATGACTGCCCGTGAAATCAATGCCGAAGATCTCGAAGCGGACTACGTCGCTGCGATGGACGCTTCCAATCTCGGTTTCATCCACCGGATGGCAGGGCATGGTAAAAAAATTACCGCATTCCGGCTGATGGATCTTCTTCCGGAAAACAAGGAACCGGATGTGCCAGATCCTTATATGACAGGGGATTTCAATGAAACTTACGGACTTATTGACGAGGGAACGGATGCACTTCTTTCCCACATTAGAGAAAAGGAAAATATTTAAAATCAATGACCGGACTGGTTTATAGAGGAATATGACAGGGAATAGGGCTTACAACCCATAACGACGAGCTGTTTTCTGCAGACCGCCGTCGGTCATATTATAAGCATTCCCAATAAAGTTAAAGAAAAGAAGGTGGACAATGTGAGTGAACTGCAGCGAATGATCCAGGCACGGAACTGGATGAAAACGAACGAAAATTTTCTGGAAACATGGCATGCCCACGTGGGGTATGATTTGAATCTGTTTGATAGGTTTGAAAGCCCTGCTTCTGTTGAAGATACCGCTTCCAGGTTTAATCTGTCGAGTGAACTGCTCCAGCGGTGGGTGGATGTAGGGCTGGAAGTAGGACACTTAAAAGAAACCGGCAAGGGGAAATTTAAAGCAAATAAAAAAATGATTAAATACGCCTCCAAAGCCAGCAGTGAGTCGGTTGGCATTTTACTGAGTGAAATGATGGAACTTCATATACCTACACTGCTGAAATATCCAGAGCTTCTTGAGTCGGATGAGCGTCTTACATATTTATCCGAAAAGTTTTCAGAGATAGTTGCAGAAACTTCCACGTTTCTCGAAAAGGCAGCGGTATCCCCGATTCTTAAGTGGGTAAAGAAAGAAAAACCTTCTACCGTTATCGATCTGGGATGCGGATACTGCGGTTACTTAAGCTCCATCCATCAAAAGCACCCTAAAACAGAGCTGATTGGAGTGGAATTAAGTCCGGAAGTTGTTGAAAAAGCCAGGAAGAAAGTAAGCAGCCATATTGATATCCGCGAAGGTGACATCGTTGATTTTCTAGAAACGTGTGACGGTAAAGTAGATATGATTATGGCCCACAATCTGCTTTATTACTTTAAGCCGGAAGACAGAGCCGGTCTTTTCCACCGCTTTGCGAGAGTGCTTTCCAAAGAAGGTTCCGTTACCATTATCTGTCCTCTTGTAAAAGCAAAGCATGGGGCGGCTTTTACTGCAGCTTTTAATACATTTATGACCGCACACAGCAATCTGTATCCACTTCCTTCCCCTGAAAGCATTAAAAAGGACGCTAAGGAAGCTGGTTTCCGTGTCGCAGGAATGAAGCCTTTAATCCGTGAAGGCGGATGGTATTTAATTACGCTGAAAAAGAAAAAATAAGAGATTTTTTTCCGGCTCTTCCGTCCATAGGAGAAAGAGCCGATTTTTCAATTTGAAGGCGTACAAATGTTATACAAATATTGTTTATCAGTTATAAAACAGGGGTATTAAAGGGATTAGAAGTATAGATTGAGGAAGAGGGTGGGTCAAAATGACACAAGTGGCAGTTATCGGTGCCGGACCTGGAGGCCTGGCTGCAGCAATGCTGCTGTCAGCTGAAGGATACGATGTGGATGTTTATGAAAAACAAAGTTATCTAGGGGGGAGAACTTCTTCTTTCACTAAAGAAGGCTACACTTTCGACCTTGGTCCTACGTTTTTCAGCATGCCGCACATTCTGGAAAATATTTTTCGGGACAGCGGGAAAAATCTTCATGATTATGTCGATTTAATCAGGCTGGACCCAATGTATTCACTCGTTTTTGACGGGATGAAAATCAGGGCAAGCAGTAATGAAGAAAACATGTTTGCAGAAGTAGAAAAACATTTTCCCGGAAGCGGTCCTGCATATAAAAAATTTATGCGTGATACCAGAAAGAAACTTGCGGCTCTTTCCCCAATTCTTCAGGAAAATCATGCTTCACTTCTCGATTATATGAGATGGCGGAGTATCAAAGCACTCCCGGAACTTGAGGTCGGAAAAACACTTCACGACGTTCTTTCCAAATACTTTGATGATGAACGCCTGAAACTTTCCTTTACCTTTCAGTCGAAATATTTGGGGATGTCCCCGTGGGAATGTCCGGGAGCTTTCAGTATTCTTTCGTTTATGGAGCACGAATACGGTATATATCATCCGCGGGGCGGATTGAATCAGCTGACCAAAGCAATGGCACAAGCAGCAGAAGAAAACGGGGCGCGTATTCATTTGCAGAAGGGCATAAAAAAGATTGAAGTTCACGATAAACATGTTCAATCTCTTAGACTGGAAGACAACTCAGTGGTACGTGCAGATCATGTTGTTATGAATGCAGATTTTGCAAACAGCATGAAGCATTTAATTGATGATAAACATAGGAGTAAATATACAGATGCAAAGCTTCAAAAGAAAAAATATTCCTGTTCCACGTTTATGATTTATGCAGGAATTAATAAAAAAGTAAATCTGGATCATCATACAATATTTTTTTCCAAAGATTATAAACAAAATGTTGAAGAAATCACGAAACTCGGAAAGCTTTCCCAAGACCCTTCTATTTATATTCATAATGCGTCCGCCACAGATGATTCTCTGGCGCCGGAAGGAAAATCGGCGCTGTACATTCTTGCTCCGGTAGCCAATAACTTCAGCGGCATAAACTGGGAGGAGAATAAAAAACGGTTCCGGGACCTGATTATGCAGGAAGTAGCTGCTAAAACGGGGATACCCGATATAGAGAATCATATCGAAGTGGAAGAAATACTGACTCCTTACGAATGGGAATATGAAAAAGATATTTACCAGGGTGCTACATTCAATCTCTCCCATAATCTCGGACAGATGATGTATTTCCGGCCTCACAATCAATTTGAAGATATTGGAGGTCTCTGGCTTACAGGAGGAGGCACTCACCCGGGAAGCGGACTTCCAACTATCTTTGAATCTGCACGAATCACTTCGAACCTGCTGGTGCACGAAGTAAGAAAGAAGGTTAAGTCATGAAAACAATTATAGCAGGGGGCGGAATAGGTGGTATGATTACCGCCCTTTACGAAAATAAAGCAGGCAGTGAAGTTATATTGTTCGAAAAAAAAGCAAGCACCGGCGGAAGGCTCGCCTATCACCGCCACGGAGATTATAAAGTGGATGAAGGTCCGACCGTAGTTCTTCTGCCGGATATGATTAAAGACATTCTCGAAGAACTCGGTTTAGAAAGCAGGGTGGAGATGCAGCGGATAGATCCGCTGTATCCGCTGCATTTTCCTGACGGTACAACGTTTTGGAAGTGGAGCAGTACTGAAAAGCAGAAAGAAGAAATCCGCCGGCTGTTTCCAGGAGAGGAAAAAAACTTTGATAAATATATGACGGACATGGAAACAAGATTTACTGAAGGGAAAGAGGCTTTTCTTACAAAAGCTTTTTTGACGCGCCGCTCCTTCTGGACGCCGAAAAATGTAAAAACACTTTGGAAACTCCGGGCTTACCAGTCAGTTCGTAAACAGGCCGCTGCTTATTTTAAGCACCCTAAACTCCAGGATGCTTTCTCCCTGCAGACACTGTATATCGGAGGTTCTCCTTCCGAAACGCCAGCCATTTATTCGCTTGTTTCTTACAGCGAGCATGCTCATGGAATATGGTATGTTAAAGGAGGATACGCAGGTCTTGCAGAAGTACTTACAGAGGCAATGGAAGAAAGAGGTGTTACCGTTCGTACAAATGCAGAAGTAGAGGCTCTCATAACGGATGGGACGCGCTGCACAGGAGTTAAGGTCGATGAAGTTGTTGAAAACGCAGACAGGGTTGTTCTGAACGGTGAATTCCCGCTTGCTGAAAAACTCGTAAGAGAACCTTCCCGTTCCTATAAAAGTTCTTCCGGATGTCTGTTGTTTTATTTCGGGCTGAATGAACCGCTGGATACAGATCACGTGCATAACTTTTATATGGGAGAAAATCTGGATAATCATATGAACGATGTATTTAAAAAATACCGTCTGAACAGGGATCCCTCTTTTTATGTATTCAACCCTTCTTTAATTGATTCATCGCTGGCACCGGAGGGGCACGGGGTGGCCTATGTACTTGTTCCTGTTCCGGCCGGACGTCATATTACAAGAAATGAATACCTGGATTATGCTACACTTATTAAGAGGAAATTAATAGAAAAAGTGGATAGAAACCTGGAAGCAAAAACCGTATGGGAACATATCCGGAGCCCGTATGAAGCAAAAATCGACGGCCTTTTCTCCGGTGGCAGCTTCGGACTCGCTCCATCGATGAGCCAGTCTGGGATATTCAGGCCCCAGGTTAAGCCTTTTGCATACGATAATGTATACGCTGTTGGAGCTTCGGTACATCCGGGAGGGGGGATCCCCGTAGTGATGCAGGGAGCAAAAATTTTATCCCGGGTACTTAAAGAAGATGCCTCTGAACAGGGTGCGTTCCAGAGAGATGTTTAAAATAAGCGAACAGCCTCCTGATTTCGAAAAAAGGCTTTCAAATGAGAGGAGAGGAACAAATGGAAGTACGTCAGGCGTATGATTACTGCAGAAAAGTAATTGAAAACAACTCGAAAACATTTGCAAAAGCTTTTCAACATCTTCCTAAAGACAGACGCAGGGCGGTGTGGGCGGTTTATGCTTTCTGCAGGACAGCGGATGATATCGTTGATGAGGGTGTAAATAAAGAAATAGAACTTCAGAGATTTAAACACGACCTGGACCGCTTTACAGCTGGTGATATTCCTGACAGCAGTCCACTCTGGACAGCACTTAATCACACGTTTCATCTCTTCTCGTTTGACATTAAGCCTTTTTACGAAATGATTTCCGGTCAGGAAATGGATTTATATGGGCACAACTTTCAAAGCTTTGAAGATGTACTTGATTATTCCTACCGGGTTGCGGGTACTGTTGGACTAATGCTCCTGCCTGTTCTTGCCCCGGATACGAAAGAGGAGTTAAAGCCGAGCGCTGTAAAGCTTGGGTATGCCATGCAGATAACAAATATTTTAAGAGATATAGGGGAAGACTGGGAAAGAGGCAGAAAGTATCTTCCTGAGGAACTGATGGTTAAATTCGGTTATACAGAAGAAATGCTTGATGCTGGTGAAATTAACGAAGCTTTTATCGGGCTTTGGGAAGAGATGGCATCAGAAGCAGAGTTATATTATGAAGAAAGTCTTGAGTTTATTCATCTTTATCCTGTTTCATCCAGAGTTCCTGTTCAGGCGGCAGCACATTTCTACAGAAAAATAATTCAGGCGGCAAGGGAAAATAAATATGACGTTTTTCGCCGCAGAGCTGTTGTAAGTCAGGAAGAGAAAAGTAATATACTGAACGGACTTGCGGCTACAAAGTAAAATTTTTCCATGCCGGCACCCGGATTATTTCCATTTGTTTCAGGCGTGGCAGAAACTAATTTTCCCTTAGGGTAGCTGTGTTAAGACAATGTCGATTATTTGGAAAAATATCCATATTGTTTAAATCAGGGTGAATACGTATTCGAGCAGAACAAAAAAGACTCAGCTGCGGGAGCGGGTCTTTTTTGTCCTGCTTATTTTTATTTTAGGCTTTTTTAAAGCTCCATGTTGTTTTTGAAAGCTGCCTGCGGCTGTACTTTCTTCCGGGAGGAAGTTGAGCGGAGTAAGCCTCTTAGTTTAGATGATGTTTAATAATCAGTTCGGCCACGTTCTGACCGCTTAAAGTGACCATGGGAGAGCCGCCTCCCGGATGAGTGCTTCCCCCTGAAAAATAAAGGTTATGAAGGTCGGCTGCTTTGTTATAAGGACGAAGGAAAGTGTTTTT
This sequence comes from Bacillus sp. (in: firmicutes), assembly GCA_003560495.1. GTDB lineage: Bacteria > Bacillota > Bacilli > Bacillales > Salisediminibacteriaceae > Alkalicoccus. Next base: position 7,676 of record PWLM01000189.1, on the reverse strand, counting down.
CTTTTTGTTTGAAGACAGGCCGTATAGTGCTCCGCGGTAGGCATTGAACCTTTTTTCGATAACTGCCGGAGAAACTTCCACGGATTCAGTAATGGAAGCAGAAAGATCCAGTCCAAATCTGCGGAGTTTTTCGAATATAATTTCTTTGGAAAACTGATGTGTTCCAGCTCCGTCGGAAAGTGGAGGGGCATTTACCAGTATAAAAAAATTGTCGCCGTCAGGGGAACGGGAAGGTTCTGTTTTGGAGGAAGTGCATATATATACTGTAGGATCACTGCTGTATTCCCCTTTATTAAATATATCTTCAAATTCTTTTTTAGGATTACGACTGAAAAAAACATGGTGATGGTTAAGTGGATGACGCTTGTTTGAAGCAGCCATCAGCACATAGGCCGACACGGACGGATCGGCGGAAGCAGCTTTTTTATCGGAAAACGATGGCCGGTGTTCTGAGGCCACAAGTCGGGGATACTGGCTGAGAAGATCTCCATTCAATAGGAAAACATCGCCTGGGACAGCTTTGTCCTTGTTCGTTACAGCCTCTGAAATAGTACCGTTCTGAACTGTCAGAGAAACAACTTCTTCTCCATATATAAATTCCACTCCCGATTCTGCTGCTGCTCTTTTTAAGCCATCTGCGATCCTGAAATTGCCGCCTTTCGTGTAGTAAACGCCGTCGCTTAGTTCCAGGTGCCCGATCAGACCGAATGTAGCTGGGGAATTGAAAGGTGAAGAACCAATATAAGTGGCGTAACGATTAAACGCAGAAATAATTCTTTCATCTTTGAAAAATTTTCTATGAAAACTGTCCATCGTTTCCAGAGGCCGGGAAGAAAGAAGTCCTTTAGCAAGAGGGAGGGAAATAAAATCTTTCCAGCTTCGGAATGTTCTTTTTAAAAAGTGTTTGTCCGCCAGTCTGAAAAGTTTTTCCACCTCTTTTTGGTAGGCTTCATACTTATCGGCAGACGCAGGATCCAGCGCGTGCAGCTCCTGTTTCATATCTTCTTTATCGGAAGAAAAAGTAAATGAGCTCCCGTCTTCAAATGAATTCGTCGTATGACGGGGAAGTGGAATAAACTCGAAATAATCTTCCGGTTTTCGGCCTGTCTGCTTCAATACGTTATTAAACACATGAGGCATTGTAATAGTGTTCGGGCCAAAGTCAAAACCGGCGGAGCCTAGATGTACTTCATGCAGTTTTCCACCGGAATGGAAGTTTTTTTCGATGACGGTCACTTGAAAACCACGATGCTGAAGGCTGATTGCGGCAGACAGGCCTCCAAGACCCGCCCCGATAACAACTGCTTTTTTATTCATTGATACGTTCTTCCTTTCCATGTGAATCCCTGTTTTGTGATGCTGAGGGATATTGAGTAAATTAATATAATAAATGCTGCGGTAACGGAGAGAGGAAAGAATAGGGCGAGCCAGAATTTCTGTTTCGTTACCAGGTCTATCGTCAACTTAATGAACATAGACAATATTAGAGGAAGAAAAAATAGATAATTTCCAGTTACCGCCCCAGTCACAGCTGCAGGGACAGGAATAAGAAATACTAAAGTATAAAAAAAGATAAATAGAAACGCTGCCGGAAGGCTTCTGCCGAGACCCGGGAAAAAGTTTTTTGAAAACCCCTCCCAGACTTCCCTGGAAGTATTGTACATATGGCAGGAAACGCTTCCCGTAACGTTTACGAGACGAACTCTCCACCCGGAGGTTTTCATGACGCGTGCGATATGAATGTCCTCCACGAGAGAATTTTTTACTGATAAATGGCCTCCAATACTCCGATAGGCAGCTGCTCTGAACATCATAAAAGCTCCATGAGCTGCTGAAGCTTTAGGCCAGCTGGTCAGGTTGGAGAGGAGAACCGGAAGATGAAAAAACACAAGAAAATGCTGCATTGGTATTAAAAGGTGGCCCAGTATACTTTTTAATGGGATGTGTGGAAATCCGGTTACCAGGCCGGTATTTTCTTTAAAATGATATAATGTTTCCTGAATGAGGTCCGGAGAAACACGGACATCTGCGTCAAGAAAGAGCAGGAATTCTTCTTCTGCGAGAAGAGACAGCTGGTGGCACGCATGTACTTTCCCTACCCAATTTTCGGGGAGAGGACTTCCTTTGTGAATGCTGAGACGGGAGTCCTTTTGTGATGCCTCGGTTAATTTTTCCCAGGTAGTGTCTGAAGATCCATCATCCAGAATAATGAAGCGCAGATTTTTATAAGTAAGCTTCTGAAGCGAATGGAGGAGACCATCTACATTATTTTCTTCGTTACGCATAGGTACCAGCACAGCTACAGAGGGGGTCGTTTCAGCACGTCTGCCGAGCTGCGGCATGGAAAAACTGTTGAAAATTGTCCAGCTGAGAAGCAGCAGATGCAGAAATATATAATAAATCAATTGTCTGCCCCCAATTTCTTTTTCCATTTTTCAAATTTGTCTGCTGTACCTTCTCTCCCATGCATGAGTGAAATGAAAGGCTGGTTCGTCAAAACTTTATTCCGAAGTGAATTCATTTCTTTTTCTAAAGCTTCTTCTGCGGCCTGCGACCACCGTTTCCTTCCCCACGAGGGAGCTCCATGTACAGGGGCCCCTGCCTGAATGTACCATTCAGGCATTTGATGATGAAAAAGTCCGTGATAAAAAGCTACAGGGACTACAGGTGCTTCCGGCACCCGGTATTTTAAATACCCCGTTCCCGGAGAGAGGGTCAGAGGACGATGCTCCAGAGGCATCTCTCTTCCCTGCGGAAAAAGAAAAATGTGTCTCCCGCTCCTCAGTTCTTCAGCGGCATATTCAAGAGACTGTTTGACAGAGGCCGCTGAAGAAGCTTTTACAGAAAAAGCTCCAAGTTTTTTAAAGAAAGGGAACCTGTTTAATCCTTTTTCGTCCATCATGGCAATGCCGTTTGTTTTCCACTTACTGCTGTTTAAATAAAACAAAATAAGTGGATCCCACCACGAACTGTGATTGATAATTATAATGGACCCTTTTTCAGGCAGGGGAAACGATTCTGTAGAATCGTAAATACCATGAAATTTATTTTTCAAAAGATTATTGTTATATAAACTGAACAGCTTTTCAAAGCTTTTGTTATTTTCCGCTTTCATCATATGACCTGCACCTCCCGTTTGAGAAGGCGGTAAACAGTGTAATATACTGCCAAAGTCAAAATTGACAGAACCGGGGCAAGTACAAGCCCGTTAACGACAGAAACTATAATAAACATGCCGGCCATCATTCCGTATAAATAAAGCATGCGTTTCTGCCAGAAGAAACTGCGGGTATTCTGCCATCTTCCGTTCCGGTAAAGAAGTAAAGATAAAAATAGATGAAGAACAAAAGATAAAACAAACCATCCGGCAAAATTGGTGAATGGAATATCATAATACATACCTCCATCGTGCCAGACCCAGTACTGTTTTACTTCATAGGCGAAAGGGTCGAGAATAAGGTCGAGAGAAGTGGCAATTAATGCTCCGTACAGAGCGTACAGAGTCCGTCCGAGCACATGCAGTTTGTTTAAAAGAGGCGCTGCCAGGACGTGAGATGTAGCGATTACCATTATCCATGCAAACCCGATCGTTACGGGTACTCCCGCAAGTTTCGGTCCGAAGTCTGTTTCATAGCTGTAGTTTCCAAAAAACAGACCGGTATGTACTCCGAAACTTTCCATAAACATAGATACAAAAAAAATAAACAGCACAATAAATATTCCAATCATTCTGGCGGTGCTCCGGTAAAAAAACATTACTGCCAGGAGACCTGAGGTGATAAGAAAAACAACGTTGGCCCACTCCAGCCATGGAGGCACAAGATGAAAAGATAAAAGGACTACTCCAATTACATACCATACAATAAAAAATCGATACAAATACAAATCAAATGCAGCAGGCATAAGAACCCTCCCATAAATTCATCCTGCTTGCACAGGATGCATGTTTCTGACATGATATACGAATAATTACCCTCAATCTGCTTATCTTATGCAGCAGCAGCGAAGTTTTCCAAATACAAAAATGAACATTCACAACCTCTTTTCAAAAGAATTTTATATAGTTCGCTGTTGATGACTGAAGAAAAAGAAGTACTTCTGCTTTTCATGAGGCTTTTTTCCTTCCGTAAAACCGGTGTCAGGGAAGCCTTATGCATTTCAAAAAACAACCCGGAGCTTTAACAGAGACACTCATGCAAAGTTTTTGCACCATAAATGGATGAAAAACAGCTTTCTGTCTCGATGGATGATACACTGCCTGCTCTTTCAGTTGAAGACAGAAAGAACGTTCCTCTTATCCATTTTTTATGTTCAAGGCAGCCTCGTTATAATTTCCAAAACAATAGTAAAGAAGGAGAGCAGTTACGTGAAAAAAGAGATAAAAATGATAGCTTCAGATATGGATGGAACGCTTTTAAATAATGAACGGAAAGTAACTGAAAAAAACGCAGAAATTTTAAAGCAGGCCCAGGCCCAGGGTATAAAAGTTATCGCCGCTACAGGGCGCGATTATAAAGAAGCCTCCCACCCTCTTTGGGAAGCCGGTCTTTCCATGCCGGTCATTGGAGCAAATGGAGCAGAATTCCGCAGTGAATCGGGTAAGCTGATTGACGAAAAAGTAATTCCGGAGGAGATCTATACGAAAATTTCACATATCCTGGACAAGAAACAGGCTTACTTTGAAATATACACTAATTTTGGTGCATATACGAGAAATCGTGAGGAAGCGCTGAAACTTGTGCTTGACGTTCTTCATGCAGCAGATGATGAAATGTCCAAAGAAGAAGCTCTCGGCCTTGCGGAACAGCGGTTTGCTGAAGGAGGCGTCCGTCTTGCTTCAAGCTACAATTCCGTTATTGAGTCGGTGGATACGCGTCTGCTGAAGGTACTGGCGTTTTCTGCTTCTGAAAGTGTCCGCAGGCAAATTAGAAGTGCTCTTCAAAAGCTGCCGGTTGACGTGAGCTCTTCCGGTCTGGAAAATATAGAGATTACTCACAAGGAAGCCACAAAAGGAAAAGCGTTAAAAAGAGCCGCTTCTTTTTACGGTATCAGTATGGAAGAAACGCTTGTTATTGGAGATAATGAAAATGACCTGTCTATGATTGAAGCTGCCGGACATTCCGCGGCGATGGGAAATGCTGTGCACAGTGTGAAAGTGGCTGCAGATTATATTACATCGAATAATGAGGATTCCGGTGTTGCAGAAGCGGTAGTGCCGATTTTGCAACAGCTGCCCCTGGCTGGAGAGTAGTTTTAAAGATGAAAGTAGAGGGAAAAGGAAAACAGTACACAATCGGGCGGAATTATCTTTTACAGTCAGTGAAGGTCTGATATAATTCACGGCGGTACCGCCACATTAAAATGATTGCACTTAATTTCAGAAAGGGGTATGACCTGTGTTAAAAAAATTATTTGGACTTGATAAGAAAGAAAAGAAACAAGAAGTAGAGATGCCCGAGGCAGACGGAAAGGATGTTTTCCACAGCCCGGCAAATGGAGAAGTAGTTGCTCTTTCTGAAGTGCCCGACCCGACGTTTGCTGAAAAAATGATGGGAGATGGAGTAGCAGTTAAACCATCGGACGGCACAATTGTTGCGCCAGTTCATGGTGAAATCATGCAGCTTTTCCCAACAAAACATGCTGTTGGAATTAAAACAGTTAATGGCATGGAAGTACTTATTCATATCGGGATCGAAACGGTGAATATGCAGGGCGAAGGATTTAAAGCGTTTGTTGAACAGGGAGATAAGGTGGCAGTCGGAGATAAGCTGATCGAATTTGATCCGGATCTTGTAAATGAAAAAGCAGAAAGCACTATTACTCCTGTTATAATAACTAACGGTGACGCTGTAGCATCAATGGATAAGCAGGAAAACCAGACGGTATCTGCCGGAGAAACAGTTATTATGACAGTAACATCCAAGTAAATCAGTAATACAAAAAACAGGTGCGGCAGAGAGCCGCACCTGTTTTTTGTAGTAGAAAGATTTATCTTCTTCAATAAAAATTTCCCGTTATTAAATATCAATGATAGTTGCAGGATCGATATAAAAGAGGACAAATGCGGCAAGAGCGAAACAGTACGCAGCAAAATAAATAAGTTTGCTTTTCTTCAGAAAATCAATAAGCCATACTATGCCTATCACCGAAAAGAAAAATGTCACTATAAAAGATACAATGAGGTTTACCGGTCCGATATAATGCATCATTTCAGGTGAAACATCATTAATTCCGAGAACTGTGGACCCCAGTATTACCGGTATGGCAAGAAGAAAGGAATACCTGACAGCTGTTTCCCTGTCCAGGCCGCGGAGCAGTGATACGACAAGTGTCGATCCGGATCGGGATATTCCAGGAAGCACTGCAAGTGTCTGACCGAGACCTATAATTACAGCATCGAATGAATTCATATTTTCCGGAGTTCTGGAGCCGGTTTTATGGAATCTTTCAATAAATATTAGTGCAAATCCCGTCAAGGTCAGTGCACCGGCAATAATTGCGGGGGATTTCATCCCATCGCCTACTGCATCAGAAAATACATAACCGAGGCCGCCGGTGATAACAGTTGCAATTAAAATATATAGCCCAAAGAAAAACATGAGCCGATCTTCTTTTTTTCGCTTAAATATAAAACGAAAAAATCCTCCGGTAACGTTCCAGACATCTTTCCAGAAATAAAAAACGACAGCAAATACAGAAGCAATGTGAAGGAAAATTTCGAAGGCGAGTCCCGGGAAAGAATACCCGAAGACAAGCTGGGTTATTACTATATGAGCTGTGCTGGAAATAGGGAGAAACTCAGAAAGACCCTGAACAATCCCAAAAATAATTGCTTCTAACAGTGACATAATCAACTTCCTTTCTTTAATACAGCCTTTACAAAAAGTTATTGTTGCTATGTAAGGAAATTTCACCGATTCCGGTGAGTGGCTGACTTTCCACAATAACAGTCGGCTTCTGCAGGGCTGATATGTTAGTACATACGATCAATATTGTAACAGATACATTAAAAAAGCGGGAAAGAATTTGAAAAACTTTCCGGGGCAGCACGTATGGAGATTTTTTGAATAATGCAGCAATGTTATGTATAGAAAGTATTTATGACGTATAATAGGGGCGAGAAAGGCGGGGGATCGAATGATTAAACAGTTACTATCTTTTATTATACTGGCAGGGGCCGTAGGAATCGGTGCTTTTATTTTTATCCAGGATCAGTACAGCGAAGAGGAAGAAGGAAGTGAAGCGCTGGAAACGTACCTTGAACAGGACGGGATCGAACGGGAAGCAGCGGATCCGGAGAATACGATCAGTCATGAAAGTATAAACGAGACAGGAACAGAACCAGGTATGAAGGCAGCTGATTTTGAACTTCCTGAGCTCCAGGGAGACAGCCGCCTGGCTCTGGAAGACCTGGTGGGAAATTATGTGGTAGTAAACATGTGGGCTACCTGGTGTCCCCCGTGCCGGGAAGAAATGCCTGATTTTGTTAAGTTCTACGAAGATTATCAAGACGAAGGAGTAGAGATGGTCGGTATAAATATGACCGATACAGAAAGAAATATTGAAGCTGTTGAACAGTTTGTAGAGGAGTTTGAAATTCCATTTTATACGCTCCTGGATGAAGAAGGTATCATGGAAGATAAGTACAGCGTGTATGTTATGCCTTCGACGTATAT